>JBAWVO010000081.1:0-22723 GCA_037147235.1 Planctomycetota bacterium | reverse complement strand
CACGGAAGGCACGGATAAGGAAGATATTGTGGTGGACTGCTTGGCTTCCTTATCTGTCGCATCCGTGTTATCCGTGTTATCCGTGGTCAAAACTCTCTGCCGAACGATCTCCTTCAACTGCTCTTGGACTTCCGGCGTCTGTTCCGCAGGCTCGATGTAGTATTCCATCTTCGCCTTCAGTGGCGAATCGGGATGATGTTCCAGCCAAAGCCGCCCCAAGCTGTTCTGGACAAGATACTTGACAATCCAGTTGGGCGTAAAAAGCTGCGTGGCGGCCGGAATGTCCTCGCTCTTGACAACCTTCCCGATCACCTCGTCCTTCTTCTCGGAAATATAGAACTGGTAGATCCAGCCGATGATTTCGACCGGCTGCCAATCGGCTTCATCGATCTCGTTGACCAATTGCCGGATAAGTGAATCCGAGTGCAACAGGTTGTCGGGCAGGAGCAGTTCCGTCTCGTCATCAATCTTTTCAAACAGAAACGGCATGGCCGAGTGCAGGGCGTTGCACTGGGCAATTAAGAGCATCCGGTAAAGTTCCGCCTCCCTGGTGCCATCCAGCTTGAGTTCGATGACTTTATTCTTATCGAGGCCGGGGAAATCAACGTGTTCGGCATGGAGGAGGATTTCGGGAAGAGTGACCACGGATGACACGGATTTCACAGATGAAGAAGAATAGCCTTTCCTATCCGTGTCTTCTGTGTTATCCGTGGTTGATTTGTCTTCCGTAGTTGGTTTTGCTCCCGAGAGCACCCGGTAGCCGTGGTCGAGGTAGCCGTGGAGTTCCATGAACCGGATGGCAGCAAACCGGTTGAACCATGTGTAGGCACAAGCCTCCATGACCTGATGAAAGCCTAGTCGCTTGACTCGTTCATCGAGCAACCTCCGTTTGGCGGCTACGGAGAAAGGATGTGCCTTACCGGCGATAACCGCTATGTCGCCTTCCTCCGTGACCGGTTCAAACGTGCTCTCGGTCAGCCCATAAATAGCCGCCCGATCCGTCATCGCACGGATGAAGTCACGACGGGCCTTGGGGGCGTAGGTTTTTAGTTTGCTGCGGTTCATGGGAATTTAACCACGGATAACACGGATGTCACGGATGGGATTCAGCGGACGACTCGTTTCCATTCCAATCGGGAGTTCTTAAAGTTCAATAGGAGAGCCAGTTTCAAACTTGTGATGTTCAAATAACCGAGCATTTGGGCCATGTGGGTGTCGTTGAATGCGGTAACGACCTTCGGATCAGCAATCACAAGCCCATCCACGATGAGGTCGGGAATCAAGGTTCCGATATGCTGATTGTCGTAGTAAACGGGGAACTGCTTTTGTTGCTCAATGGTGTGGCCTTGTTTCGTCAATTCGATCACTAAGGCATTCTCGTACAACTTCTCGTCCAGTCCTGGGCGAAGTACATTAACGACAGTCATTGCTGCCCCGATAATAGCTTCGCTCAGCTCCTTGTGAATCAGTTCTTTGTCCATTTCCGATTTTATCCGTGTCCTTCGTGTTATCCGTGGTTAAATATCTTATATTATCTTTATTATCCGTGTCCTTCGTGTTATCCGTGGTTAAATATCCTATCGAATCTGAATCCGCTGGCCGGAAGCAATGGCCTGATCAAGCTGCTGCCGAAGCTGATCAATGAACTGGTTCACGTCGTCCGTGGTTTCCAGATAACCGGAGGCCACCAATTCGGCTGGCTTGACGACGCAGCGGGGCTTGACCACGGGCTTCCGTGGATCGCTTCCAGTCGGCTGCTTCTGCTCGGCCTGCTTCTTTTTTGCCGCTTCCTCGATCTTCGACATCGCAGCATCGACCGCCTGGACGGCCGCTTGCTCGGCCTGCGTGATATGGGCCACGCTTTCCTGCCGTTCAACCTGTTTCCGTAATTTCTCCAGTGGCCCCAAGCAGGTGGATCGAAGGGTATCGGCCTGGGCAGCCGCCAATTCCTTAGTGACCTCGGCAATGTTTTGATCGATCTTCGCCAAAGTTTCACTACGCCGACCGGAAACCAATGTCGTGTTGACTGCTTCGACTGTTGTAATAAGCCCCTCGGCCTCCTTGATATTGCTGTAGGGTTCCTTCTGCTGCAATATCTCCTGCATCCGTTGGATCGCAGGTGCCGCCTTGGCATCTTGGTCCAATTCCATGCGATTCAGTTGAAACCGGTCGCAAGCCTTGCGGAGTTTGTCCCATGTCGGCTTCTGGTGTTCATAAAAATGCTCCAGGTCACGGAAGGTATCGGATAATTCAAGTAGATCGGATTTCCGCTCATTGAACCGTTCAATGAACTTGTAGCTGTCGTCGCAGGCAAGCAAAGATTTGACGACGGAGAGGCAATCTACGATCTCCTGCTGACCAGGGTAATTTCCGGTATCGGCCAAAGGTTTGTAACTGGCGAGACTGGTTTCCCAGGATCGCAGTTTGGCCTTGAGGAAGGTAACGCATGGGTCTTCACCATCCGGCACGATTTCGGAAAACACGTCCTTGCCGATCTGCCGGGCCTTTTGGATCATGGCCGGATCAGGGGTGTGCCGCTTGAGGATGGTAATCTTGCGCCATCGGTTGGGCGTGGTCAGGGCATCGTACACCTTGTCCAAGGGCAGCACGCTGCCTTCCATAACCAAGCTGATCTCGCCCAGGACAATCTGCCGTGCCACCAGCATCACGACTTCCATCGAAGGCCAGCCGTAGGGCCGGTTGGCGTAACGGTTCTCGATCATGTCGTGCAAGACAATCTGCTTGCTGGTCTTGTGGCAGAGTTCCACGTAATTGCGAAGATCGTCGATGGCCTGGGGATTGGCCTCGTCCATGTTCAGGGCGAGGGTTTGCTGGGCAATATCATTGCTGCGAAGGATCGACTGGATTTCCTTCTGCGGTTCGAGATGCAGGTGCTTGAGATACCCCATCTTCGTGAAGGTATTGGTGATGAGGTATTCCAGGGTATTGTCCAGGGCAACGCCAGGAGCGGCAGCTTTCTGCTCCAAAGGTTGCCCGGCCACAAAGTAACCGGCCTCGACAAGCATCTGCCCGATGAGGAATGCCAACCGTTCCCGACGTTGCCGGTTTTCTTCGGCATTATCCCGCAGGATGCGTTTCGTCGGTTCGGGCAGGCCGCTATCGCTCTTGGTCCGCAGATATTTTTCGGTTTTGGCGTAAATCCGCAGTTCCCTCCCCAGACATTCATCGTCCCGCAGTCGGATTAGGGCTTGGCCGTTTTCATTGGTACTTTCCATGACGCACTTCTGGTCATTGAAATACTCGTAGTCATCCCCCAGGGGCGAAATGACCGAAACGACCAAGTTGCCTTCGACACGTCGGCCCATCGGATGCATATCGACCATGCCGACGAAGGGGAAGTCCATCTTGTTGACGCTATAGCGGTGCTTCCACTTGGTTTTCAGCACGTCATTGAAGATAATATCGCCAAGCAGGGTGGCTTCTTCGCCGCTAGCGAGGTCCGTACCCTTGACCTCTCGGCTGACATCCCGCTCTTCGTTCGTAAGGAAGAAATAGGTGTCGCCGGTACGATTGATGAGCGTTTCTTTTTCCAGCCGCCCAAGGCTATCTTCGATCCGCCGCCGCAAGGCCAACTTATCGGCGTCGATCTGGTCGATACAGAGGACGACCAGATTATCGACGGTGCTTTTCATCTCATCGACGTAGCGAATGAGAAAGAGAACCTGCAACAACTTGATGTCAAACGGCTCTAGGCTAGTTTTCTGGGCAGCCTGATCGATGGTCCGCTTCACCGTGGTGTCGAGGAAGCTTTCGATGGAGGGGTAGAAATCGTAAAGTGGGACGAGGACGCCAACTTCCTGAAGTGCCGCAGTCTTGGCCGCAGACTGGAAGGCATCGAGCATCGACCGCTCACCCTTCGCCAAATGCAGGCCCGTGGCACCGACCTTACGAATCTGCTCGAAGATTTTCTGGATCAGTTGGAATTGAAAAGGCGCAAAGGGGTAATTCCTGCAAAAATCGTCGCCATCCTTGTAGCTTTTCAAGGTCATCCCGCAGCCGGTGAAGGTAAGCTGGCTCTTGAGGATGTCTCCCTTGTCGGTGAACACGTCCTTTAGTTCCGCCTCCACCTCTTCCCGTTTGGCGAGCAATCGGGCCTGGATGACCTCATCGACATTGGCACTCGACAACGACAGTCGGGTATTGAATCGGCCCTGAATCTTGGAAAAGTCGTTGGCCGCTGCCGTGCGTAATTCACCGATAACCTTGTCGATTTCTTCCTGCGACGTGACGATGACCCAGGCACGGCCCTTGCACACTGTTCCCAGGTCTTCGACGATGGTCTGCAAGTTCAGCATCCGGTGCCCATCGGACCCAATGTATTGGCCGATCTCGTCCACCAGGAAGACGAGGCGGTGGTCCGGTCCCTTGGAGTCGAGATATTCCTTGACCCATTTACAGAAGTTTTCGACCGTCAAAGAGAAGTTGCTTTCGGCGTTGTCGATCCATTTTGCCATCGCTTCCCGGCTTTGGCCAAGGGTCTGGGAAAGGGCCTCGACAACCTGATCTTGGCTAAACTCATAAGCGTCTCGCTCCTGGAGCCATTCCAGCCCCGTTGCCGCCTTGAATGCGGCATGGAATGCGGCCAGCTTGCCCTTGCTATCGAGGTGGCGTTCCATGTGGGCGATGTGGGGATGGTCCCCATCGTAGCCCTGCGTCTCGTTCAGGACTTTCAGGAAGACGGTCAGAATCGCTTCCCGGCCAGCTTTGTTGTCTGCCTTGCTGTCGATGTTGAAGAGGATCACATCGGTATTGGAGGCGACGGCCCGCTGAACATCTCCAAAGAGCATCGCATCCTTGATCTTTTCCAGGAAGAAATCGACGGCTTTTTTGCTCTGGCCTTGGTAGGAATGGAGATCGTTTTTCAGAAGGTACGACAGCACCTTGAGAAAATGAGACTTACCGGAGCCGAAAAAACCGGCGATCCAGACGGCCATCTTCCCCGTGATGTTCGGATCGTTTCCGTGGTCGATGGCATCGAGAAAGGCCGTGAGGAACTTGCGAAAATACTTGTCGAGTTCCTTCGTGAAAACGAACTCATCCAACTCCTGCCAAACGGAGAAGTCATCCAGTTGTTGGGCCTTCACCACGCCATTGATGGAGCGGAAAATATCCCGCTCAAAAAGATTCTTGATCTGCATGGTTAATCTCGCTAGGAAACGAGCTTGAAAGCCCGGTAGTAGTTGTCGTTTTTCAGTTTTTGGAAGAGACGAAGGAACTGGCCGTCGTATCGGCCGGGGTAGAATATCACCAGCGGGGTATTGCCCATCAGGTGATGCAGATTATTCAGCAGGGAATGCGCCCGAAGGAGCGGCCACACGCTGCCCACGCCCGACACCAGGACTAGATCGTGCTGATCGGGCTGGGCAGCCTGGACAAAGACTTGCGCCACTTTGGTTTCATGCAGCGGGGCACCGAGGGCCTTGAGCAGGGCCTCGTCCCCCTTCTCTTTCTGCATTAGCAGGGAACGATCCAGCAAATTGCGCTCTTTCAGGTGATCGATCACCAAATCGAAGAGGTTGATGTGTTTGACCCGCAGGCCCGGCTTGTGCTTGGGGATGTGCTCCAACAGAAAGCCAACGTGCTCCCGAATGCGAAGTTCTTCTTCGGCGGGATAGTCGAAGATGAAGAAGGCAATTTCATTGCCAAGCCCCTTGCCCGCCAGGAATTCATCAGAGGTAATACGGGGAAGGACTTGGTTCAATCGGTCGCTAAGGGCATCACTCATGGGGCCACCTGGATGCAACGGAGGACATATTGTTCATCCTGCTTTTTCAGGTAGTGAAGCACCTGGGCGTCGAGGTGAACTGCCTGAAGTGTTCTTTGTTTCGTGTTGTCGATATACCCGGCCTGGGCAAGGATCTGATAGACGGAAGATCGTAGCCGCCGCCTTGTCGATTCATTCCACAACGGCATATCCGGGTCACGGCCACGGCAATCGTCCAGGTAATCTTCCCACAGCTTATTGGTGAGGGTTTTAGCGAAGACCCGATATTGATCTCGCACGACCAGATCGAAGAAATCGCCAAGCAGGAAACTATGCTTGACGGCAGCGGCGAGGGCGGCGTGCGCAGCAACGACGGCCGAGCCATCTTTGATCAATTGCCATAAATCGGCCCCCATCAGTTCCAACCGTTTGCGGATAAGCCTACTCACACGAATGGCCGTGGCCGGGTTCCTGGCTTGAAGTAGGTTTTGGGTCACAATCGCATCTTTCCACGCCTGCTCATCGACGCCCCGCAGCAAAAGGTCGGCCACGACCCGGCTTTCGGGCACTTTGAGCGATCCTGCGGTTAGGTCAGCGTGATAACGCATGGTTGATTTTGCGATTCGTAATGTGGCTGTTACCAGACGATTTTCTTTCCTTCTCGAATTAGGCTTTGAAGTTCGTAGACACGATGCACGCAGTCTTTCACACGCTTGTCGTTGTCAACCCAACAGAGGACAGCAATGGGTGTATCATCTTTCACGAACCGGCGATTGCGGACATGTTCGTGATGGCAGTGTGAGAAGAAGCCTTGACTGTAGACTTCAAGCTCAAGATATACGTCCCCTGAGTGCCCTTCGATTTTCACAAGGAGGTCAGGGAACGCCTTCTGGACTTGGATGATCTTTTCGATCCCTAACTTCCTATGTCCACCGACAACAATCGACAGAACCTCCTGCTCGTTCTTCGGTTGTCGTCCAAGAAGCGGAATCTTGTCGGTGTTGAACTGGTGGCTGAAGGCATAGGCGTGAATTTTCTGGAACTCTTCGGCAGTGATCGGAACGAGTGTCTCGTTCTTAAAATGCGGCCTGCCGAGAAGGTCATCAATAGGCGGAACACCGACTGGGCGGCGAAGCAGTTTCCCGAATGGCTTGCCCTCGATTATCCAAGCTCTTGTTGCCCCGTCAGAGATTGGCAGTCCCGCAGAAGGAATGTTCAGGTAATCCTTCTCCTGAACGCATTCATAGAAGCCTGTGACGAGGCTTAGTGGTCGCTCCCTATAATCGCTGGTGGTGTAAGCGAAGGCAACCCATCGGTCTTCCTTCTTCACCTGATTGAATCGTTGCGGGACATCTTTTGGCCCCTTATCAGTTCTCCAAATGATATTGGGCAATGTCTCAAAGGCATCAAGGCCATGCTTTGCGATGAAATATCTGCGATCTTCCGATCTCGACATGATGGTCATCTCCTGTATTTGCTCCGATCACTAAACTCTCTGGATTTTGTCAATCGCCGCCAGGATATATCCCAACTCGGCCCCATTCAGCCCCGCTGTCTTGGCAATACCGTGGACGCTGCGGGTCAGCAGCTTGCAGGACCGGGCCGTGTGTCCAAACCTTCGGTATCGTGGGTTGCGCACTGGGCTTTTTCCAGTGGCCCATTTCATTGTCATTCCAAAATGCTGGCATTGCCTAATCATTCAAAGAGCGGCCCGTGATCGTCATAAAGATGCCATTCAACCGGGCGATAGCACCACTACTGCGGGGTATGACAATATATTATTTCAGGGAAAACACCATTTTACTTATTCTGAGGGATGCTTGCAAGCATTGCATCTATCTCAACTAGCGAAAAGGCAACGACTTAGGTCCGGTTAAGCAGGGCTGGCAAGGCGTACCGCCTTGCCAGCCCTCAAATTACCTAGATTCTCATGATAACCAAAGCGGAGACAGTAATATATGGTGCGGAATTACGATTCCGCACCCTGACGACGGCGAAGAGTCCTTCCCGGTTCCTCCTTGTATACAGCCAGCAGCGAGTTTAATTCCCGTACAATCTCATCCCGAAGTGACTCCGGTTCCTGCACCACGGCGTACTGCCCGAAGCTCATTATCCAGCGTTTGATCTCTTCGGTATCCGACAAATCGAACTCGGCCACCACACCGCCGTCCTTTTGCGGCGTGAGTTTTTGGCTTTCATGCCAGTTCGATTCAGAAACATAGCGAGCCACGGCGGGAGCAAAACGCACCTTGATTTTCACGTCGCCATCGCCATGATAAACGCCGAATGACTTCGCCAAATGCTGCTGAAGATCAAAATCCTCGGGCCGCTGGAAATGAACCGGAGTGACTTTGGCATCCTCGATCCGGCTGATCTTCCAGTGGCAAATTTCCTCTCGCTGCGGCGACCGGCCGACCAAGTACAAGGCACCCCGATGGTAAATCAGGCCGTAGGGATAAACGTCGTAAGTGACCGGCTCCGTGGCCTTCAGTGATTGATAGGTAATGAAGACGGCCTTGCGATCCTCTATGCCGACCATCAATTCGTCGATCAACTCGGCTTTCTTCGTGTAGTCACCCGACCCAACCATCGTCTGATGGAAGATCGTGCCGAATTGGTCGATGTACTTCAGGGCCTTCGTACCCAGCGTAGCCCTAATCTTTTTGAAGGCCCGTTGAGCAGCCGCCCAGAACATGGTCCCGGCCAGCGGTTCCAAAAAACGTCGGCCGAGGTAAAGAGCGATGGCCTCATCAAAAGCGAAGTTCAGGCCCGGCTCGCTCTTGCCGTTTTCCATGTGCCAAGTCTTGCGGCCAAATTCGCCAACCGTTTCATTCAGTGGAAAACCCACCGCCTGAAAAGTTTCCAGATCACGGCGGATCGTCTTTTCGCTTACGCTCAGTTCATGGACCATATCCTTGATGGTCACGCCGTAATGGCAGGAACAGAGTTTGCGTAAGAGAATCCATTGACGCACCAGGGGCAGTTGGTCGGCCATCGTATTATTCATCCTCTTAAGGTAGCACCGAGTCAAGATGTGAGCATAATCCAAGCCCACTCCACTTGAAAGCCCTGGTGGGGAATCGAGAAGCGTACTTGTCATTGTGAATCCCCTGTTTTGTTACCCATCGCTGAATGCAGCCAAGTGGCAAATACCGCCATCGTAGAGCAGGGCAGCCCCGACGAGTCCTTCGCTGGCAATTTCCAGTTCGTCGCCCAATGCCAGGGCTGGAACCCGTGGTTTTGCCGCAATGCCCAGCTTTTCGATGAACTGTTGGGCATGATCGACCGGGGTTTCTGGAGCGGCGGCCGGATCACGCAGGGCATCGAAGAAATAGGCATCCGAAAGTCGGCTCCAAAGCGTTTTGAGCGTCGTTGGGGAATCGAACAAATCCATGCCGATGATCCGGTTGTGACGGCCAACCAGTACGCCCGCAGCACCCTCGGGCATCACTAATTGCTTGCAGGCTTCCTTCAGAGTTTCTTCGGCGGCATCAAAAGCATCAGTCAAAGATGCTGTTTCGGAGGTAGCAGAAACGCCAGACAGGCAGGCTTGCACTTCGTCCCAGACCTCACCCTGGTCGCTGGCCGCAGGACCGCCTGCCGACCGGCTCCGGTGAACCGATTTCAGCTTTTTGTGGCGTAACGATGGCGGGGAGTGGAACTTCGACTCGAAATGCCGAGACTTGTATCGCCAGCGGCCCGCTTCCACGCAACTAACCGGCAGGAGAAACTTCACCCCTGCGGCCACCAAAACCGTGACGTTGATGACCCGGTTCTGCTTGGCCCCCATGAGGATCTCGCCTTCGGGGATCAGCAAGGGCCGCTTGCACTTGTTTTTTACGGACAGGTTGGGAACGCTGCCCGATTCATTGACCTCTTCCACCACGACCTCGCCTGCCTCAATCGCCGTGCTGAGCAAGGTATAAGACGGCACTGGGTTTCCCGGCCAGAATAGCGGAAAGAACGTCAGGTTGTGGTGGTGGGAGGGCTGTCCGATGGTCAGGGTACTGAGCAATTCACGGAATTTAATCGCTGAGTCTGGTACAACTTGTTGAACTTCTTGGTCAATCATGTCACGCTCCTTAAATTAAATGGTTTCAGTCAAGCTGCTTGCCATGCTCGAAGTGGTGATCTGTATGAAACGACGCCGCCTTGATGTAAAGCGGCGAATCGACGGGGAACTTCCATACCTGAAAAAGAATGAAGGCCATGTCCTCGGCAGCGGATTCCTCGTCTCGATAGAGGTAGATCTTCTGCAACGGTTCCCAGGTCAAAATGTCCTCCCAGTTGGCCCGCACCCAACGCAGGTCGGGGCGGTTCTTTGCCCAGTAGAATCCCAGGCGGTATTGAAATATCTGCTGAGCCTCTTGGGGGAAGACCGTGTTGTTGGGCAGTTCCAAGTAGAAGCAGTCCCGTCGAAACGCAAATTGGAGATAGCGTGAACGGCGTTTTCTGGATTTTCCAGGCTTCAACAATCCCTTGAAATCTCCCAACCGTCCTGATGGCGAGCCACCATCGGCTATGCAATCTGCCTTGATAGCCACCGATTCTTTGAGCTTGGGCGACCCGGCATCCTCGGGTGGTGCTTCGTCAAAGATGATGAAACAGTCGTGCTTGACCACCTTTTGGCGGCGAAGGTTCATCAGCCGCAGGCATTGGGCGAACTGTTCGATTCGGCGGCGTTTTTCCTCTGTATAGCTTGGCATAATTGGCTCCTGGCAATTCTCTTGGGAACTTCGTCCCTACTCACTTTCATCTGTTTTTTTCAATGCCGCCGCAGCCCTCTTGTGATAACCGCCAGCAGCACCACGAACCTTCGCCACTTGGTTGTGTCCCTGCTTTCCGTGCTTGACGACCTCCATTGCATCCAGCAGCATGAATGCCTCGTCGTAGCCGCTGGCCAGTTGCAGTAGCTTCTCTGCCGCCATCACCTTGCGAGTTCTGGCCTCCCACGCCTCAAAGTCCGCTCGGTATTCCACTTCAGAATCATCCTCGTCTTTGCTCACCCTGGCGTTAGCATCGTCGGATTCTGAAGCGACAAACCACACTGCATCTACCAAGACAATGGCCTCCTTGTAGCCGCCTGCCAGTTCGATCAACTCCCTCGCCGCCCGTACCTTGCGGGCCGTAACCTGACATGCCTCGAATGTCTCTCCATAATTCACGGCGACGGCGATGTCTGCCCTACTTTCTTCCTCTGGCCCCATACCTTCGTCTTCACTTGGCGTATCCGACCCGGCTTGATTGATCTCTTCTGACATCGCTGTACCCTTTCGTTGGAATGGAATTCGATTTTGCACCACAGCCCTGGCTACCGAATCTACTCAAATAATACAGAGGTGCTTGGTCAGATCACGACCAACCCGTACAAATTTTCAGGTGTTTTCGACACTCGGGGGGTGGCGACGGGACGAGATCCCCTACAATGCCCCCTGGAAGTCGCCACGCTTTATATTTTAATTCCGAAGGGTTGGACACCATGCTGACTGGCGGGAATTATATTATAATGGTGTAGAATGATGCCCAGGGCTTGATGCAACCTCAACAATAGGAGCCTGCTCAAATGAACCTAACCGTTAGCCAGTTGGTCGTGTGGCTGATCGTCGGCGGCTTGGCGGGTACGCTCGTCGGACGCTTGGTGACATTTAAGAAGGAGGGACTTGGCTTCTGGACCAACCTCGGCGTGGGCATGGTCGGGGCGTTGATCGGCGGCATGGTCTTCCGAATCTTTAACATCGACCTGGGCTTGGGCGAAATCAGAGTCAGCTTAGGGGAATTGATTGCCGCCTTCCTGGGATCGCTGCTATTCGTCGTCATGTGGTGGCTGGTTGGCAAGTTCAGGGGGAAGAAGTCGGAATAGGTTGCCAGGAAATGTATCTGGAAGAAATGGGAGAAGCATCATGACCAAAATCGAGACTGCCGTTGCCCGTTTCGAAGATGGCTGTTCTTGTGCCCAGGCGATCTTCTCCACGTATGCCGAGGACTTGGGGATGGACCGCCAGACAGCGATGAAGGTGTCGGCTGGGCTTGGCGGGGGCATGGGCATGATGGCCGAGACCTGCGGGGCCATCACGGGAGCCTTCCTGATTCTGGGCATGAAGTACGGTGGCGAGGACAAAGATGCTCGGGACAAGGTTTACCAGATGGTGCGAGAGTTCGCCAGCCGCTTCAAGGCTAGGCACGGTTCGCTTCTCTGCAAAGACCTGATGGGGTGCGACATCAGCACGCCGGAAGGGTTGCAGGCCATGAGGGAGCAGAAACTCCGTTCTGGAATCTGTACCGGGCTGGTTCGAGATGCAGCCGAGATATTGGAAGCGATGTTGTAGTCGGCTGCCTGCAATGGCCCACAGCATCCCGCCAGACGCACCAGGATCGATTCTGACAAGAGAAAAATAGCGGGATGGCTTGGGAGACCACCCGGCACCAAAGAAATAGAATAATGTAGAATATCGCCTTTGGCTTGCTGCTGGGTGCTATCGGGTCAGTGAGGTTCTGATGGCAGAGAAAACATTGAAGACCGGAAAGAAGGTTCGTCCGAGAACTGCTGTGAAAGGCAAACGCTTCCATTGTGCCATGTGCCGCAAACGAAGTCCGAAACCTGTAAAAACGCCCGCTCCCTGGTACTGCCCTAGCTGCCTTATGAAAAAAGACGCACCGATCCAATGACCATCCTCTTCCTCCACCGCTCTCAATCGACACCCAGTAGTCAGCCACTCCAGGGGGAGAACTCATCATGAGCATTCGGAGATTGCTGGTGGCAGTAGTGGTCGGGATGTCCCTTCTGATGCTGCGGTCGTCGTTGGCCGATGATTCCGAGTCGGCAGAAGACGCACTTCAGAAGGGCAAAACCTCGTTGTACCAGAACGCATACGACAAGACCATTGCCGATAGCACGGAGGCCATCCACCTCAACCCGAATGACGCTGGAGCGTACAGCAACCGGGGCAATGCCTACAACTGCAAAGGCGAGTATGACAAAGCCATCGCCGATTACACGGAGGTCATTAGGCTCAGACCAAATAATGTTGGGGCCTACTGCAACCGGGGCATTGCCTACAACAACAAAGGTGACTTCGACAAAGCCATCGCCGACTGCACTGAGGCCATTCGACTCGGGCCAAAATATGCTGAGGCATACTACAGCCGGGGAGTGTCTTACGGGGCGAAGCGTGACCAAGACAAGGCCATTGCAGATTTTTCGGAGGCCATTCGACTCGCCCCAAAAGACGCTTTTGCATATTGCAGCCGTGGTAATGCCTACTACGGGAAGGGCGACTACGACAAGGGCATTGCAGATTGTACGGAGGCTATCCGGCTCGCCCCAAAATTCGCCATAGCACATTGCAGCCGAGGCGGGTGCTACACGATGAAAGGCGAGCACGACAAGGCTATTGCAGATTGTACGGAGGCCATCCGACTCGACCCAAAGCTTGCTGACGCTTACTATGACCGAGGCAAGGCATACGAAAAGAAGGGTGAGAAGGCCGAAGCTGAAAAGGATTTTTCCCAAGCGAAGAAGCTCGGATACAAGCCACCGTAGGGTATGCCTTCCATGAAAATCCTCTTCCTCCACGGCTGTCAATCGGTTCCAGGCGGCGTCAAGCCGACCTACCTCAAGGACCACGGCCACGAAGTCCTGAATCCGGCCCTGCCCGACGACGATTTCGATGCTGCCGTTCGCATCGCCCAAGCCGAGTTCAACCAGCATCGGCCCGATGTCGTTGTCGGTTCCAACCGGGGTGGTGCCTTGGCCATGAATATCGACTCTGGTTCCACGCCGCTGGTCCTGATGTGCCCGGCATGGAAGCGATTTGGCACCACCAGACGGCTGGCGGCGGGAGCGTGGGAGCGGTATGATGGAGGTGACTGATTTGGAGGGAGAACATGAACCGATGCAAGTTTTGGACGGTGGCGTTGATCGGAATCCTGGTGCCGAGCGTGGCGGTCAGTGCCGATACAGCGAAGGAAGCCTTAGATAAAGGAACGGCTTGCCTAGACAAGGGCGATTACGACGGGGTGATTGCAGCTTTCACGGAAGCAATTCGCTTGGACCCGAAGAGCGCCGAAAGCTATTGCTATCGGGGGTTCGCCTACTTCAAAAAACGTGATTTCGACAAAGCTCTTGCCGACTGCAATGAGGCCATCCGACTTAATCCCAAACTTGCCGAGGCTTACAGCGTCCGGGGAGGAGTTTGTGGTGAGCGGGGCGACTGGGAAAAAGCCATTGCCGACTGCAACGAAGCTATTACACTCGACCCCAAGTGTGGCAAAGCGTATATTCTTCGAGGGGCGGGGCTACTGCAAAAGCGTGAATTCGATAGGTCCATCACCAATTATGATGAAGCGATCCGGCTCAGCCCCGGCTCTGTCGAGGCGTTCACCATCCGGGGTATCGCTTATTCTTGCAAAGGTGAATGGGACAGGGCGATCATCGACTTTAATGAAGCTATCCGGCTGAGCCCGAAATATGCTAAAGCCTACTGCATGCGAGGGAATGCTCACAAGGGTAGAAACGACTGCGACAGTGCGATAGCCGACTACACAGAGGCCATTCGCCTCAAACCAGACTATGCCATCGCCCACTGCCTGCGAGGAATCGCCTACATGCACAAGGGTGACACCGGCAAGGCCGTTGCCGATTACTCCGAAGCCATCCGGCTGAACCCAATATATGCCGGTGCGTATTGTATGCGAGGTATTGCCTACTCGGAGAAAGGTGACGTTGAGAAAGCTGTTGGCGACTTCACTGAGGCGATCCGGCTAAACCCCCGGTACGCCGATGCATACTTGAATCGGGCAGTGGCCTACCACCGGAAGAACGATCCCGACAAGGCCATATCTGATTATAACGAGACAATTCGGCTTAATCCAAAACGGGCCTTGATATATTACGGCCGTGGTCAGATCTACGGGCTAAAGGGCGATTGGGAAAGGGCAATTGCCGACTTCAACGAGGCCATTCAGTTGGACCCAAAATATGCTGCGGCGTATTACGACCGGGGGCGGGTCTACTCCAAGAAAGGCGACAAGGCCAAAGCGGAAGAGGACTTCGCCCAGGCCAAGAAGCTCGGCTATAAGCCCCCATGAAAAATCGAGCGATCCACCGAGGGATACGCCAAACGCAAAGATGCCGACGCCCGACGCCGGGATAAAGCTCAGGCCGAATACGTCGAAGATTTCTACGGAGCGGTGGTAAAGTTCCTGGCCTTCCATCCTGCACACGCTGATTTCGCCGGTAAGCTGGCCCGTGCGGTTGCCGATCATGCTACTCCCGTGGGCAGCGGCACCGTCGCCAGGACGAAACGAATCCCCGTCGAGCAACGTGCCGAAGCCGCTGTCATTGCATGGATGCGGCACCAGACTACGGCCTATGATTCCATGAAGATTGCCCGGATCAAGGGCAAACGCAGGGAAGTTCGACGAATGCTTGCCCAACGATCCAAGGAATTGCTTTGCCGGTATCGCAGGGGAGAATCGGTCGGGGAGGAATGTCCGCTAAAAAAGGCGTTGGCGGGTGGCAATTGACTGATGCTTGTTGCTTGTTGCTACTTGCGATAAGCCTTGGTAATCGCCCCCTCGAAACATGTTAGTGGCTATGGGCTTGTGTTTCTGACCCAAACGGCTCTAATTAGATGAACCCTATTTGGAGGCTATGACCTTCGGTTCAATTTGCAAAGGGAAATCTCTTGACGCCAGACGAACAGCTAGACCGGCTTGGAGCAGAATTAAATCGACTCAAAAGCGAGCACCCGAACAGGCACGGTCTTCTGCGCCTTTCAAACAACTGTTTGCGTTCATGCTCCAAGTGGAAATGGCAACAGCATGGCTGGTCTCTCAGTGATGGGGAGTCGTGTGGAATTATGAATGGAGACGATGCAGAACAGCGCACCGCTCTTCTGTCGATTCTGAAAGCAAGCATGATCCAGAAGGTCGTGTTTGTTCCTGGTGCAACGACGCTGGAAGTTGTATTGAATGTTTAAGTGTTCGCATTCTGAATCTTCGCCCACCTCTCCTCAGCTACGCCTCGTCCAGATTCTCTCCACAATAGTTCAGAATAACTTCGGCGTCCTGCTCGTTCAATAGGTCGAGGGCGAGATGGGCACCGATATAACAGAGGACGAAGGCCAGCATGGGCTTGGACTCCAATCCATGCTGGTCAGAATTCGCCACGTAATTTGCCAGAGCCGTCTCGATCACCCGCTTTGCTTCTGCTCCCCTGGTCTTGCGTCCTCGAAACTTGAGGCAGATCAGGGGGGCCAAATGGAACAAATTGGCGTTGGTGATTGGATGGCCGGTGAGGATGCCAAACGGTTCCGTGTCGCAAGCATCGAGCATGGCATCTCGAATCTCTTCAATCCATTCAACTGGATTTTTGGGTAGACGACGTGCTATATTCACGAACAGAATCCTCTACTTTTCCTTCCGCTTCAACTTGCTGTCGTTCTCTTTCAGAAACGCCTTGATCTCGTCGGAAAAGGCGAGTAGCCGCTCCCACTGCTCGATATAGAGCGTGACTGGCATCCGTTGCAGGCCGTAGATGCTGACCGCACCCTTCTCGCTGACCTTGCAGTAGAGCGAACCTTTTTTCGGTTGCTCGATTTCTGCAAGCATCTTGGAAGCCGCATCGACTTCGAGTTCACCGGCAGCAAGTTTCTTCAGGATTTCTTCTTTATTCATGGTTTTCGATTCTGGTTTGGGGTGATGCTATTTGGATATTATCGAAGCAGATACGCTAGGCAAGCGGGAAACTTGCTGTTCCTGGGACCGACACGGCCCCTTCTTATTCGGTCAGCAGCCCGGCAGTGACAATGCACCAGCCAAGAGCAGGATTACCAAGTACAAGCGTTTCATCGTGTCGCCTCCGTCGTTATGCCACGCTGAAACCATTATAGCGGTTTTGGGGCTATCCTCGCAATCCGCTTGCCTTGTTGCGGTCTGCTGCTACAATAGAAATGGCTGATCGATCAGCGAACAGGGAGGGCCGACACACCGGGCTTCACCGCTCGCCCAAAATAAACAATGGGCAACAGGTGGCCAAGGTTGGCGTACCGCCTCTCCCTACAGAAGCCCGCCTTAATTGAGCGGGCTTCTTCGTTTCTCAGGTTCTTACCGATCAGCCCGACCCGAAGAAGACCCGTCCTTGCCATAAAAGCGAGTTGTTTTGCCACTGCCTTCGGCTCGACCCGTGGATGACCCGTCTTTGCCATAGAAACGAGTCGTATTGCCGCTTTTCTCAGCACGGCCAGCAGAGGAACCATCCTTATTGTAGAAACGAGTCGTGGTGCCACTTGTTTCTGCACGACCATCTGAAGACCCATCCTTGCCATAGAAACGGGTTGTGGTGCCGCTCTTATCCGCACGCCCCGAGGAAGACCCGTCTTTGCCATAGTATCGAGTCGTCGTGCCACTGGATTCGGCTCGGCCTGACGAAGAACCATCCTTGCCATAGAATCGGGTCGTCTTGCTGCTGCTATCTTTATCAGGAATTGCGGTAAACTTCTTCTCGGTTGTCGTAGTTGAAGAAGTCTTTTTTCCTGATTGGCAAAAGCCCTGTCCAATGAAACTCAGAGAAATAGCGACTGCAAGGACAACGATCAGAGATTTACGAGCCATGATTTAATTCCCTTCCTGTGGAGCATGAAGCCACTGGTATTATAGAAAAGTGGTTGGGTTTGTCAAATATGTCCAGAAAGCGGCAAAACCTCTTTTGGCCGGTGTATCGGTCCTATCGGCCAAGCCGCCGTGCCGCCATTCCTTAGTCAAGGTCTCTTGGACTCATCGACTTTCTCAAACCGCAATGGCTCATTGGAAAATAAACCATTCCCCGCCTCTGCAACGAAACGGGCAAGATTCTCGGTGGTGTCAGTGAACTTAACCGTGCTGGCGTACTGGTCCTTCTTCTTCTCAATTACACCCTTGATCTTGCCGATCTCAATGGCCTGTTTTTTTGCGTCTGCATCCATCGCCCACACCAGCAGCTTGTCTCCGTTCACCTGATACTTCAGGATGTAGTAGGAATCGACAACCTCTGGTTTCCAACCTTTCTCCTCCAATAGCTTCACCCGTTGCTCCTTGTCCTCCGTCAGGCTCAGATAGGTTTTGCCCCCGAGGGTGGTAGGAAAGACAAGGTATTCGTGGGGATGCTCAAGCTTCTTTTGACTGTGTGTGACTTCCACGACCCGCATGACGCTGCCGGGGAGCTTCCCTCCAGCTTGACCGATGTGATAGTAACCCACGCCGTCGTTATTCCGCACACGCCAAACACCAATCAACTGCGTATCAGCCTTGGATGTTTGCGGGTCGGAGAGCGGATTCTTCGAGTCATCGCAGCCGGATGAAAAAAAACACACGGCCACGCAAAGGAGAAATAGCGGTTTCATGGCTCACCTCTGTTTTCAGGGAAGAATTGACTGACCATATTATAGCGAATGCTGGGTAATCCTCGCAATTCGTCGCCGCCAAAACAGAATCCAGATATCGGCAACGACGCACAGAAGGATGATTTTGATCGATTCGATTACGGTCTGCATCACCCTCCCTCCCATTCATCATAGAACTGCTTCAGATAGTCCTCCATGAACCGGTGCCGTTCTTCGGCCATCACCCTGCCGGTCGCCGTGTTCATGCGGTCCTTCAGCAACAGCAGTTTTTCATAAAAGTGGTTGATGCTGGTGCCGCCCTTCAGATATGCCTCGGCAGTGAGATGTTCAGTGGGCTTGGCCGCTGGATCATAAATCTCCCGTCCCTTGGCTCCACCATAGGCAAATGCTCGGGCAATGCCGATTGCTCCCATTGCATCTAGCCGGTCGGCGTCCTGCACCGCTTTCCCTTCCAGGGAAAGCGGTGGTTGCTCAACGGCTGCTCCTTTGAAGGAAATGTTGGCGATGATCTGGCAGACTTGATCGATGATGCCGGGGTCCAAGCCCAGGGAATCGAGCCAATCTTTAGCCTTTGTCGGGCCTACTGATAAATCGCCATCATGAAACTTCCAATCGGCAATGTCATGGAGCAAGGCAGCCAGTTCTACGACCAAAGGATCGGCCTGCTCCGCATGGCCGATCCTCTTCGCCATTTTCCAGACTCGGTACACGTGCCACCAATCGTGGCCGGTGCCATCGCCAGATAGGACGGTTTTGATGTGATTGGCGGTGCGGTTGATGAGGTCGGATGGAGAGAGTTTCACATCAAGCCCTATTTCCCTTCCCCCAACAACCACTCCCTTGCTCGCTCCATCAGCTGAAGATCACGGGTGCAATGGCGAATGTCATCCTGCCGCAGCATCTCGATGGTCTCGGGGTCTTCGCCCTCGTACCGCTCGTAATCGCCATAGTCTACCCCAGGTACGAGGGGTTCTTCGGGTTCGTAGAGAGCGGGATCGAACGGTTCGGTCTGGCGGGCCTTGTCCAAGCACTCTCGCAACTGCCAAGGCTCGAAGATCGTCTGGATCTCGTCCACAAAGGTGGGAATCTCGGCCCGGAAGGCACCGTCAGTTTCGGCGGCTTCAAGAAAATCGATGAACTTTTCCTCGATCAGGTATTTCAGGGCCTTATCGGTGCCGAACTCATCCTCAATTCCCCTGGCTGCCTTGCATTGGTCGATCCAGATTTTATGGAATTCCGCAGCAGGCGAGCCCTCGCTCTTGGCAACAAACTCATCGTACAGATCAGCATCTTCGGCTGGATCGTAGTCGGCAAGGTCAGGACTTTCGTCTGTCGTCACCCGAACGAGGCAGGTTTCATTGCCTCCGGTCCTAATGATATGGAACTTCCGGCCACGGAACTCCGGGTGGCGTTGCAGCCACTTCTCCAAAATAGCGTTGATGTCCGGTTCGACCAGCCTGCCGTCAGGGCCGACCTTGCCTTCAATGAATGGGATGATGACGATCCGGCCTGTCATTGTGGTCTTTCTTCTCGAATAAATCCTATCTGCGTTACGCCCATTGTAGCTGACCTGCGGGGGCAAGAGTACTGACGAACGAAGATGGCCGCAATGGATTTTAGGATTTCTGACGAAATTCTGGAGGAAGTTACTACTATACGGATGGAGGTAATGAATATGTACAGCATTAAAGAAGTAGTCGAAGCCGTGTTCGGTGAATACAACGATCCCAATTACAAAAGAATCCGCTACGCCACGGAAACAGGCGTCGTCGAGCCACCGAGGGTGGGACGGACGTGGATTTACAGCCAAGAGGACATTGAGTATTTGCGGCGGCACTTTAGACGACGGTACAACGTGGTCCAAGCATGAGCAGCGTTTCTTTCAGGCTGGCCACTCGTCGTGGACTGCAAAAGAAGCCGCCCGTGCTGCGCAGCACGGGCGGCTCTGATAGAAAACGATTGAGGATGAAGTCCTCATCTTATGATAGTATCTTCATCGGCGCAATATGAAAAGAATTTTTAGAAAGCGTTTGAAACATGAATATGATGAAACCTATTTGCGACGGCATCCCCGTCGAACTGAAGAATGAACCTTTTTGGGTCAATTGGAAAACGGAACGTGTGAAGGCAGGGGGAAACGGCAGCAAGCCCTACACCAAAATCCCTATGGCCGTGATCGGCGGCAAGGCCAGCACGACAGACCCTACGACATGGACAACATTTGAGTCGGCATGGCAGAACTACGAGGCCAAGTCTTGCCAGGAGGGTAAGGGTGCCTTGGATGGTATTGGCCTTGTCCTGCGTGGCGATCTCACCGGTTTAGACTTGGATCACTGTCGGGATCAAGAGACGGGGCTGATCGAGCCGTGGGCCGTCGAGGTGGTGAATCTCATCAACTCGTACACCGAAGTGTCCCCAAGCGGGACGGGGCTCAGGATTATTTGCCGTGGCAAGATCCCTGGCCCCCGCCGACGAAAGGGGCTGGTGGAGATGTACGACGAGTCTTCTCCCCGTTACCTGACGATCACCGGCGTCCACCTAGAAGACACGCCGACCACGGTGGAAGAACGGCAGAATGCCATCGAGCATGTGTACTTTAATTTTCTGGAACCGGAGGAAGAGAACCAGGAAAGGCTTCCTCCCACCGTTTTCACAGCACCCGACCTGGACCTGGATGCCCTCTTCGATGTCGCCCTGGCCGGAAAAAACGCCCCGAAGTTCGTGGGCCTATGGAGCGGCAACTACCAGGGGCAAGGCTACCCATCCCAGTCGGAGGCCGACTTGGCGTTGGCGTCGATCATCGGATACTACGTCGGCCCCGACCCCGACATGATCGATACCTGCTTTCGCCAGTCTGGTCTGTACCGAGACAAATGGGAACGGACGGACTACCGAGAAGGCGTGCTGGGCAAGGCAGTGGCCAAGGAGTCCTTTTATGATTGGGGGCCTGATACGAGCCTAATTGACGAAATTATCCGGCCTTTCGATCTGTCCCTGTTGGGCGGCACGAAACCACGGGAGGATGACTGGTGTGCCCAATTGTACAAAGCGGCCAAGGGGCCAAAGATCGTCAAGCTGGAAACCTGGGAGCAGACCTGCGCCATCGCAGATGCGCAGGTCGAAGACTGGCTGTTGCCGGGCTGGTGTGAGTTTGGATGCACGCACATCCTGTCGGGGCTGCCGTTCAGCGGCAAGAGCACGATCATGACCGAGCTTTTGGCTGCCATCGCCCGAGGTCGTGATTTTGCTGGAATGCGTGTGCAACAGGTGCCGTTCATCCTACTCGACCTTGAAAACAGAGAGAGGATTTTGGTGAAACGGTTGCGAAGGGCCTTGGGAGACGACGAGGGCCGGATAGGTGAACTGTACAGCCGGGTCAATCCCGTGGACATCAAGCGACCCGTCACGCCTGATTTCGTGGGCCAGTGTATCAAGGCAGTTCGGGAACGGATGAACGGGCCAAAAGGCTTGGTGGTCATCGACACGCTGCGGTCGGCCTTTGGAGTAGACGAGTTGAGCCCGCAGGAGATCTACAACATCATCATCCCCTTCAAGCGATTGGCCGAGGCCACGCACTGGGCCGTGGTCATCCTGCATCACAATGCCAAATACTCGAACAAATACTCTGGCAACACGGCCATTGCCGGTGCGGTGGACTACCTTTGGAACTGGACGAAGGACAGCCAAGCGATGACCGGAACTATGGAATGGGAAGGGCGAGATGATGTTCAGTCGTCGTTGGAGTTCAGGTTCGACATGGAGTTGCAGCGGAACATTTTCGTGGGCACCACCTCCGAGATCAAGGGGCAGGAGAGAGAGGAGGCGAACGAACTGGCCCTCGGCCAAGTCCTCCGGTTCGTGCCCGAAACGATCTATGAGGCAGCGGCATGGGAGGACTTGTTCTCAACATTCCACGAACACCAGCCCGATGTGACCGAGCGAACTTTCAGGCGGCGGATCGACCATGCCTACGAACAAAACCTATGCCTGAGAACAGGCACCGGCAAACGAGGCGACCCGCACCGTTACTACCTGTCCGAGGCTGGGCGGGCAGTCGTTAATAAGGTCCACGGATTGACGTTGCTGGGGGAGGTTTCGTGAGTTTCTCGCCACTTTCTCGCCAACGAGGTTGGCGAGAAACTTTTGGTTTCTCGCCATTCTCGCCATTTCTCGCCAAATTTGAATGTGGCGAGAAATAAGTCATTGCTACACAACGAGTTAGGGAGTTAATAACGTCGTTTCTCGCCAACTCTTGTCAGCCGCCGTTTCCTGTCCAAGAAGTTTCTCGCCACTCTCGCCACATGCCTATAGGCATGTGGCGTGGCGAGAAACGGAAGGAAATCAAGTTTTTGTCCCAAACCTATCTTCAACTTCCTTGTGGCCGAGATGGAGAACCGGTTCCGTCCAGTGGCCGCTTGGATGAAAGCACCCCCGAGCTACGCTCGGGGGTGCCGCCTTAATTAAAAACATTATCAGATATTGAAAATCATAATCAAATTTTACGAAGTATCCCACAGGATGTATCCCAGGTCATTTTTTCAAGGATCTTTATTCCTGATTTAAGGTTCATCCGACTAAAGCGTACTTGGTTTGATGGATGCCGAGGATTTTGAGTCGC
>JBAWVO010000080.1:0-22767 GCA_037147235.1 Planctomycetota bacterium | reverse complement strand
TAACCGCGAAGCGGTTCAACAGCAAAGCCCAGGGTCGCGCAGCGCACCCTGGGTTATGCTGGGTAGAAGGGGCAAAACTCTCCATCATCGGTCGTATTGGGCAAACACGGCATCCAAGGCCAGGATCGCCACGTCTTTTTTGCGCCGCTGGTCCGAATTATCCGAACCGTTTGCAGCCTGCCACAGCTAGGCCAGATTCCCGGCAATCCTCTCGGCTGTCAACGCCCCAACGAGCCGATTCGCGTCAGATAGGCTCAAAGCACCGGCAGGGACGGATTGCGGAGGCTGCAAAGCCGCAGACGGCACGATCGGCGACTGCGAGTTGCGGGTCGAGCCGCTATCCTTCACAACATCGGTCGCAGTCATTATCGACACTACCGGGATCGAGGAAATCGCGTTTGAAACAATCGGTGCGGTGGTCGTTCCACGCGTGTCGAGGGAAGTTCCAACGGACGGAGCGATGGACATGGTTGTCATTTCGACGGACGCCGTGGCGGGCGCAGCACTAAGCGACGAGTTGAATATGAGCTGAGCGCCCGCCCCGATCGTCAAGCTCGTACCATTCGGCAAGGCATGGGCGCCGGCCACAACAAGCGTGCCGCCCAAGACCGCGGTGCCGCCGTCATAATGGTTGTTGCCGGAGAGCACGACGCTACCGGTGCCCTGCTTGACCAATCCGCCCGATCCGTTCAGGTTGGCGCTTACGTCGCCGCTGAAGACGGTTCGCGTGCCGGTCGAGAGCGTGCCATCCGTCACGCTGCCACTGGTAAGCGTCAAGCTGTCGGCGGTCGCCGTCTGGCCGCCAAGCCCAATCGTTCCGCCGCCTGTGACGCTCAATACCGATCCCAGGTTTCCGACCGTGTCCAGAACGTCGAGCACGCCGGCGACGTGGAGATCGCCGTTCGCTCCCGGACTTTGCGTGCCGATAATTACTCCCTGGACCGCAAGGTTGGCGGCTTGCGCCACGCTAAGAATCGGGAAACGCGACTGGCTGTAATCGCCCACGAGGGTCACGCCCCACGACGGACCTTCGATGCCCACGGGGCTTGTGTCGGTCAGGTTCAACGGCGCCGCAAGGGTGATCGTTTGCGGCGTGGCGAAGGCCTGGCCTTGGCCGCTGGCAAAAGTGATCACCGCAGCGGCGTTGCTCGCATCGGCCTGTGCCACCGCCCAGGGAAGACTTCCCGCGACATTTGGGTTGCTGCTCGTATTGGCCACCGTTAGAATGGTCGCATTGGCCGGGAAAATCGTTTCCGTGACAACGGGCGAGGCCGACGTCATGGCGTAGTTTCCGCTGGCACTGGCGTAGCCCACGCTGATCAGGTGCCTGCCGGGTGCGAGCGTCGTCGTATCGAGAACGGCCTGATTCTGCCCGGCGGCGAAGGTGAGCGGCTGCGCAACAAGCGTCCCGCCGTTGTCGTAGAATGTCACCGCACCATCGGCAGTGGTCGAAGAAGCGACCGCGACGACGATCAAGTCCTGGCCGGACAGCAACCAGTTGCGGTTCGATTGGAGGGCGAAAACGACCGGTGCCGGGCTTACCGTCAGCGAGCCTGTAGGGTACGTGATCGCGTAGTTGGCCAGGCCGGTCCCTATGGCCGCGCTGGCGGTGATCGTGTACGGCGAGCCGGACACTGCGGCCGATGCCGCCGTACCGGGGCTTGTCAGGGTCACGGCCGTCACCGAGTCGCCGCTGAAGAGCCCGGCGGTCGTGAAGGCCGTCGTCCCCAAAGTCAACACCGTGCCATAGGTCTTGCTCTGGGAACTGGCCATGACGCTGAGCGCGGCGGCCGTAATCGCACCCGTGCTGTTCGTGACGAACGTCACGTTATAATTATTGCCGCCGTTGCCGTCGCTGGCACGAATGGCACATCTGCCTTGACAGGGCCGGGCCTGATTTCCGACCCACTTGACAGGGCCGAGAACCACTGCGAAAATCAATTTCGTGCTACCGCTATCGTTGCGGGGCCAGGTAACTATGGCAGCGGTTAGGGGGCCGTGAATCGAAACAGAATTCCCGAGGTAGCCATGCCAAAAGACTTCGATCCGTATCACCAGTGGCTCGGGATACCGGCTAGCGAGCAACCGCCCCATCACTACCGACTGCTCGGGATACCGGCTAGCGAGCAACCGCCCCATCACTACCGACTGCTCGGGATACCGGCCTTCGAGGAGAACCCCACGGTCATCGAGAACGCTGCGGATCGGCAGATGGCTCATCTGCGGACCTTCCAAACGGGCAGACATGCCGCCGTCACAGCGGCTACTCAACGGGGTGGCGGCGGCAAGGGTCTGCCTGCTGAAGCCGGAGAAGAAAACCGCCTATGACCAGTGGCTCCGCCAGAACCTTCAGTCCATTGGCGTTCAGGCAGACCGCTCCGATGCCTATTCTCTTGATCCTGGGCTGGCAGCCGCTATTGAAACAAGAAGAACAAGGCCCTCGGCAATCACCTCGGGAGGTGCGGAGATTCAGTCGCAACCCAAGCCTGCGGTGTTCGTCGGTGTGGCAGTGCTGACCGTGGTGGTAGTGGGTTTGGCGGCCTTGTGGTGGGCGATGGGAGGCAGCGGCACGCCGCGCGAAGGGAAGCACGCGAAGGCTGATTTGCCAGCGCTTGCCAAGTCTTCCAAGGAAGTTTCGTTGAAGCTCCCGGTGCCCGCAGGGAAAAAGACACTTACTACAGATGCCGCGAAACAAAAGGAAGAGTCGAAAGCGGACGAGCCGAAAGCCGTACCGGTTTCAAAGCCGCCTGAACCGAAGACTGAGGAAGAAACGAAGACTACGCCGATACCGGATAAGACTGCCAAAGCGAAACTTGTTGCCTTGAGTGATCACCCCGCCAAGAAGCCGGTGCCGGACGAGGAGCAGGCTACTGCGAAGAAGTTCAATCCACCTTTGGCTGATGATCAGAAGCGGCTAATGAACGAGATCGACGAGGTCTACAAGCCAGGCGGGGCCAAGAATCTGGTGGCCAGGGTCGCCTTGGGCCACAAGCTTCTAGAGGACGGCCGAAAGAACGAAACCAACCGAGCCGAGCAGTTCGTGTTGTTGCGTCGCGCTGCGGAGATTGCGAGTGACGCGGGCGAGGCGGACTTGATGTTGGAAGCGGTGGATGCGATGGCGGCCGTTTTCAATATCCGGCCCTTTCAGGTGAAAACGCGGCTCCTGAAGCGGCTCTTGGGCCAAGGCTCCTCGGGTGGCACTTCTCAGCTTTCCACCGTCAGCGCGTCGTGCGTAAAGTTTGCTGAAGAGGCCGCTGTCAACGGCGCAATCGACGAGGCGTTCGATGTGCTCGACGCGGCAAAAAAGTGGTTCGCCGAGCCGATAATGCGGGCACAGGCGAGAGTACAGTCAGCCCAACGCGAGGCAAGGGCGGCAGCGCGCCGCAAGGGCGGCGATGGCGCGCGAAATCCGTCTGACGCAGCCGAACGAGAGAAGAAGGTTGCGGAAGCGGAAGAAGAACTGGATGCGATCAAAACTGCACAGTCGGCACTAAGCGATTGCGACAAAAGCCTCCAGCAAGCACGGCGCGACCGAGACACGATCCAATCGGCCCAGGAGCGACTCAAGATCGACCCCGACGACCATGTCGCTTGCTTGGTGGTCGGCCGTTGGCAGTGCTTCATCCAGGGTGACTGGGACAAGGGTCTGAATCTCTTGGCCAAGAGCAGCGATGACGCATTGAAGTCGCTGGCCGCAGAGGAACTGGCATCGAAGCCATCTACGACCAAAGGCAAGATCACCCGAGGCGATGCGTGGTGGGAATTAGCCGAGAAGGCAGCGGACAGGTCCAAGGCCGCCATGCGGCGACGCGCCGGTCATTGGTATCAGGAGGCATTGCCTGACCTAGCGCAGGGTCTGGGAAAATCGCGGGTGGAGAAACGTCTTGCCCAAGCGGCCGAGGAGCCAATGCCGGAGACAGATGGCCGGTCCCCGCGCGTCCGTCCGCCACTAGCTACTGCGCCTTTCAACGAGAAGATTGCCAAGATGCACCAAGCCCGTTGGGGAAAGTATCTTGGCGTGTCTGCCGTTCAAACGAACTCCATTGGCATGAAGCTCGTGCTCATCCCGCCCGGGGAGTTTGACATGGGATCGCCGAAAGAGCAGATTGAGGAAGAGTTGCGGCTATACAGCAACTACGGATGGGGCAAGGACCGTCTTCCGTGCGAGGGGCCACGGCATCGGGTGCGAATTACCAAGCCCTATTGGCTGGGCGCGACGGAGGTGACGCAGGAGGAGTACCAGCGTGTCATGGGCAGCAATCCGAGTAGGTTCCAGGGAAATCCGAAAATGCCTGTCGAGCAAGTCACGTGGGACTATGCGGTGGAGTTTTGCCGGAGGCTGTCGGAGTTGCCAGGAGAAAAACGGGCCAAGCGGCGGTATGTGCTTCCAACGGAGGCGCAGTGGGAGTATGCGTGTCGTGCTGGGAGCATGGGTCGGTGGTGCTTCAGTTCGCAACGGAACCCTTTGACAGAGGCGATGGAAGAAAAGATCCTGGCTGAGTACGGGTGGTTCAACGCGAACGCGGACGATCAGACGCATCCGGTGGCACAGAAACGAGCCAATGTATGGGGACTGTACGACATGTACGGCAATGTGTGGGAGTGGTGTCTTGACCGGTACGACAGGGATTATTATACAAAGTCGGCGACAGACGATCCAGCGGGATCTCCTGATGGCTCGGACCACGTGGATCGCGGTGGGAGTTGGTATGACGGCGGCAGGAACTGCCGGTCGGCACTCCGCGACTACGTTAGGCCCGGGTATACGCGATCCGGCCTGGGCTTGCGTGTTTCCTAAGTTCTGCCTGACAAGTGAGGAGAGCGAGCGCAATCGATGTATTGCCAGAGGAGCGGCGGGGGGCCATGCGGGGAGTACGGCCATGGCCGCACTCCCCGCATGGCCCCCCTTGTTTTACCAATATGCACTAGTTAGACTCAGAGCTTCAGAGAATCAAAATTCCTATTCTTTATTCTTTCTTAAGATGATGATTATGGGTGCGTCAGCAATTCCCTCGGATTTTGGGCATCTCAGTCCCGCGGAGCGAATCCTGTTGGTGGAGCATATCTGGGACAGCATTGCTGCAGAACAGCCGGCGGTGCCGCTTTCATCCACACAGCGGGCGGAGTTAGATCGGCGGTTGGAGGCGTTTGAGCGGACACCCGACGAAGGGGAGTCGTGGGAAGAGGTCAAAGCTTGGCTACTGAAGAATGAGTAACCTGACCCTCAAAATCCGCGACGCAGCGAAGCAAGACCTCGGGAGGCGTTTCGTTGGTATGAACAACAGCGCCAAGGGCTTGGTTCCGATTTTACCCTTTGCGTTGAGATTGCCCTGGCAAAGATTTGCCGCAATCCCGAAATCTATCCTGTCGTTTACCAAACAGTGAGGCGGGGATACATCAGGCGGTTTCCCTATGGCATTTTCTACAGGATCGTTGGCGACCGGATCGTCGTGTTGGGCGTTTTTCACGAACGGCGCGATCCCGAGGTGTGGCAATCGCGAGTCTGCTCGTCCGACTAAGGTTAGGCTTTGATCAGCAAGCTGGATGGGGTTGCTCAGGGGCTTGGAAAGACCTTCGGTTGGCGGCGTGGCTCGGTCAGAGACCGGCCACAACAGAGTGGAGAAAGAAGCTGCAAGAGGCAACCACGAAAAACACAAAATACACGAAAAGGGAAAGTATTATTCTTGTTGTCTTTTTTCGTCTTTTTTCGTCTGTTTCGTGGTTCATTACTTCTTCCCCCCTTTTCTTCCCCTCTCGCATCTATCTTTTCACATACGGCGGTTTCAAATCCTTCAGCATCGGGTAGTGTTTGACGTTGAGGGTCTTGATCTCCGCCGCATCAATCTCGTCAAGCAATACATTCCGGCAACCCCAGGACGAATTCTCAAATCTCATCCCGCACGCGAAGGTACGGAGCAAGGCGTTCGTCATCGGTATTGGCACCCGCAGCTAGGCGTGGCGGATCGTCAAAGCCCACATGCACAACCTTTGCATTGCCAAGGAACACCGGGCAATTCTCGTGAGCATGACCGCAAACCGTCACCACATAATCGAAGGTGATGTTCCGAAGTTCCGCGACGTTTTTGGATCGCTGGCCGGTAATATCGACGCCCGCGTCCGCCATGACACGAACCGCGTTTGGGTTCAATCCGTGCGTTTCAATACCGGCGGAATAGGCTTCGATGGAATCGTTCTTGAGCGCGCGTGCCCAACCCTCAGCCATTTGACTGCGGCAAGAGTTGCCGGTGCAAAGAAAATCTGGCCATTTGAGCGCAATGTTTCAATGAGGGGGGCAGCAGCCGCCGGAATTTCTGACCTTCATGGATTGGACTTCGTCCGCCTGAAGCTCGGGCACCTCGGCAAAGCATTTCCCAAGACAATCGAGTAGCTTTCGGTGAAACGGCGTTTTGGCCGGGGCCAAAGAGTAATGGCTCCAAAGGCCCGACTTGCGAACCACCACTAGGTGGGCCTTCCGCAGATAGGCCAGATGACGCGAGATGCGCGGTTGAGGAGCGCGAAGGCTCGCCACGATATCACCCACGCAGAGTTCTCCACCGCGCAAAACGTGGAGTATTCGCAGGCGCGTCCGGTCAGAGAACGCCCGGAACATGAGGTCAACGGTGTCCTGTACCTCAGTCTGCGCGGTCGTTGCCGCGCAAGCAGGAACCTCTGCCGTCTTGTCTTGATGTGATTTGGTGGAACACATAGTTTCCATACTCTAAACCACCTGAAAGGTTGTCGTCAAGGGGGTAATTAGACATTCTGGCAAGTGATTGTCCCATTCTGCAACCGCAGGGTTCGCTTGGCGCGTTTGGCCGCGCGAGGATCGTGCGTGACCATCACGATCGTTTTTCCCTCCGCATGAAACTCCTCCAGGAAGCTTATGATCTGCTGGCTGGTCTCCGGGTCGAGGTTGCCCGTAGGCTCGTCGGCCAGAATAATCGCAGGATCATTGGCGAGCATCCGAGCAAGGGCAACTCGCTGTTGCTGGCCGACGCTCAATTCGCCAGGCTTGTGGTCGAGGCGGTCGGCCAGCCCCACCCGTTCCAAGAGGGAAGTGGCCCGATCCTTCTGGGCCTTCTCCTCCATCTTGGCCAGGAAGAGCGGAATCTGGACGTTTTCCAGTGCCGACAGGTACGGAACTAGGTTGAATGTCTGGAAGACGAACCCGACCTTCTCCCGCCGCATCTTTGCTCGTTCGCTTGGACTCAAATCATAAACCGAACTGGCTTCGAGAAGGACGCGACCTTCGGAAGGAGAAAGCATCCCGCCGAGCATCAGCAACAGCGTGCTCTTGCCGCTGCCGCTGGGGCCAACTACCGAGACGAAATCGCCTGCGGGGATATGGAGCGTTGCACCGTCGAGGGCTTTAACCAACCGCCCACGATGCGCATAAGCTTTGCAGACATTTTCCATTCTCAACATGGTTCAGACCTCCTGGAATGTGGCACAAGGATCAAGCCGGGCCGCGCGCCGGGCAGGGAAGTAACTCGCAACAAGGGTAAGGCCGACTGAGATACCAATCGCAGCCAACCCGAGTAGCGGCATCGGTAGCACAGGTACGCCGGCCAACTGAGGGCCTAGCACCACGGCGGCAATCGTGCCCAACACGTAACCTCCAACTCCACCAGCACCGCCCAATAACAGGGCTTTCAACAGGAAAACCTTCAAAACCAATCGAGAATCGGCCCCCAACGCCATCAGCGTGCCGATTTCCCGTCGTCGTTCGTAGACATTGGCGTACATGTAGTTGGCAATACTTGCCCCGCCAACGCAAACAATAATCACCAGAAACATGAGCGACAGGTTCGACATCATGCGATTGATCTTGATCTGCGATTCGGCGATTTGCGCGACGGTGACCACCTTGGCTTCCGGCAGCAGACGATTGAGTTTGTCCACTAACCCCGCGGAGATCTCCTGGCAGCATCCGATGATCTCGATTGCGTTGACGACCGGCCCCTTTTTGGCCAAATCCTGAACCGTATGCAGGTGGGCAAAAATGCGAGAATCATCCACCGTGCCGGTTTGCGGCAGCACGGCAATGACTGTGAACTTCTTACCGAGTAGTTCGAGCGAATCGGCGTCCTTCAGGTTAAGCTTGGCGGCAACATCGGCCCCCACGAGGACTTCGTTGTCTTCAAGGGTTGTAATGACCTGTTTGCGGCTGAGGGTTTTCTTGTCGTCTGATCCCATCATTCCGACCGAGGCACCACAACCGATTGGACGCGTAAAGACCCCAGCGCCACTCCAGGCCGCTTTTGCCTGAAACTCATTCTTCGGCAAGATGCCCGTAAGCGTGAAGGTCTTGTCCTGCAACTGAACGGGCACGGATAGTTTGGGTGAGACGTTGTCGAGTCCCGCGAGGTCCGACACCGCTAGTTGCGTGATGTATTCCTCGGGAATCGTATCGCCTTGCATGTCGGCACTATAGTAGTCCTGCAAGGTGGCCGTCTTGGGAAGCACCAACACATTTGCCCCCAACGAATCCATCTCCCTGGCGACTGCCTTTTCCGAGTAGTAGGAGATGTTCTTGATCGACACAATCACTGTGATTCCCAGCAGGATCGCCAGAAAACTGGTGAACAATTGGCTCTTGCGCTCAAAGAGTTCGCGCAAAACAAGGGTTCGCAATCGCATGGTAAAAGCCTCCTTATTTTTTGGGACAGCACTTGCCGCCAGGGCAGCAACTCGACTGGGCCGAGTTGAGCTTGGCAGCAATCTGGTCTTTCGTAACCGCTCCTTCAAAACTTGCGACCGGAGCGCCGGGTGGCGTTACCAGGAGCGTAACCGCCATGGTAGTCCCCGGATCGACCTGAAGGGCCTTGAGAAATGACTGCTCAACGTTGTCGGCGGGATTCAACATAACAACCTCCGTCGTTTGGGCATATTGTGGATCGGCCTTGAACGCTTCGACGCCCAGCATCGCCTCCTGATTGAACTGCGTTTTACCGTTTTGTACGCAGAGCAGGATCACATGTCGGTCCTGGATGGCCCTCATGCACTTGGCCGTACAAGGGCTGACGAACGCTTGCTGGAGTTGGTTTTCATCGAATCGAGTAGGGAAGCCCTTGGTAACGGCACCATTGGGCGCGATTGCCAGCACGAGCGGCATCGGGGCACGACTTACACCGTAGCGAGTAACGATCTGCTGCTCAGCCGGATCACCTGTCTGAATCTCGACAGACTGGGCCGTATCGGTCAGCTTGGCCAGCGCAGTCTGAAATACGCTCCGCATCACCCGGCTCTGCTGGGTGTCCTCTTTCCAGAAGAAGATGAACAGGTACTTGTTCTCCTTAGCGGCCTTCTCGATGGCAGCAACTCCGGAACTAGCGGCTTGTGCCGCCGGACCAGAAATGCACATTGCCAGCACGACTGCCAGCGACGACAGGACCGTGAATTGCGTCATTTTCATTACTCGCTTCTTCGTCATTTCTCGTTCTCCTCGAACATTGGTGGGAAACAGGAATATATTCGCAAGCACATATATATATCAGGTATGCGTGTGTGCGCATATAGGGGATAATCAATTAATGCGACTCTTCCGAAGATCGCGCATAATACTTACGGGGGGTAATCGCGCTCAAAAAGAAACTCCTGCGGAGTCATCGACTCCAGGATAGGTCGCTTTGCTTTATTTCTTCGGGCCGCAGCCGCCGGGACCGCAACCACCCGAACCACAGCCGCTGGTGTTGGTTTTGCTGAGCAGTTCGACGAGGGCGTCTTTGCTGGTCGCGCCTTCAAACTTGCCGATGGCCTGCCCGGGTGGGACAATGAAGACGGTGATGGCCTCCGCAGTATCGACTGGGACCTTGAGATCGGTTAATAATGTGGCTTCTTTCTTGTCCGTCGGGTCCAGGGTCACGATCTCGGTAGCACTTGCGAACCGAGCATCAGCTTTGAAGTCGCGGACGCCTTGCATCGCAACATCGTTGGATTTCGTCTTGTCATTTTGGACGCACACGAACACAAGTTTGCCGTCCTGGAGTTGCTTCACCACCTTGGTCGTCCCTAAACTGGCGAATGCATCAATGAGTTGCTGCTCCTCGAACTTCGTTGGAAAGCCGCCCGTGATGGCACCATTGGGGGCCATCGCCAAGACCAGGGGCATCGGGGAGCGGCTGAGGTCAAACTTGTCCACAATGTCCTTCTCCGAGGCGTCCGTGACATTGACTGCAACTGCCCGAGCGCGATCGGCCATTTTCTCCATCGCCTTGTCATAAACCTTTCGCATGGCAAGCGTCTGCTCGTCTTCGGCTTTTGAAAAGAAAACAAAAAGATACTTTCCGGCGTCGGCCGCCTGCTTGATCGCGACCATGCCCTTGCCCGGTACTGCGACAGTATCGACCGCCGGCTGCTTATCCTGGGATTGCACCTGTGCGCCCGCAGTTGAATTCTCGGGTTGTGCCGCAGTCTGATTACAGCCTGCTAGAGCAGTCACCATGAGACCAATGACAACGACCAAGGCAGATACAGCCTTAACATCCTGGCAAATCATAAGAGCTTCTCCTGACATTATTTCGGCCGCAAAATCCCGGTAAAGATTCAGCATGGCTGGAGTGAAAAATTCCCGAACACCACATTATGACATACGAATATATAATATATTCGTGTTTGGGGATATAGTAACTTAAATAAAGCGAGCCGGCCAATGGTGAAGCAGTTTTTTCGATCGTCAACGGCAGGCTATCGAGTCCGGCAGCCCCTGTACGAATTCTCGAATCTCATCCCGCACTCGCCGGTAGGGTGCAAGGCGTTCGTCCTCGGTGGTGGCACCAGCAGCCAGACGCGGCGGGTCGTCAAAGCCGACATGAACAACCTTCGCCTTGCCCTGAAACACCGGGCAGTTCTCGTGGGCATGACCGCAAACGGTTACCACGTAATCGAATGCGATGCTCTGAAGTTCAGCGACGTTTTTGGATCGCTGACCGGAAATATCGACGCCCGCGTCCGCCATGACGCGAACCGCGTTGAGGTTCAATCCATGCGTTTCGATTCCGGCGGAATAGGCTTCGATCGCATCGCTCTTGAGCGCGCGTGCCCAGCCCTCGGCCATCTGGCTGCGGCATGAATTGCCGGTACAGAGAAAAAGAATCTTCGTCTTGGTGTTCATGGGATCTCCGATAATTCACAATGTCAGACGGGTTTTACGGCGAAGACACGGACACTGGCTGCAAAGTCGTTCACGTTGTGGCGTTGCAGTAGATCGGCCAACCGCCGGTGAAGGTCCGCATCGTTGGGCGGGTTGGGCGAACAGCACGAACTTGCCGAAACCATCGGCAAGGCCGTTCCCATCGCAGGCGAACAACAACCCGCCTGATTTTCTACCTTGGCGTAGGCGTTTAAGTCGCTGCCGGTGTCGATAATCTCCACCTGGGCAAAGCCCGCCTCGATAAGGCCATTGCGGTATTCTTCGAGAGATATTGCCCCGGCAATGCAGCCGACGTAGGCCGCGAGATCGTTGCCAAGTTCTGGCGGCAATATCTTTTTCAGGGCGATGTCGCTGACGGCCAACCTTCCGCCCGGCTTGAGCACGCGAGCGATCTCACGAAATACCGCCTGCTTGTCGGGGGCTAAGTTGATGACGCAGTTGCTAATCACGCAATCCACGGAGGCATCGGGTAGGGGAAGTACATCAATGGTTGACTGATGGAATTCCACGTTCGTAATCGGCTTGCCGCCATCCGCCTTGGCGGCGTTGCGGCGAGCAAGCTCCAGCATCTCGGGCGTCATGTCGATGCCGATGGCTTTCCCGGTCGGTCCTACGCGCTTTGCGGCCAGGAAAACGTCCAGTCCACCGCCACTGCCGAGATCCACGACGATTTCCCCAGGTCTGAGACTGGCGAAGGCCGTAGGATTGCCGCAAGAGAGGCCCATATTGGCCTCGGCGGGAATGGACGCCAGTTGTTCGGGCGTGTAGCCAAACGCTTCGGCCACCGCTCGCACCCCCGCATGGCTGGTTGAGAGGCCACTCTTCGCGACCGACGCATACTTCGATTGAACTGCTTCCGTGATGACGTTCGACATGCTATTTCTCCTAAAAACCTCTGCCCCAGCCCATTGCTCGAAAGATGTGCTGTGTTGAGGTATGGCGGGCTGGTCTATGCATATTCGGCTTAGGTAATATAATCATCGTCAGGAAGTGTGTCAAGGCAGGTGCCCATTTTTCCGGAAATTTCTTCAGAACATCAAAGAAGATGGTGGGGCTTTCAATTCCAGGTACAGGTTCTTGACTTGAAAGCGGGGTTCTTCCACGAAGATCTCGATACTTGCCCTGCCGACACCCTGCCTGCCGACACCCCGTGCCGACACCCCGTGCCGACACCCCACTTGACGCGGAATTTCTATTTGGCTAAGATACCAAATAGAAATCTGCCGATAAGGCAATGGAGGCAGTCCCGGAGCATGAGATCACCATGAAGACCCAGCGAAAATACGAGGCCCGAGTGCTGGTTGTGAAAGCGATGGCGCATACAACTCGCATGTTCATTGTGGACGAGCTTTCCCGTGCCGGCGAGCGATGCGTCTGCGACCTCACGGAAATGGTTGGGGTCGATATTTCCACGGTCTCCAAGCACTTGACGATCCTCAAAAATGCGGGACTCATCGACGACGAAAAACGAGGCAATCAAGTTTTCTACCGGCTGAAAGTCCCCTGCATCATGGATTTCTTCCGCTGCGTGGAATCGGTCATCGAATGCAATGCCACCGGCTGCAAGACTTGTTCGTGCAAGTAGAATAGGGATAAGGACGGCCTTGGCCGCCTTTTTTTGACAATCATATTTGGTCGTTTTGCCAAGAAGGAAATAAGATATGAGTGATAGCATCGTCAAGCGGTTATCTTTTTTGGATCGTTACCTGACCCTTTGGATCTTCGTGGCCATGGCGATCGGCATCGGGCTTGGACGTGCGTGGCCGGGCGTGGGCGCGCTTATCAATGCCTTCAAGTTCGACGAAACGACGAGCATTCCCATCGCCCTAGGTCTGATCCTGATGATGTACCCGCCTCTGGCCAAGGTGCGCTATGAAGAACTGGGTGACGTGTTCACCAACTGGAAGGTTTTGGGTCTTTCCTTGGTGCAGAATTGGGTCATAGGCCCCGTACTCATGTTCGCCCTTGCCTTGGTGTTCCTTCGCGGTCAACCGGAGTTCATGGCTGGACTGGTTCTCGTCGGTTTGGCTCGCTGCATTGCGATGGTCATTGTCTGGAATGAGTTGGCCAAAGGCGACACCGAGTACTGCGCCGGTCTGGTGGCCTTCAACAGTATCTTCCAGGTCTTCTTCTACAGCATTTATGCGTACTTTTTCATCGTGGTTCTGCCCTTGAAACTCGGGCTTCCCCTGGCGGTCGATGAGGAGACGCTCCGCACCAAGGTAACGATCGGCCGCATCGCCTGGAGCGTGTTCATCTACCTGGGCATCCCGTTCCTCGCCGGCATGATCACGCGGTTCGTTCTGGTCAAAGCCAAAGGACGGACGTGGTATGAGAAGGAATTCATTCCAAGAATCAGCCCGATTACGCTCATCGCCCTGTTGTTTACAATCCTCGTGATGTTCAGTCTCCAGGGGGAGAAGATCGTCAACAAACCGTTCGATGTCCTGCTGATCGGCGTGCCACTGTTGATTTACTTCCTGATCATGTTCCTGGCCAGCTTCTACATGAGCCGGAAGGCAGGGGCAGACTACGCCAAGACGGCCACGCTTTCCTTTACGGCGGCGAGCAACAATTTCGAGTTGGCCATCGCGGTGGCAGTAGCGGTCTTCGGAATCGACCACGGAGCGGCCTTCGCGGCGGTCATTGGCCCGCTGGTCGAAGTTCCAGTGCTGATCGGCTTGGTCAGCGTGTCACTCTATTTCAAGAAGCGGTTCTTCGCAGGCGAGCGGTCCGCAACAGGTGCTTAAGCAACCTTATAGTTGACACGCAACGGAGGAGAAAAAAATGGGAACGGCGATCGCAGATCGTTGGCAATGGATCCGACGGCGTTTCTGGCAGGTTTTGAAACTCGTCGCATTTGCAGCGGTTGTAGGCGGCATCGTCTATTGGCTTAAGTTCTCCCCTGTGCCCGTCCGGGAGCACCGTGTAGAGATCGGGGAGGTCGTCGCCGAAGTAATGGGCACAGGGACGCTGGAAGCCCATTTCAAGTCCACCATCAGTCCAAGAATATCGGGCCGCATCTACGAGGTCTTGGTGGACATGGGGGACCAAGTGACGGCCGGGAAGCTGCTGGTTAGGCTCGACGATGTGGATATGAAGCCGCAGGTCGAAATCGCGCAAGCGTCGGTGGTGGTCTCGCATGCCGCGCTGGATCGACTGCAAGCAGATCGAGGCCAGGCCCTCGCGGTCTTGGAACAGACTACCGCGGATCACAAACGAGCCGTAAACCTTCTCGCGAGCAGAGCACTTAGTCAGGAGGACGCGGACAAGGCCACGGCAGCATGGAAGGTCGCTCAGGCTGGGGTCGCACGCACCGATGCAGCACTTGTTGAAGGCCGCAAGCAATTGCTCGCCGTGGAAACGAACCTTGCTTATCGGAAGTCGCTCCTGGGCGATACGGAGATCGTTGCCCCTTTTGATGGGCTGATTGTCCAGCGGCAACGCGACCCCGGCGACATTGCCGTTCCGGGAAGTGCCGTCCTGAGTCTCATTTCGACCAAGGAATTGTGGATCACTGCCTGGATCGATGAGACCGAGATGTCCCGTGTTGCCATCGGGCAGCCTGTGCGGGTTCTGTTTCGCTCAGAGCCTGATCGCGCCTATCGCGGTGAAGTGACGCGGTTGGGGCGGCAGGCGGACCGTGAAACGAGGGAGTTCACCGTGGATGTTCGCGTCCTTGAGTTACCGAAAAACTGGGCGGTGGGCCAGCGTGCCGAAGTTTACATTCAGACGGCCCGCATGGCTGGAGCGACTGTCTTGCCCGCCCAATATGTCCTTTGGCGCGATGGAAAGTCGGGCGTATTGATCCGTCAAGCAAATCACGCCGCCTGGCGCGATCTGACGCTTGGGCTTCGTGGTAGGGATGTTGTCGAAGTCGTGGCCGGCCTGGAGCCGGGGGATAGGGTTGCCATTCCCGCCGACGGTAAGAATACGGCTATCGAAGGTCGGAGAATTTCCGTACCATGAACCTCGCCGTCAAAGACATTCAACACAACCTCGGCCGCTTTGCCCTGACCGTCTTTGGCATAGGAATGCTACTGATGATCGTCATGGGAATGGGAGGCATCTACCGCGGCCTCGTCGAAGATGCGACCCTGCTAGTCGAGCGGATTGGTGCCGATTTGTGGGTCGTCCAACGCGATACTCGCGGTCCCTTTGCCGAGGTCTCACGGGTGCCAAAAACGCTTGTTTACCGGGTGCTGGCAGTCCCGGGCGTGGAATCGTCCCGCGAGTTCGTCTTTCATACCATCCAGCGGGAACATAACGGCAAGCCCCTGCGGATGTCCGTTTTGGGGCTCAGTTGGCCGCTAGATAACGGAAAGTGGCTACCGCTGATCGCCGGCCGGCCCTTGGCGCAAAACCACTACGAAATGGTTGCCGATAAGACGCTGGGCTTGCGGCTCAACGAACGAATCAAATTGGGCAAGGAAACATACACGATCGTTGGCATCACCGGCGGCATGGCCAGCACCGCTGGCGACGGCATGGTCTTCGTGACGGCATGGGACTCGCAGGCGATTCAATTCGACACCCCCAGCGAAGCCATCCGTTTGGAACGGGCGGCGAGGAAACGCCGCAGCGAGGCCAGCGATCTCTTTCTCAGTCAACCCGTACTCACGGAGCAGCTTTCTCGCCCTGTAGCGGAACTGCCCGCCGTAGCCTCGCCCCAACTCAGCGCGGTGGTGGTCCGGGTTGCTCCCGGCGCGGACATGGACACGGTGGTGGCCACTATTTCCACCTGGAGCGACGTGTCGGTCTTTACGAAGGCCGGGCAAGAGGATCTCCTGCTGAAGGGAATGGTGGACAAATCCCGCAGACAGTTGGGGATGTTTCAGTCGCTTCTGACGATTATTGCGGCAATCATCATGGCATTGATCCTTTACACCTTGACGCTCGACAAGTTGCACTCGATCGCGCTCTTGAAGTTAATCGGTGCTCCCAACCGGGTTATCCTTGGAATGATCCTTCAACAGGCAATCGTCCTGGGTGGGGTTGGTTATGGGATTGCGTACTTGGTAGGACAGAAGATATTTCCCTATTTCCCCCGGCGTGTCGTCCTCACGAACGCGGACTTGCTGCAACTCGCGGCCATCGTGCTAGGAATCTCGGTGCTGTCGAGTCTTCTGGGCATCTGGAAAGCGATGCGCGTGGAACCCAACGAAGCGTTGATGGGATGAGACTTGCGATGAACGAGAACTTGGCCATCGAAACCCGCGGACTTACGAAAATCTACGGCAGCGGCCACACGGAGGTGATCGCAATGCGCGACGCTTCCGTCGGCATTCGCCGTGGCGAGGTCGTGGCATTGCTGGGGCCGAGCGGCGCGGGAAAATCAACATTCCTCACCGCCGTGGGGCTAATTAACCCCCCAACCTTGGGGCAGATTCTCATCGGCGGCACGCTCGTCCTGGACGGACCCATTCCCTTGTTAAACTTGCGGAGTTTTCGGCGAAAGCACATTGGCTATGTTTTTCAGAAATCGAATCTGATCCCGTTCCTTTCGGCACGCGAAAATGTCCAAATCGCGATGGAACTGAACGGTGCCAGTCCGCGTAACGCGAGGAATCGAGCCTTGGAACTCCTGGAAGAGCTTGGCGTTGCGGATCGTGCCGAGAATGGGCCGTCGATGCTCTCCGGAGGGGAGCAGCAGCGGGTAGCCATTGCCAGGGCCTTGGCCAACGAACCCAGCGTGATCCTGGCCGACGAGCCGACTGCGGCCCTGGACAGCCACCGCGGCCGGCAGGTGATGGAGCTTTTCCGAGGGGTAGCCCACGAACACGGGGCCGGCGTGATTGTGGTGACGCACGACCAACGCACGCTCGAAGTTTTCGACACGATCTATGAAATGGAAGACGGGGCGATCATCAAAGGCGTGAGTTCACAAGATACAAGATCGACTTTAGCAACAACTTAGCGGATGTAGCAGTTTAGCGGACCCTGGAAAATTTGGATTGACCTTGACAACCCATGGTCATTTGGCTAAACTTGCAAATAGCAGTATCCGATAAGGAACAATCATGGATGCAAAGACGCAAGCACGTTACGAAGCCCGCGCCCGGATCATCAAGGCGATGGCGCACCCCACGCGATTGTTTATCGTGGATGAGTTAGCCCGAAATGGCGAGCGGTGTGTCTGCAAACTCACCGAGATGATCGGCGCAGATATGTCCACTGTGTCTCGCCACTTGGCGACACTCAAGAGCGCGGGCATCGTTGAAGACGAAAGACGTGGCTCGCAGATTTACTACCACCTGCGAATCCGTTGTGTCTTGGACTTCTTCGCGTGCGTTGAGTCGGTGATGAAGTGCAACGCGAAGGACCAACAAAGGTTGCTCGTGTCGTAGCAGAAAGAAGCAGAACTGAATGCAGTGGCCATACGAGCCAGCGCAGGTATCCCCCCATGTCCATCCCAAACCAGCAAACTGATATCGCGATTCTCGGCGGAGGCCCGGGCGGTTACGTTGCTGCGCTCAGCGCGGCCCAACGTGGCGCCCGTGTGACGCTCATCGAGAAGAACCAAGTCGGTGGCACCTGTTTGAACGTCGGCTGCATCCCCACCAAGGTGCTGACAACGTCCACCGAGTTGCTCCTGCGATGCAAGCGGGCAAGTGAGTTCGGCCTTTCGATTCCGCAGGTGGGAGTCGATTTGCCTAGACTGATGAACTACAAGCAATCCACAGTGGACCAACTCGTCGGCGGAGTTGAGCAGTTGCTCAAAGCCCAGCGGGTGAACCTGGTACGCGGCGAGGGACGAATCATCAGCCCTGATAGGCTCTTGGTTGACGATGGCCAAGGTGGCAAGCAGGAAGTCTCGGCAAAACAGATTATCCTTGCGCCCGGCTCAGTCACGGCAGAGCCACCCATCCCGGGCCGCGATCTTCCCGGCGTGGTGACGAGCACCGGTGCGCTGCACATCGACGCCGTGCCGGCCAGCCTGATCGTGATCGGCGGCGGCGTCATTGGATTAGAGTTCGCCTGCATCTATGAGGCCCTGGGCAGCAAAGTGACGATCCTGGAGATGGCACCGTCAATCTTGCCTGTCGGAACTGACGAGGTAATTGCCAAACGGCTCCAGATCATTCTGCGGCGACGCGGCATGTTGATTCATACTGGAATCACCGTCGAGCGGATCGAGAGGACCGGGGAGTCGCTCCAAGTGTCGGCGACAGGAGCCAGTGGCGAACAAGTGTTCCAGGGCGAGCGGGTTTTGGTTGCAACCGGACGCTGGCCCAACACTCAGGCGATGGGTTTCGACGAAATTGGCCTACAGATGAACGGTCGAGCCATCGCCGTCGATGATCGTCTGGCAACAAATCTTCCGAGCGTCTTGGCCGTCGGCGACGCAGTTGGGGGCTGGATGCTGGCCCACAAGGCGATGGTTGATGGACGTGTCGCCGCAGAAAACGCCACTGGCGGCAAGCGGCGAATCGACTACCGCTCGGTTCCCAATGTGATTTTCACACGGCCCGAGGTCGCCAGTGTGGGACTAACCGAGGCCGAGGCACGTAGCGAAGGCGCAGAGGTCAAGGTCTCCCAGTTTCCCTTCTCCGCCAATCCGCGAGCACGTATTCTGGGCGAAACCGATGGATTAGTGCGGCTCGTTTGCGAGGCTGGGAGCGGTCGCGTCCTTGGTGCGCATCTGATGGGACCGCACGCCACCGACTTGATCGCCGAGGCGGCCTTGGCTGTGCAAACTGGGGCAACTGCCGATGACTTGGCATGGACAACTCACGCCCACCCGACACTTCCGGAAGCCATGCTTGAAGCGGCATTGGGCTTTCGCGACGCTGCGATTCATACGCACTCTCGTTAAGGAAACATGATGTCCGAATACCTTGAAACAACAATCGACAAGTTCATTTTTCGCGTGGCCACGGACCGATTGTACACGCCTGAAGGCGTGTGGGCACTTCTGGAAGGAAACCGGGTACGGATTGGCCTGACCGATTACCAGCAGCAGCTTAATGGCGATGTGGCCTTCGTTCACCTCAAACCCGTTGGAACGAAGTTTGCCGCGGGTGATGAACTAGCGGAAATGGAAACCATCAAGGCGACGGTGAGTTTCTTCTCGCCAGTTAGTGGGACGCTTATAGAAGTCAATCCCGACCTTGAACTTAGCCCGGAGGTCATCAATCAAGACCCTTATGGCAAGGGATGGCTGGCGGTGATTGAGTCCGCGCGCTGGGAGGTGGATCGTGCCAAACTGATCGATGCCAAGGCGTACCTGGAATGGATGCGTTCTCAAGCTGAACAGGAGTTGAAAAAGTGAGCAGTCGAACCGCAACTTACCATACCACCGTCGAGTGGAAGGGCGAACATTGGGGCCATCTTGTGATGGGCAATGGCCCTGAATACGAGTTCTCCGCTCCTCCCGACGCCCACGGCCATGCCGGAGTCTTCACGCCCGAAGATGCCTACGTCGCCGCCGCGAACACCTGCGTGATGATGATGTTCATCTGGGCCGCCGAGCGATTCAAACTCAAGCTGCTCTCCTACGAGTGCCGCACGGAAGGGACAAAATTGATCGAACTCGATCGAACCGAGATTTTCACCCAGCTTTGCTTCATGCCGAAGATCCGCGTGGCGGCCAACGGCGAGTCGGCCGAGGTTGTTGAGGCCCGCGTGCGACGCGCCTTGCAGGCAGCCCAGAAATACAGCCTCGTGGCAAACTCCGTCAAATCGGAAATTGTTGTGAAACCTGAAATCCTAATCGAGGAGTAATACCCATGATTATTCAAGTGCTTGGAACCGGTTGCACGAAGTGCAAAACCCTCTACGAACTGGCCAACATGGCGGTTAAGGAGACGGGCGTCGATGCGCTCGTCGAGAAGATCGAGGACATCCAGCAGATTATGACCTACAACATCCTCATGATGCCCGGCCTGGTCATCGATGGCTATGTGAAGGTCGCCGGGCGTGTGCCCAGTTTAGATGAGATGAAAAAGCTGATTCTTGCGGCCAAGGCCGCGTGACAACGCGAGGAGGTTCCTGTGACCAGTCAAAACAGTCAATCCCAGGTTCTTATCGTACCGTGCAGCGGGATCGGCAAGGTGCATGGGCTAGTCAGCCGAGAGGCGGTCTATCAGGTTACCGATAAGCTGCTGCCCGGTCAGGCGGACACGGTCTGCTTGGCTTTGCTGGTAACGGGCGATCCCGAAACTAGGCAGAAGGTCCGGCAGACGCCTTGCATTACCCTGGATGGATGCCCAAAACTCTGTGCTTACAAGAATGTCGAGTTGTCGGGCGGAAAAATTGCCAAGGGGATACGGGTCTACGACACGATGAAACGGCACCGCGGTGCGAACTTCGGCACAGCGACGGCCCTGAGTGAAGAAGGTTGGGCGGTCGTCGAGGAAGTGGCGGCAGAGGTCGTGGAGATTTCCAGGCAGGAAGCCGTGACTTGAGGAGCAATTATGAATGAAACCATCTCGAAAGTTGGCATCATCTCCTGTAGTGGTGAAGAGATCCCTGAGGGCACGATCGCACGGCAGGCGGTCCGCCGGGTTCTGGAGGGGCTGCGTCCGCAGCAAACGGTAACACTCTGCTTGCCGCTCTTTTTGGCCGGCGAGGTCGGGGAGCGACGCTTCGCCAGCGAACACCCAACGATCACGGTCGATGGCTGCGATAAGCTCTGTGCCAAACGTGGTACGGAACAATTCAGCGGCGCAGTGAATACATCGCTCGTGGTGACGGATATTCTCGGCGGCCCGGCGCGTGGATGCCACCGCTCCACTCGACACGCCGACAAGGCCGACGAGCAAGCGATATGGCTTGTTGCCGAGCGGGTTGCGGCAGAAGTTGACGCCCTGGCTGCCGCGGACGTTCCGACCGATTTGACGGAGGTTCCCGCCACAAGTGGTGAAGTTTGCGCCTGCGGTCGCCCTTCGCCCGATGGCAAGCTGGAAGTCAACGGCAAATCGGTTATCATTAACGGATTGCCACTGATTTTTGAACATCTTCAGAAAAACGGACTGCAGCCCGGCAACGGCTCGGCAGATACGTTGTTGGAAACCGTGCGAATCTATCACCCAATCGAACCCGAGGAAGAAGCCGCCTACCGCCAGGCTTTGGCCGATGCCTACCAGCGGTATTGCTAAAGACCGGGAGGCACTAATGGAAAACGATATTCAACCTGAAAAACGCAGCAAACCTGGGTCGATCAAAACGGTAACCCTTGTCATCGGCGTTCTCACCGTGGGAGCGGTCATGTCGTTCACCGGACGGAACAGCCCGAACCAGAACCAAAACCAGTGCGGTTGCATCCCCCCCCGTACGGAGCCAGGCAAGCAAGAATCCCAGGACACGCTGCTGCGAGGTACTCGCCCGCGACTGCTGGACTCGGGAGCGACGACGTGCCTGCCTTGCAAAAAGTAGGATAGGAACAAGACATGAACCTAAAGAATGCCGTTGCAGTCTGCCTGATTTCGCTCTTTTCGGCGACGCTCGTCGTCTTGATTGCTCGCGCGCTTGACTCACAATCTGCATCGCGGCTCGAACCGCAGTTGGCCAGCATTGTCGAAGAGTTGCAGGCGATACGCAAGCAGGGTGGAATCGCCATGACGCCGGGTGCCGCCCCCAGCATCGAATCGACTGCGGACGGTCTGGTTGTTTATTACTTTCACAGTAATATGCGCTGCCCGACCTGTCGATCCATTGAATTGCAGGCCAAGGAGACCGTTCAAACCGACTTCGCATCGCAGCTAGCCCGTGGTGAGTTGACTTGGAAGATACTTAACTATGAACAGCCGGCAGGCAAGCCTCTTGCCACCAAATTTGAGATTCAAATGCCCGTTGTCGTGCTGGCTAGAATGAAGGCTGGCCAGATCCAGGACTGGAAGCGTCTGGACGAGGTCTGGGCACTGGTGGGTGACAAACCGGCTTTTGCAAAATATGTTCGCGATGAGATCAATCGATTCATTGCAGGTGATAAACGGCCAGTACCCGCGGCACCGATAATCAGTCGTCCGATTATCCCAGTTCCCGATGTCAAGGCGTCTGATCCGGTGCCCCCAACGCAACCGCTGGCTATTCCCGTTCCCGAGTAAAAACTTCTTTTTTCTACCATTTCCCAAGGAGACTGACGTGATGAGATGTGCTATCCATGCCCTGTTTACTATTGTGGCCGTTGCGGTCGTGGCTTCGCTCGTTCCACAACCGGCATCCGCTGCCGATACCCCCACGGACCACACCGTGGTCATGTACTTCCATCGTACTCAGCGCTGCCCGACATGCCTGAAGATGGGCAGTTACAGTGAGGAAGCGGTCAAGGGTGGGTTTGCCCAACAGATCAAAGAAAATAAGGTCGAGTTTCACTACATCGACTTCCAAGACGAGAAGAACTCCGCACTCACCAAGGGCTATAAGGTCGGCGGCCCCACGCTGATCGTTGCCCGGGTCGCTGGCAACAAGGTCTTGGAATACAAGAACTTGACCGAGATTTGGACCAAGGTTCGCGATAAGACAGCTTTCACCGACTACGTGCAAACCAGCGTCAAGGAGTACCAAAAATAGGCCCGTCGCAATTACCCGCATTCCGCACACAGACCTGAAGAGCCGAAGAAGTAGGGTGGGGAGAGTGAAACGAGCCCCACCAAAAGCGGACCGCAACAGAA
>JBAWVO010000079.1:0-22838 GCA_037147235.1 Planctomycetota bacterium | reverse complement strand
CCCGACACCCATACCCCCCTGCTCCATCTTCTCTATGTTCCTTTTTCCCATTCTCCGAAGTGGTAGCCCACTCACCGATAGCCCACTCTCCGAAAACTGCCTTCAAGCAGCCCGTCGCTACAATTGGGGGCGATTTGAGCCAATACAATGATATTATGAGTGCAATACGTTCCTTGGTAGGGAACGAATCGTGAATGAAGTGCAATAAAACCTTGACAGATTTATGTTTATAGTGCAATATGTTCCTTGAGGGGGAACGAAATGACTACAAGACAGATCAACCCGAGGAAGACATTAGGCCCCCGATCCGCGCTGCTGGTGACAGTGCTGTACGAGCGTGGACGCCCAATCTTCACCCTTGCCGATGCTCAGAACATCACGGGCCTGAAAGGAACCTCCGCGCGGACCTTGGTCCACAAATTGGTGGGTCGTGGGGTGGCGACGCGGCTTCGGCCCGGAGTCTTCCAACTGGTTCCGCCGGAGCTAGGCCGCGAAAGCGAATATCTCGGCAACCCATACGTCGTAGCCCGAGAACTGATGGCGTGCAAGCCGTACTACCTGTCGCACGCGTCCGCAATGGACATCCACGACATGGTGACGCAGCCGCAACTCGTCGTGTGTGTGACTTCGCCCGAGGCGATACGGGGACGCTCAGTCCTTGGAACGCAGTTCCGATTCATTCGCTGCAAGCCGGGACACTTTTTCGGGACAATAGACCACTGGGTGACCAAACAGGAGAAAGTCACGGTCAGTGACTTGGAACGCACAGTGCTGGACGGATTGCGGCAACCGGAGTATTGCGGTGGAGTGACGGAAGTGGCGAAGGGCCTGTGGATTCGCCGGGCCGACGTGGATGTCAGCCGACTCGTCGAATACGCTCTGCGTCTCAACGTCGGTGCCGTAATGCGGCGGATCGGCTTCCTGATGGAGGTCTACAACCTCGGCACTACGACTGACAGGGAACGGCTGCGTGGGCATGCGACCGGGAGTTATTCACTCCTTGATCCTGTCCTGCCGCCCCAGGGAAAGCACACCGCACGATGGCACTTGCGGCTCAACGTGGACCCCGAAGAATTCTGTGCCGTGATAGGAACGTAACGAATGATCCCGCAACGAAACCTTGCTCTGCTCTCAAATCGCCTAGCCCGGGGCGGCGGGCGGCGCATACCGGAGACCGTCCTGGAAAGGGATTACTGCCTGGCCTGGTTTCTGATCGGGCTTTCGCGGACGCCGCTACGGGAACGGCTGGCCTTCAAGGGTGGGACGGCGCTCAAGCGATGCTTCTTTGGTGACTACAGGTTTTCTGAGGATCTGGACTTTACGCTCACGGCTGAAGTGCCCTTCGACCTGATCCGCCAGGAACTTGATCCGGTCTTCGCCGAAGTCAGCCGGTTTGGAGGCGTATCGATCCGGTTCGCCCATCAGGACAAGCAGGCCCACCAGAATAGCCATACCTTCTACCTAAGCTACGAAGGTCCCCTCCCGGCAACCGCCAGGGCGAAGGAGGTCAAGGTGGATATAACGATCAAGGAGGAGATCGTTTTCCCACTCGAATCGCGGAGAGTCTTGCGCGCGTACGAGGAGTATGAGGATCTGCCCGAGGATGCAGAGATTCTGACCTATTCGCTGAGTGAAATCGCCACCGAAAAAGTGGTTGCTCTGCTCGATGCGGCACGCAACGAACCACGTGACCTCTATGACATCTGGTTTTTGACGTGCTATGGGCATGTTGATCTGAGCAACTTGACGCATGCGATTGAGAAGAAATGGGAATTCCGGAAAAGAAAACCTGCCGACGCGCGCGAGGCTCTAGCGTCCAAGGAGGCTCGCTACAAGAAGCTGTGGGACATCCGCCTCGCGGCACAAATGGCCGAGTTGCCTGAGTTTGGCGAGGTCTCTCGGTTAGTTCGCCGGGCACTTCGTGAGGCGGATATCATTGGGAAGTAGCGAACCGAAGAGGGCAGCAAGGAAGCCCAGCGCCAACGAGATGAAGAAGCCGGTGGCAGCAAGGTAATCTGCCAGTGGCGACCAACGTCCCGGGTATGCCCGACGCGGCGCACAATCGGCTGGAACCGTCTCCCCCGCTCGCCTCTGCGTCGGCCATGCTCGCTGGCATTTCGATAGTTCCCTGAAATATCTTCTGCAAACCTGGCACCCGTGGATGTCAATTCGTTATACCGCGCATAAACATGACGCGGCTATCACAGACATGACTCGACACGAAGTCGAACGACCGAGTTCGGATCGTCGGGATTCTGTCGGACAACACAATCAAGGCATTATGCGCGCCTGCTGAAGAAGGCGCGCATAATACCTTGATGGCGCTTTTGATCCACAAGTGCTTTGTTTATATGTACTTGCAGCAACATGTCATGAGGCGGCTGTTTCGCGATCCGACATGTTATTCCCTCGTGCGAGGGGATAAATCCAGGGATTGGATCCCTCGACGCCGATCTTCTGATGACCGGCAGAAGGTGTGGATGGCGGATGCAAATCTGCGGTCGCGGATGGTGCGGCAGCTGATCGCATTCTTGCGGCGTCAGCCGAACGGTTACGGACATTTTCGACAGATGGGGTTCGTGCGGCAACCGCCGGAGCGAGAAGCGTGGCAAAGTGCGGATGTCGCCGTCTTGATTGATTGCCTCCGTCCCTGGTCGGCCAAGCAGGTTCGACCCGAATAGCTAAAAAAAGCATTGGCTATTCTTTCGTGGCGTCGATGCTTTTTCCCTGCCCCTGGCCCGGTTCGTCCTCAACGAGTGAGGAAGTTGCCGGACGGGACCGTGCGAATGGGACGCGGCTCAACGACGCCCTTTGAACCGAACGTCACCGGAATGGATCGCTGCGCCGACGAGTACTGCGCCCGCGAGTACGGCCAGGAGCCAGGAGCCGGTCACCAGACCGAGCAACCCGGCTACACCGACGGCGCCAACGATGTGATTATTATTGAGTTTTTCTCGTGCTCCCACAAAAAACCTCCTCTATTGTTGTTGGATCGTATAGAAACCAGAAGCTCAGGGTGTTGAGTTGCCGGAGCGAGGCAATGGTGCTTTCCATCGCTCGACTCTGCCGCCGATAGTGATTCAAATCCTTGAGCAGTTCATTGGTCTTCAGCAGCGTGTCCCGCAGGGATGTACGCAGGGTTTCGGTTTGCTTGATCAGGCCGGCGATATCCTGATGCCCCTGTTTGAGAGCGATCATGGAGGTCATTATTGGACTGGACGCAACGGGCTGGATGCCGACTCCATGAATCGCTTGTGTATTTGAACGATTCGTGCTGTCCCTGCGGGGTCAACTGCCTCCAATGCCTTCTGCAATTCGACGACGGTGGGATGCTTGTCGCCCAGCACATGTAGACCAGCATCCAGCATGTCTTCGCAATCCAGACTATCAAAGTCCTCAATAATCGCCTTCTCCACCGCTTGAGCAGCGTCGATAATCGTAGTCTCATCGTGCTGTTGCGGGACTCCGGCGACATTCTTCAGATCAACCATTACGGGTATTCTCCTTCTCTTTGGGTTAAACGGCTTCGGCAAGCAGGCCATCGTATCGGTAGCGAGACAAATGACCTGCCCGCCGGCCGAACAGATCAGCCGAGGCACAATTCTCCAGCCAGGAGATTGAGCACGGTATCCCGATCCACCGGCATCCCGCGCAGCCATCGAGTGAATTGGTGAACCATCATCCCGGCGGCAATGCTGGCGGCGTAAATCGTACTCCGCGCGGTACAGGAACCAGACTGAGCTTCAGACTGAGCGAAAAGCGTCGTGGGGTAGTAATCCCGCCCCTGCTCGTCCGCGACTGCCAATACACGGATCACCTCTCCCAGCATCCGGCCGTCACACCAGAAACGGCACTTCGCCTGTGCCGAACGCCAGATGGCAGCCCGTGCGTCAATCGAGTCCACGGCGCATATTACCGCTTCCCCAATCGCTACACGCGACCGATAACGATCTTGAACACACTCGACCTGGATTGCCGGATCGAGTAACCCGATGGCAAACTTGGTGGCCTCGACTTTCGCTTGCCCCACGTCGGCCGCCAGATAGCCCTGGGTCGTGATGTTGCTCAGGTCAACCACATCAAAGTCAACAAGCTGGATTCGCGGTACGCCGATTGCAGCAAGTTGTAGCGCCGCTTGCCGTCCGATGGCACCCACGCCGATCACCGTGACCTGCATGGCTGCCAAGCGATCCTTGGGTATAATATCCTGCTGCCTGACGAAACGATCCTCTTTAGAACTCGACATTAGCTTGCCTTTCTTTGGTTTGGGGCAGGAATCCGCCCGGTTCGTCGTAATTCCACCAGAAGTCGAGATCCTCGGCCTGGTCACGCAACAGCCGCCGATCCCCACCTGCGGGTTCAAGCAGCCGACTTTCGTCGAACATCGGCATCCACTGCTGGATCTCGACATTGGCAGCGTATTCGTCGTCCCATGCCGCATGGTCGCTGGCCTGGAAAGCCTTGCGATAATCGACTTCCACAGGGATCTCCATTCCACCCCCGGGGCCGACGTTAAACTGCAAACGGGCATAGGACTGTCCGTGTCTCGCCAGGATGAACATTATTGCCCAATCAGAGTGGCCAAATACCCTGGCAAAGGTTTCTTCATCAGTCCGGCTTGGCTGAGGACTGCTACCCGGATGGGTGTGCAACCAGATGCGGCCAGCTTGGGACATGGTTCGCCCGGCATCAATCTGGCGGTCGAAGAAGTCGGCCACCGACTCGTCGTCAAAAGCCACGGAGGCCATGTCGCACGATTGACGTACGAGTTGGATCTCTTCGATGTAGAGCAAATCATCGGCGGCCGAGATACCGAAGCCGCCAACTTCGGTATCGCCCAGGTCACGCAAGTAGAGCAATTTGGCCCAGGCTGTGGGATTCAGTCGCAGACTGGGCGAACGGCAAGCAGACTTGAGCGGCGAAAGGCGATCATATTTAGCTGCCTTGTCCGACAAGGCAGGCTGTTTCACACTGGGATTCAGTGGACGAATCATTATTGGGTTCCTCGGTCTTGGGGTTAAGTATTTCGTAACATGTCGTACACAGGCCCTCCTGGCGGCAATCGGGGCAGAACCGCTTGCGACAAACAGGGCAGGCTTTCAGGCAGGACGAACAATAGAGTTCGCCGCAATCGGCACACGCTTGCAGACAGCTCGTACAGTGCGAGTTGTCGCACCCTTGGCAATTCGACGAACAGGAGTCGCAGAGGGTCGAGTCGCAGCGGTGGCAATAGTAGCGGTCATCGTCGCTGACGGATGTGCCGCAGTCAGCACACGGGGTTCCATCCCAGTCGGATAATTCAACGTAAGCCGAGCCCTCGCCATAGGAGTGGAGTACCTGATTGACCAGCAGGAAGAAATCATAGAACCTGCTTTCGGCCAAAGCGGCAGCAATCGCAGCACGGCCATCGCCCTCGCAAAGCTGCTCGTCCTGGACGTGAGGGTGCGTAACATCCTCGCGACGGGCTGCGGGGTTCGGATCAAGTGCCACGACCCGATAGGGATGGGAAGTCTGGCCAATGTCGGTCCAGTAGAGCTTTATCTGGAACTCGCCTAGCAAGACACCTTCAAGTTCGATGGTCTCCGTGGTCACTGTCAGCTCGTGCGCTGTGAGGTCGATTTCAACCTTGTCGAACTCGCCCTGCAAGGCCCGCAGATCCTGATAGATCGCCGACGCGTTTGTGGGGAGTCGGGGCCGCGTATGCGTTGCCAGTGTTTGCAGCGAGGCTTCCAAATCCCGCTGCAAATCGCGGCATGCGTCAGGCAACGTACCCAAGAGCGACTGGGCCGCAAGATGCCAGCCCCGCTCCCGAGCGCGAGTGATGTTACGCTTGAGTTGTTGCAAATGATTCCAGGAATAGTCGGGCAAATAGATGGATTCTGGCACTGGCCGCTGCCGAGACGACTGTTCCTGGATCACAACGGCGGCTCGAAACAGTTTTCTGTCAGTCATGGTCATTAGAATCACCTCAAAAAGGTTCCTAACAAAAGGGCCTGCCGGGCTAGGTGACGAGCACCCGGCACCGGCAGACCTTTTGAGAATGGAATCAAAACACCGCCAACAACTACCGACGTGCCCCTTCGATCTTCGTGGGGGTAATGCTTACGCGGTCGCCTTCCAGCAACACCTGGTCGGCGGGAACCGGTTGGCGATTGACGCGGATGAGGTAATCTTGCACCCGGCCGTGCGGAATCCGCTCGGCGAAAAGTTTCTGCACCGTGGTGCCATCGGCGATTTCAACGAAGTCGGCGAAGCCTGCCCCGTTATTATTGATCAGCAAAATCTTCAAGGTAGAATACTCCTAAACAAAGGGAATAAAAAGAGAGAAAACGTACCACCGCACAAGCGGGCCGTTACGTGAGAATCGCCGCCGCATTGGGCGAGCGAAGCTGCTGCCGGAGCGAAGTCCGGAAGCGGCTGTGGAAATCAAACTCCACTGCGTACTGGCAGCCGACAAGATCGTCGGGCAGTTGCTGTAACTGGAAGACCTGCCGCTTGGGAAATCTCTCCAGATCGGCAAATACCGTCACGGCCTGTTGCCAATGATGGCTGACCCATGCTAACGGATGGAGAACTAAACCGCAGTGATCGCGTTGATATTCTTCCAGCAGGTACTGGGGCGATTTGCCGGTATCTGCTGCGTAGGCGGCCAGTTCCGGTCCATCGCCGGTAATGTTGGCGGCATCCGAAGGTCGAAACCCAGCCCAGAGTTTTGGCAGGCAGACCTGTTCGCAAACCTGTCGCTGCCGATACCGCGCATGGCGGTCGAGTTCACGCTCCAGGCCAAGGCCCAGAGAAAGCAGGTCGGTGCTGGCCAGATCAAGCCGATAGCCGCGAGCATCGGGAACCGGCTGGAGTGCGAGATCCTTGCAGAAATCGCAGTTCTCCTGGCCGCCGAAGCGAACGCCCCAGGGAATGCGGCTGCCGGAATAACCAGCCAGTCGGAGGGCGCAGTGCCCAGGACGGATCTGCTCATCGTACAGCAATACCAAGGTCAGGTTTTCGACCTCAATGAATCCGTCATTCACATGGCCGTTGGCCATGTATCCCATTGCGGCCAGCGGCCGAAGCTGGGTACGACGGCGTTGGCCGCCAAGTCGTTGACGCCACTGATCCAATGGGGAAGGTGGTTCAAGGGTAGCAATCATCAGAAGGGTCTCCAGAAAAGGGGGAGGGACAGAAACGGAGACCGGCTATTGGCCGCCCATGCGGCCAAGCCAATTGGTCTCCAGCCAATCGTGCTCGGCCACCAGGGCCTCGCTACGGTTCAGAAATGGCCCAAGGGTTGGGCCAGATAACGGCGACATATCGGCCAGCCAGCGTCCTTGCTGGTCTGGCTCGACATGAGATGCCCTAGAGATAACAGGGCTGCTGATCACTGACAGGTCAATATCCTCCGTGTAGATGCAACGAGCGGTGCCAACAGGCGTGATGATGATCTGCATGGAACCCTCTATTTGGCCCGTCGCAGGATGTTTCGTCGAGGTCTGTCAACGAGCATCCCATCAAGCACACTCGTCACCCGCGACATCTCCGTGGCGACGTGCTGCCGCAGGCCGGCGTTGTCGCGCAAGTCCCTGGCATCCACGCCACGGACAACACGTTGGGCATCGGCCACGAGCTGGTCGAGCTGCGCGTTGCTACGGACGTTCAACTGCCGGAAGCGGGCAAAGAACTTGGTGAGGTTCTCGACCGTGCTGGCCTTGAACGTCTTCAACTTGCCATCTTCCCGGCCCGACAACCGCTCGGTCAAATGGCTGACCAACTTGGCCAGTTCCTCAGTAAAGGCTCCTTCCGCGAGCCGTACTGCCTCGTCAAAACGGGACTGCACCCGCTGGCACTCTTCTTCGTAAAGCCGTGGGTTCAGTTGTTGGAGATAGTCTGGCGGTTCTACGCTCGGAAAATCTGCGTCGATGGAAAACGCTCCGATCAGGGTTCCCGGGTAATCGCCATTGTTGTAGAGACTGCCCAGCCGCTGCCGTGCCGTCACTTTCAAGTCACTGTAGTGGCGGTCGAGGTTTTCCACAGCCTCGACCAATTCCTCCTGGAATTCCACCATCTTGGCGGTGAACTGGTCGATGCGGTCTTGCCGGATGAGCCGGATGCCAGGTTCGGGGTACGGCAGCGACATCGACCGGGTGAAGGCGACCACCTTGCTCTTGATGGAGTTGACCGCCTTGTAGGCCGGGTGCGCGATGTCGAGCAGGCGCTTGCCCGCACTGAGGAAACGGGCGTCGGTCCCGAACGGCTCGGCCGCCTCAGCGCGCTGTTCGGCGGTGAGGGTTTTCCTGGTTCCGAACCAGGACATGGAAACTCGCACGGCGGCCATGGTGGTTCGCAGTTGGTCTGCGGGTGATGCAGGCCGATCAAGAACAGTACTCATATATTATTGTCTCCGTAGAAGAGGGGGATAGGAGTAGAAAAGAAAATCAAATTGTCGCGGCATTGTCGGCGTGGCGTCAGGAATGCAACCAGGAGGGCGAGAGATTATCCCGCCCCCTGTTGCCTAAGAAACGCACTGCGGCAGTCTCACGCCGCCACCGCACTCGTCAGCCCGTAACGGCGAAAGAAACGCAATGCACGGTGCTTCGCATACCAGCGACGGCGGGCGAGATTGCTTGAAAATCGACGTTTACGGGTTCCGTCCATGCGTCAACTCCTGATCTTGGCACAAGCGGTCAAGCCGCTTCCGTGCCGCCCACCAACCCTTGAGCGGTTGGCCCTGGCAGTAGGCTGCGTAGGTTTGGACAATCACCTTGCGGATCAAACGGCGAAACATCTTGATGGTCATACGTGAATACTCCTAAAGAACATGGGGAAAAGCCGTGCCGGGAGAATCCGGCACAGCGAAACAAAGAACCAAGCTACGTCAGTTATTCGACGGCTCGCGGCGGAGCTTGCGGCCTGGCTTCACCGTGATACCGCTGTCAGGGTTGGCAGTATAGATGCCCGGCGCGTCGGCATTGAGGCAGCGACCACTGGCCCATGCCCGCAACCGCGAAACCGATTCGGCCGCCGTCGTGGCCACCGGCACTACATTCTGCGCCGCTTCGACGAGCGGCACTTCGAGCAAGGCTGCCAGTCGACAACAAGCTCGTATCTCGGCCCCAGTCCATTGGGCATCGATCGGTTTGGGCTGCTGATGATCCAGGCCGAACAGATCGAGATACAGTTTCCAGATCGCCTGTTTCTGTTGAACCGAAGGCAGATCAAGGAAGTAGATCGCATCGAACCGCTCGGCCCGCGAGAATTCGGGCGGCAGTTTGCTCACGTCGTTACAGGTCCCGATGAAGAACACATCGCTTTCGTGGTCGTTGAGCCACGTCAACAGCGAACCGAAGAGGCGGGCCGAAACGCCGGAGTCCGAAGAACCGCTGGAAGCCGCTCCACTCAGCCCTTTTTCGAGTTCGTCGCAGAATAGGATCGCGGGCATCATCGCGTCGGCAATCTTCAACGCCTGCCGGACATTCTGCTCGGTTTGGCCGACGAGCGAACCCATCAGCGCACCGATGTCGAGCGTGAGCGTGGGACGGCCAGTTTCATTGCCCAACGCCTTGGCAAAAGCTGATTTTCCCGTGCCTGGAACGCCCAAAAGGAGCAATCCACGGGCACGACGAAGTGGATCTTGGCGCTGGTGCCTCAATGCACGCAGGCAGAAGCTTTTCATGGATTCCAATCCACCCAGGTTAGCGAACCGTTCGCCGCCCCGATGAAGCTGAAGCAGGCCGCTTTTCTTTAGCATCTGGCTCTTCAGCTCCCAGATCGACTGCGGCTCGATCCGCTGGTGCCGAATAAGCGACAGGCTGAAAGCGTTTTCAGCCTCGTACCTGGTCAAACCGGCAGCGGCATCCAACACCCGATCGAGTTCTGTGCCGTCCGGCAACTCACCTTCCTCCGTGGCCACGCCACGAGCGATCTCCTCGATTTGCTGCCGGTGCGGAAGCTCATGCTCGACGATGGCGAATAGCTTCTCTAATTCCACTGGAATCGCCACCACGGGGGATAAGATCACCACGAAGGTGCGATTCTGCTTTCCGAGGGCAATCTGACGAGCCAGAGCCTGCACAATCTCGGGGCTGGACAGGAAGCGATGAAAGTTCGCGAGAACCAGAATTGCCGAGCTGTCGGCACTGGCCAACGCATTGATCGAACGGATGGCGGCCAGCGGGTCGCTACCACCGGCATCGGTGGCTTTGTTCTGGCCGGGGATCTGCAAGCCCTGTTCGATGTCCCATGTCGCCAGCCGCCAGTTCTGCTCGCGGCAGAGTTGGGCGATTTCGCGGAGGGCATCTTCGTGCTCGTGGGATTCGATCCAAAGGCCGGTGAAACAGGCCGAGATATACTCGGTCAAACGCTGAGTAAGTGACATTGGGGTTCTTTCGATTACGGCTGGGGGTTGAAGTGTCGGGCGATACGATGTGGTCAAGACTGAGCGGCCTACGATCGCTGCTGCTCTTGCAGATCGACGGCCTGTGCCTGGTGGAACTCGGCCGTGAGCGTTTCGGACGTCTGCTGGCCTAATGCCTGCTCGATGAACTTGCTGGCGTCGCGGCACGACGAGCCGGTGAAACCTTTGGTGGCAATGGTGGTTTGCCCGGTCGGTGAGACTGTGACCTCGATAATCTTATTCATGCGGCACCTCCGACCTGAATGGTGAGTTTGATCGAACCGTCGGCGAGTTGGCTTTCCGTTACGGTATGCCCCTTCCGCCGACTTTCGATCTTCACTTTCTCTGCCGCGTATGCTTGCAGGAATTTAGCTAGTTGCTTCTGGTCACCCCAGCGGCCGCCAAAGTTGTCGTACTTGACTTGGCCACTGGCCAGATCGCAGACGACGGGGTAAGTCCAGTCGGGCAGTTTAACTGCCAAACCTTCGACTTCGCCGCCATAGAGCTTGGTTTTGCCTTGAACGGGCGCAGGCAAGCTCAGCCGCTGGCAGGCAGCATGGACAGCAGCGACATCCTTGATTTGGGACTGTATTTGAACAAGATGGGACAAGATGGTTCTCCTTTGCTTTGTGTTGTTGAAGTCAACGGCGGATATTTCGCACGGTTTTCAGGCTGACGGCGATGGCCAACAACACTGGAACCCAAATCGTGCAATCTCCGGTGAATACACTGACGAGCGTACTCACGGCGAGCAACCCACCGATGATACCTGCGACTCCGGTATCTGAACTGGAACTAGGCATGCAGATTCTTTCTAGTTTGACGACAGCTTCGGATGAATGAGTCGCCTGGCATGCCTACTGGCCACGGTTACTTGCCGTCCCGTGCGCGATCATTTACCTTGCTTTCGTGGCGAAGGTACCCGATCAAGTGGCAGAACACGCTGTGTGCTGCCCGACGCAGACGGGTTTCGTGGATCAATGCGAGGCCAGTTATTGCCATGGCGATGAACGCGATGGTAGATGTGGTGAGCATGAATGTGTCTCCGGTTGGGGGAATGAAACGGGGAATGGTCAAGAGAGCCCCCAGCAGACCCGCTGGAGCCCTTGCAACAAAGGCAGCCTGTTGGTTAGGCTTGCCCGGCAAGTGGCACCACGGGACTACTGGGGGCTTTAGGAGGGACGGTGGCCAAGCAACTCGATTGAAGCTGCTTCATGCCAATGATCAAGGGAAGGTGACAAGATACAACCGCCAGCGAACACCGGCAGTCGAGTCAAGGATGACCTCAATTCCAGAAAGAAAGCCATGCCACGCGTTTTGGTTGCATCAGCAACTCGATGCCGAAGTTCGGTCATGATGTCCGGCGTAGCAGCCGCGGCTTAATACCCGGTTGTTAGGTCACGCATGGCCGGTAAGACTCGCCACCGAGTCTGGTTGTCGCTGTTACGCGGCCAAAGCGGCTGCGCCAGGCTCGTCATCGCCGACGAACTTTTTCCAGCTTTCGGCCAACTCCTTGCGAAGCTGGCTGATGCGGCCAGATGAGACTTTGAACTTGCGTGCCGTGTCGTCCGTGCGATGGCCAAGACTAAGAAACTCGGCAATACGGCGATTCCTGCGGGGGAGTTGCCCCAACCAATCACCGAAGTCGATGCGGCTGCAAGCGGTATCAGCCGGGCCAGCACTCTTGTCCTCGACGAGGATCTGATACCAGCCGTTCTCCTCTTTGTCGCGACGGTCGAGTCGCTCCACAACAACATGCTTGCGGGACTGACAATACTTGCCGAGAACGTCGTGGACATTGAGCTTGCCACCGACCTTGCGGTGGTCTCTCACTTGCTTGACGCCATAGCGGGCAAGCACGTTTGGATAGGCAAGGGAAGTCTTGCCGAGTTCCACCAAGCGAAGGTAGGCGCGGCAGCAGTTGGCAACGACCTCTTGGACAGCTTCGCTGCGGGCTTCGGGTCGCAGACGGCGGAACGAGAACTTTGCGTGCCGCACGATGATCGGCAGCATGCGGAGAAAATCCTGATGCCAATCGGAAGATGGACATGCGATTCGGACCATGGAGGTGAATCCTTCTACTGAGTTATGCCGTCCCCGCAGGGACGGCATGTTGCGAGAAACACACCGCCCCCGCGACCACCGCAGGAGCGCAACAAACACCGCCTTCACAACAAGCAAAGGCGCAACGAAAACCCCGATTCCCGCCAATCAGGCGATGAACAGGATTTGGAAATGCTCTGTAACCTGGCCGATAGGAAAGGCGGCTAATTGTGATGTGCGGGCAACTCACGCCACGCCCGATAAATCGGGCGTGGCCGGTGAGATGGCGCGATGCAGATTATTCAGGTGCTCGAACAATTACTCTCGTGATTGTCCGATCTTTCGGATGGCGAGACGATCATCCATATACTCTAAGAATCTGTTGAGAACGGTTTTCCCGCAGGTAACAAATGGCCTACACTACATGTATTATGACACAAGGATCACTTTTATTTAGAAGGACAAATGCCTGTCTATCGACTCAACAAACAGCCACACTCAGAGCTAACCTATCCCTATCCTTGATATTATGGCGCACCGGAGGGTATTATTTAGATGGGCGGCGGGATGGTGCCATTGACCTGCGACATATATTCATTCGCGTCTTCGTCGGCGCTTGGTCACGGGCGGCGGGGTGGTTTCAATACGATTGGCAATTTCTCCCGCAATCAATTGCAATGCACGGTAGAGGGGAGAATCGGGCTTAATTGGCCCGGGAATCGCCGTTGCAGCCGGCTTTCGACTTTTGGGGTCTTGTCGCATAAAACTATTTCCTTTCAATACGCGCAAAAAGAGACCCCAGCACATTGCCAGGGCCAAAGGGTAAAACGGTTTAATCGCTGACATAAAGACGTCAGATCGCCGGGCGCTCGTAACCTTCGCGCGGCTGGAATTGGTACTTCGGACTCTTGTGGCGACGAAGTTTTGCGTAATCGTCAGGCGGCTCCGTCACCAATGTGTAGGGGCTGGTCTGTTCTCGGTCTCGCATCAACTGGTCAAGGGCCAGTGCCCGCTGAACTGCTGGCAACCTGGGCCGTTCCTCCAGTTGCGCAGCAATCTGGCGTTGCTTCATGCCCTGCAATGCCAGACGGACCGCATTTTCGCGTATCCGCTCCCGTTGCGGCGGCCGCTCGAACAAATCCAGGGTCACCACCTTGGTCAACAGATCGCTTAAGCCGGGCACGTGTTCGATATCCGGGACATTGCCGCCCAGAGCCAGTTTGACCCTGGCCCGCGGCAGCAGATGACCGCCGTCCAAAAGTCGCACGTTGTAGACGTGGAACTCGGGAACCAGTTGCCGCATCAAGTTCCCGAACTCCGGCGAATCGATAGCAAGCCGCTGGAACTCTTCTTCCAGCATCCCACGTAAGTGCAAAATGGACGGCGGAAGACACAACTCCTTGTGTTTGAGCTGCTCCAACTTATACCGCTCGCGGGCCAGTTCCTGCTCACAGTCCTTCAGATTTTTGATCTTCTCATCAAGGAAATCCACGGGACCGTACTTACTGATTGCGTTCTGGAAATTCACCTTCTCGCGCGCCAGCGATTCCTCGCCGCGCAAGAGCTTCTCCCAACGCTCAGCTTGTCCGCCAGAGCAGTTCTGGCGGGCAATCGCCACGATCTCGCCGAACTGATCGTCGAAACCGTCGAGTTGATACATTGCGCTGGTCATCGCCGTGACCAGCCGCTGGACGGCCAACTCGCCATTGAAGCCTATCGAGTTCCAGCAATGCCACTCACGGCTGGCTGAGCACATCAGGTTCTCGGTCACGCCGTTGCCACCCCACACATAATGCCAACCGCAGCACCAGCAGCAGGCATGTTGCCCAGGAAAACGGGTCCGCTTACGCGAGACTTGCCAACGCGGATCAATACCGTTGACGAGCTTGCGGTGGTACTTATCGTTTTTAGCCTTCAGGAGGACATTGAGTTCGTCGAAATCGATCGGATCGAGATGAGCCAGATGCGGATACTCTCGGAAGACGGGGCCCTTGGGGTTCGGCACGGAAACCCGCCGCCCCTTCTCGTGGTGCTTGATCGTGTGGCGTTTACCGCGGCAAGGCATTCCCTTGAGGAGCGTGTTGCTGTAGTAACGTCGCACCATGGCACCGTACCACTTGTTACGGCGGCAGTACTTCCCGACCGATACGCCTTGCTGGTTGAACCAGTCTGCCACGCCCGAACAGTTCAGAGTGTTCTTTAGTCGCCGGGCGCCTTCCTGGATGATGGGTGTCGCGGCATCATCCTTTTGCCAGTCATCGAACGTCTTGGTCTCCGGCGGCTTGATGTAGCCATAGATTTCGCATGGAGTTGCTCCGCCGAACTTCTTGAAGCGATTCATCTTTTTCTGCTTGATCCGCTTGGAAGTGTGTGTTTGGTGGCCGACGTGATCCCGGCAGGCTGCAAGCAAATCCTCTTCCCAATTGTCTTCGGCGGTATCGCAACAATCGTTAGGAGCAATGGAACGGGTTCCATTGTCTACTCCAGCGCCCCAAAGCCGCGCAGCTTCCGCCCCGCGGACCATCCGGCCAACGTCTTCCATGACATTCAGATCGAGTTCGCGACTGCGATACGCCTCCTCGATATCAACCAATTCAGGCCGGTCGAGTCGCTCACCCTTGCCTTTTGTGGCAATGACGCGGAATTCCACTGGCCCCTGATACAACTCGGCCACGACTTCTTTGGCGTGGTCCTCCTGGTCTCCCAGGCTCAACTCTTTTTGGTTTTGACAACCGCTGATGCGGGCGACGATGCCCACGACCAGCGTGTGCCCATTTCTGGGTTTCAAAACTTCGTTGGAACGATTCACGATGATACCTCCATAATTGGAGGCGTCTGCAACAGGGCGGTTTGTCCCAGTAGACAATCGTTTGTCCCAGTGGGACAAAACAAATGACAACAGGTGAGAATCCTTGATCAGAGACGATCAGAGGTGACAGAACGCAACTTTTTACAGCTATTGGATTTGTAGCTGTAAGTTGTTTGTAGTCAACAACTTGCGTCGATGGATCGGACGAATCCCCCCCTCTCCGCTTTGGTTTTCTGCCCAACACGCTAAGTTGTTTAAGTAAAACAACTTAGCGTTTCTTTTGCGCTGTCAAAAAGCCTCTTTGGTGCACAATTGGTGCATATTTCATGCACCAGGGAGGTTGGACGTGGCAGTCAATCGCAAACGCCGGCCGCTGCGAAAGCGGATCGGCAAGGTCTCGTATTATCTCCACCACGGGAGCTGGTGGGTCTACTATCTCGACGGCGAGCGGCAGGTCTGCCGCCGCACCGGGCCGGATGAAAAAGCGGCCGAGACGATCGCGGCTCAGGTCAACGCCCAACTGGCGACCGCAGCACCGACGATGTTCTCGTTCCAGCCGCTGGCTATGTCAGAATTGTGCCAGCAGTTTCTCGATCACCACGAGCACGTCCTGCGGTCGTCCGTGGCCACGATCCGCCGCTACCGGACGGCACTCAGGCACCTGGAGAATTTCGCCACCCGCAACCGCGGGCCGGTCCAGGCCCAGGATATCGATGCGGACCGTTTCGTCCGCTACTTGCGGACGATCAACGTCGCCCCCAACGGGCACAAGAATGCCGCTAAGCGCAAACTCCGTGACAAGGGCATCTTGTTCATCCTGGAAGTCTGCCGCAATCTCTACACATTCGCGGGCAGAAAGCGGCACCTCCCTCCGTATACCGAAAATCCGTTTACGGAGCTGGCAGGGAGCCGGTTTCGGATCGAAGACGCCAAGCGGATCTTCGTTTTCGATGCCCAGTCCGAACGGGCGTTTTTCAAGGCGGCCGGGACATGGGATTTCCCGATATTCTTCACGCTGGCCAAGAGCGGTGTCCGCTCGGGCGAATTGATCCATCTCTTAATCGAGGATCTCGATCTCGATGGCGGCTGGATGCACATCCGTGACAAGCCCGACTTGGGCTGGCGGATCAAGACCCGCCGCGATCGGTCGATACCCTTGGTTCCCGAGTTGGCGGCCATCCTGCGGCAAGTTATCGGTACGCGGCAGGCCGGACCGGTCTTTTTGCGCGAACGATTCGTCGCAAACAGAGCACCGCTGGCCGGCGCGACCCGCCAGCGCATGGCCCAGGTACTCGCGCGCCGCATTAACCAAACCGAGCGACAACCGGACCAAGAGCTCGACCGCGAGGGCAAGGCAAGGATCGCCAGCGCGGTTTGGCGCGATGCGGGGGCCGTGAAGGCCGATCGCATTCGCCTGCTGTTCATTCGGGTCGCCACGAAGGCCGGCCTTGGCGAGGTAACTTGCCCAAAGAGTTTTCGGCACTCATTTGCCACCCTCTTGCAGGACGCCAACGTCGATCCGCTCATCCGCCAGATCACCCTGGGCCATGCGTCTTCGGGAACGGCGGGCGGCGCCCTCGGCATGACTTCGATCTATACGCACACACGACCGGAGACACAGCGGCAAGAGATCCTGCGCGCGCTGCGCCTGTGGCCGGAGTCCCTGAAACTGGCGGAGCGGTATGTCCAAGGCATGGAGCCACAAAACTCTGACAGCGATTCGTCAAACACACCCAAAAACCATAAGGAGGAATCAAACTATGGTTACTGAATTGAAACAACCGTTGACCGCCCGCAATGGGCATACCCTAAAAGTCGTTCTGCCCTGCCGGGTGAGCGATCCCGGCCCTGGTAAGCAGGACATTATGTCGCTGGCCGACCAGGAAGCCATGCACCGCCGCTGGCTGAACGATCATACGTCTTTGCCGCTTGCGATTAATTTGCTTCTCCGCCGGGTAGCTCATCTGGCCTTTTTTGAAGAATCGTACTACGACCGGGTAATCGCCAAAGTCGATGCCCGTAACGCCAAGTACCGCCACAACGTAGATGGCACACCCGATCCCTGCCAGGATCGGCCCAAGAAGAGGACCCGCTTTCCGGGCCAGACCGTGTACTGCGGTATCTGCGGTATGCGTTATGTTTTCGGCGGACATGGCCAGCGGGATCATTTAATGTGCGATGGTGCCCGGAAGTACCGGTGTTGGAATGGCATTACCTTTGATAGCACTTTCGCCGCAAAGAAGTTCTCGGAGGCCGCGTTGTTTGAACTTCGCCAGTTGGAAAACTTCAACCCGATATTCCTCAATATGGTCAACGAGGAGTCCCTCCTGCTGGGTGCTTCCCGCAACACCAGTCTCCAAGAGATCAACCGTGAGCTAAGCACGGTTCAACGGGAGATCGAGAACGTGATGAAGTTCATCCGTGGTGGCGACGCCAGTGAGCGAGTGCGGGCGGATTTGAAAAAATTGGAGGATCGCGAAAAGCTGATCCTTCGGCAAAAGGACGAGATCGAGAGCGCGCCCAACCATGCGATCGTTGTCCCGTCCGCAGCCGAAATCATGGAGGTTACTGAAAGTGCCTTTCAAGACCTGGCGATGGATAGCTTTGAATTCGCCAAGCGAATGCGCGAGCTTACGGGGAAAATCTATGTCTATCCCTTTCGGCTCTGTGACGGCGCCCCATTCGTTTTGCGGGCAAAGTTTCGGCTTCGCTTGGCCGGGTTGTTGCCCGATAAACGGATTCGCGAGGTTCTCCAAAAGCCATTGGAACGCTTGCTGAAGATCGACCTCTTCGACATGCCGCAACGCGTCGTGCTGCGTGAGAAGATTCTCGCTGGCCGCCAGGAGCGCAACCCATTGGGCCACAAGATAACGGAGCGCGAGGTAGCGAAGTCTTTGGGGATCACGACCACGGCCGCCCAACGAGCCGCTGCCTTAGACCGAATCATGAAGCAGCAGGGGATTACCGATCCGTATGTCCTGCTCTTGGATCCGCCTATGGATTACCCGAAGTTTCGCCGTCATCTGCACCCGCGGTATCACTTTGAGCCGCTACCCGGGCATGTGCCTAGCCATTGGGCCACGGCGGCTTGTTCCGGACCATCGCCACGAATAACAACAGCAGCCCCGGGGTTCTCTTCCATGTCACTGGAACCAGCACAGCAGAACAGGGCGGGTTGCGGTGAACTGCCGTTCTGGGCAGTCAGGTCTGTGGTCTGGATTATCCACGACAATTGATTACACAACCGGGCAGTGTAGGCCAAAACGAGCCGGACCTGGTCAAGTTCCTTAGCCAGCTTGCGGACGTCAGCCTGGGCGTAGATGTGCCGAACCGTTTCCGGTGTCGCAAATCGTATGCAATATCTCAGGAGTTGACACAAGATAGGTGCCGTGAACCCTTGAAAGCATAATACCAGGCTGTGCCCGGCGAGTCCGGCCGTGATGCCTAACTCGCAAAAAATCGCGCTGGCTGGCTTTGCCGGTAACGGGTGAATGACACTGAGGCGGGTCATGACCACACCTCCTGCCGATCGTCAGATGATCGGCGTCGAGGGATCCAGTCCCGGGATTTGTCCCATCGCACAGGGGGGGGGCATGTCGGATCGCGAAACAGCCGTCCCAAGGCATGTTGCTGCAAGTGTATATAAAAAAAGCACTTGTGGTTCAAAATCGCCATCAAGGCATTATGCGCGCCTTCTTCAGCAGGCGCGCATAATGCCTTGATTGTGTTGTCCGACAGAATCCCGACGATCCGAACTCGGTCACCCTCGAAAATATGTTGGAGTATTCAGGGGTGCAGGTCCCAGGTATTCGGCCAGGGGTGAGGGCGAATCGCGGCCCGGTTCGCGGCGACGGCGGCGAGTTTGCTGAAAAGCCGACAAGCGAACCATTTGTACAATATTCCCTTGACTTATCACTTTATTATGTGATAATTACTAAAGAGCAGTAGGTGCTATTTGTGATATACAGAAAGGCGAATCATGGCAGATGAGCTACCCGGAAAACTAACGGGCAATTACTTGGTGCGGGCGGGCCGGTGGGCCTTTCAAGATGCTCATAAATGCCTACCGAGAACCCGTGACCGTGCAGAAATGCGCCGACACGCACTCAAATTGCGATTTTGGCCGGGCGGCGGTTCCGGCGAACATGGAGGACCGTTATTTGACCTCGACTGGTCATGGATCAAGTCGCTTTCGGGAAATCGAGTCGGCGAACTGCGAATTCACGACACGATCGGTAATTGCGATAATCTGCGAGTTATTTTCTACGTTCCTCCTTTCACGACGACCCCACCGACGCTGTGGGTTCTGTCGGTATTTCAAAAAAAGAGAGACGATTTTTCAGCCGCGCAGATCAGTAACTTTGACTTGCGACGGAAGTTAATCCTAGAGCGGTTCTACAACAACCCATAATCTCCTGCCCAGATAATCAAAATAACCCCAAGCCCGAAAGGTTTCACCATGGCGACACTAACCCCTGAAATTGAAAAGCTGACACTGCTCCAAGCGGCGAAGTTCCTTCTCGCTTACGTTGAGTGCAGCGATGAGATTCAAGCCGGGATTCGCAATATGCTGGAAATCCTGAACGACCCGGACACCGACGAAGATGATCGCGATATGACATTGGCTACCCTCGCTGACGCTCTGTTCACCAATCCCCATGAAGGGAAATTGGGAATGGACCTGGAGGAATCGGAAAGACTAGAGGTGGGATTCTCTGAGGAAGATCACTCGGTCCTTGAGGAGATGGATCGGGAAGAGGAAACTTTTGCGGCACGGTTGCGGATCGCGATGGAGAATAAAGAAATCACGCAAGAGCAACTTGCCGTGAAGATTGGCGTCGGGCAACCGGCAATTTCCAATATGCTCAATCGTCAGTGCCGGCCTCAGCACCGGACAGTGATTCGTCTGGCGGACGCCCTGGGTGTAACTGCGGGCGATCTGTGGCCTGGATTCCCGAACGAACCCAATCGCGGATAACTTGCAGGCATCGTCGGCAAGAAATCCTTTTTCCGAATGTTTCTCAGCGGTCTCCGCGACAAAGTCACGCGGGGAATGAAGGGTGGGGCACGGTGGGGAACCCGCCGCGTCGGGTATACCCGGGACGTTGGTCGCCATTGGCAGATTACCTTGCTGCCACCGGCTTCTTCATCTCGTTGGTGCTTGGCTTCCTTGCTGCCCTCTTCGGTTCGCTACTTCCCAATGATATCCGCCTCACGAAGTGCCCGGCGAACTAACCGAGAGACCTCGCCAAACTCAGGCAACTCGGCCATTTGTGCCGCGAGGCGGATGTTGCCTCACGCGCTGAAACCATTGATATGTAATGTGAACTTGTCCCTACCATTACTCACGCCCTGCGCCCGCTCTTGCCAGGGACTGCACAACGGTGGGCCACCCATTTTTGCGGTGCTTGCCACTCGTTGAGCCGTTTGGCCAAGTCTCGCCGCCCTGTTTCGGGTCGTCGAGTCTGCAAAGCCCGACAACGGTTCTCACGCCATCCACCCCATGAACCTCTCACACGGCCACGGGTCGGTCATTGCCGCCATGCCAAAGAACCAAGTTGGTGGGGTCCGCAAGGAGGGTCGCCGCACAGGAAATCCCCAATGGTCGGCAGGATCTCCAGTCGGACCCGTCCTTGGTCGTCTTGGCAGTTTCGATGTCGAAGGCAAGGTAACGGCGAGTCGTGTCCATCACGATCATCATAGTCGCCCGGGCAGGATTCGGAAACCCAACCGTTTGACGAAACCAGGGCCAAATCGGGCAGGAGCCCCCAATTGGGCGGTTACCGAAGCCTGAGAATGCAAAGATTCTTGCTACAGACTCGTTGGCCTATGCGGAGAGACGCCGAACATGAAGGCTGCCCTGGGGACTCCATTTGCGCCCGAGAATTGGCGGCCCAACTTGAATTCCACTCAGCCCCCGACTATGATGGGGGGTAGTTGTCGTTCAGAGCGTATCCGAGTTGAGCCCAGATGAACAACACTGGCTGAAAGAAGAAATTCACATGCTTAAAGACAACCCTCGTATTGCCAGGATGGTTGGCGGACTGCCCGAGCGTATCTTCATGAGTACAATCTCTGCGGTGCAAATGTTTTTTCTTGGCCAGCACAAAGACCCGCAGACAGTGCGGCTAGTGCGACAGGTTCGTAAACAGCGCACCTGCTTGCTAACAGCCTACGAATGCTTCACCGTGCATTCCTTCGCTCAAGCGTATAGCCGAATGCCTGGGGATTTTGCCGAGGTGGGCTGCTTTCAGGGAGCCTCGACGAGACTGATCTGCGAGGCCAAAGGCGACAAGACTCTGCACGTATTCGACACATTCGAGGGCCTTCCCAAGTCATCTGCACCCGACCGAGGGATTCACGACGAAAACCAATACGCGTGCAGCCTTGAGTCCGTTCAAAGCTATTTGAAGGACTTCCAGAACGTGCATTATTACAAGGGGCGATTCCCAGAAACGGCGGAGCCGGTTGATCGCCAGACATTCTCGTTTGTGCATTCCGACGTTGACCTTTACGAGAGCACCTTGGCCTGCCTGCGATTCTTCTATCCGCGGCTGACGCCAGGGGGCGTGTTCTTGTCGCACGATTATTCCGTGCTTAACGGTGTGAAAACTGCTTTTCAAGAGTTTTTGGCCGACAAACCCGAGGCCCCGATCGAACTGCCGTCAACGCAGTGCCTGATTATTAGGCGTTAAGCCAACCAAGTAGGTGTGTCGTTTTTCAAAAAGTCATCCGTTTTGTCGGAGTCCTGAAAAACGACCCTTTTCTGGTCAAGTGGGCATTGTCCTCCGGTTCACAGCGGCGGACCTCATGAAAGTGGCGGCATAGCATATAATGCATGGAGCCGGGTTTGATCTCCCGGCTCCGGTCCTCGTCGGTGGCGTTCCTCCTGCCTTTGGAACGTCACCGGCAGGACCACTTTACGGAAAGGCAGACTTCTAATGGATCTCAGAGACTTAGCTCTCCCTCACCTCCGCACCACCCGCAAGGTGGCAGCGGACCTCCTGGCGATCATTCACACGCAGCGACGGCGGGGGGGGACCCACGCTCCCGTCAGGTTTGAACCGGACCCCCGCCGTCCCGCTGAAATTAACTACGTATATCCCGACCCTGACTATGGAGCCAATAGCCGTCAAACCCGGTGAAGCACCTTTTGCCGCTCGGATCGTATGCGGGCCATCCGTGCTTGCTGGGATTCGGGAGGGGCAGGAGGGACCAGTTCGCGGAACAATTCCATGACGCGGTCTTCATACGGCTGCCCCCTGGCCGTTCGCCCCTCACCGACCAGTAGCTTACACCGGACCCGATGGACAATGTACTTCTCGCCCCGGTAGTAGCAACCGAAACCTACACGCTCCCAATGGGCAGGCTCCACCACGCAAAAGGGCGTCTCCGCATAGACGAGCGAGACGCACCACCCGCTTTCATCGTGCCACGGGTACTTCTTCCACCAGTAATCGGCATGGTTGCTGTACCACCGGGATAGCATAACGGTCTTCCATGCGGTTTCCAGGTTGATGAGAATGTGGCCGCCCTGGATCTGTTGGTGAGCGTACTCCACCACCATGCCCGCATCGACCGTCGCGGCGGCATTTCCGG
>JBAWVO010000078.1:0-22951 GCA_037147235.1 Planctomycetota bacterium | reverse complement strand
AGTGAGAATAGCCCAGCGATTTATCGCTGGGATCGGAATTCCGCAAGACCTCATCTAGTCCCGGACGGTTGAATCCCACCTCGGTCGCCTTTTTCAGTCGTCCCGCCGGGACTTTCGGTTTCGCTCGCCCTTCCAACCCAGAATTCCAGACACATGACTTAATTCGTATTCTGTTTCGGTTTTGGGCCGCGTTCAGGGAGGAATTTACCGTGCCCCAAAATAGCAGATAGGTCGTTGATTCAAACCTCCCATATCCGCACCTCGGGGGCAATGCCTGCGGCGCGCGCCGCCGTGCAAAAGTTGCGGTCGAAGGTATGCATGGCAACCTGGTCGGGGTGATCGGCGACCAATGCGCGCACCAGCATGTTGGTGTCCAGCGCAATCATCGGCTGCTGCTCCCGGATGCTTCCCCGTCCGCACGGTAATCAACCGGTTTGCAGAGTGTTTCGATGGATAGGGGCGCCCCCTCATGTTTTAACAGACCGATCAAGTCTGCGAACTTGCGGCCGGTCTTCTTCGGCACTGCTTTGAGCGTGACGCCGGAAGCACTGGAAATCAGGGCGATCTGCGTTCCGGCATCCCAATGCAGTTCGTCCCGAATTTCTTTTGGGATCACGACTTGTCCCTTGCTGGAAAGCGTGATGGTCGTGGTAGTCATGGGAATCTCCAGCGATAACTGACGGATAGGAAAATTGATTTCACGAAACTCAGTATACACCAGAGAAAAGTGAATAAAGGGGGATGCAGGAGGGGGGACATCAACCGCCGCCTTCTTCCGCATGCTGCGGGCCTGGTTCGAGTACCAACCGTGCTAGTCATTCCGCCCGGTTTTGCACGGCTAGCCCCTTGGTGTGTGGCAAGATTTTCTGGCAAGCACGTGGCACGGGCTTCCAGCCCGTGGAATTCGACACGGGCAAGATGCCCGTGCCACGGCGGCATCCGTCTGCCAGAGAATCTTGCCACACACGCCCCTTGCGGAAGCTTGCCGCCGCATGTATGATGTGGCTATACACTGTATTGGACCCCTCACGGTTTCACGATGACGATTCGTTTCAAACTCATCATGGCGGCCATCGCTATCGTTGTCGTGGCCAATTCGATTCTCGCGTTGGTGGCGGTCGAGTATTCTGAACATTTCCTATTGATGATGATCGTCACGACGGTAACCAGCCTCGGGCTGATCTATACGGTTACCATGCTGGTGATGCGGCCCGTGGGGCGGATCGTGGCCATGGCGCGGAAGGTGATTGCCGGCGATATGACGGCGCGAGTCGGCATCCGCCCGCCCGGCGAACTAGGGCTTTTGTGCCAGGCGATTGATGCCATGGCCGAGGCGGTTGCCCGGCGGGAAACGTCGCTCACGCAGGCCGCTCAGCAGCAGGTCAGCCGGGCCGAGAAACTGGCCTCGATCGGTCGTTTGGCGGCCGGCGTGGCCCATGAAATCAATAACCCGCTCACCGGCGTGCTCACTTTTGCGCACTTGCTGCGGCACAAGCCGCACATGAACGAGGAAGATCATCAGGATCTCGATCTGATTATCCACGAGACGACCCGGGCGGCCGAGATTGTTCGTGGTTTGCTCGATTTCGCCCGGGAACGTCCTACGAAGATGGAACCGCTGGACATCAACGACGTGGTACGGCGGACGGTGCGGCTGATTGCCAACCAGAAGAAGTTTGAACACATTTTGATTGAAGAAGTCCTGCAGGATGACTTGCCGGAAGTCTGCGGCGATATGAATCCGTTGCAGCAGGTCCTCTTGAATCTCTCGCTGAACGCCTGCACGGCCATGCCTAACGGTGGGCGTTTGACGATCACCACGACGGCCAGCGACGGCCGCGTGATCCTGTGCGTGGCCGATACGGGCTGCGGCATCAAGGAAGAACTGCTGGAAATGATTTTTGAGCCGTTCTTTACCACGCAGCCGGTCGGCAAAGGAACGGGGCTGGGGCTGAGTGTCACCTTCGGCATCGTCGAACAGCACAACGGTATCCTGGAAGTTCAAAGCAAAGAAGGACAAGGCAGCACGTTTATCATCAGCCTGCCGGCGTTGACTGATTCAAAACAATGACCTGAACATAGTAAGAAATTAACCACGAAATACACGAAATAAGACATAGATTGAATCGAAGGATCAAGCGACAAGGCGTTCTTGTACCATGTCTTTTTTTTCGTGTGTTTCGTGGTTAACTAGAGCGACTCCTCCATGAACTCCGATGACCCTCTTTCCCTCCCTGCAAAACTCCGTATCGCCGTGATTGACGACGAGGCGGTGATCGGCATCAGTTGCCGCCGGGCTTTGGGTGCCGCCGGGCACGAAGTCGAGTATTTTAGTGATCCCGGCATCGGCTTGAATTCCGCCCTGACGGGCCAGTTCGACGTGATCTTGCTGGACCTCATGATGCCGGGCGTTTCGGGGCTTGACGTTCTGAGACAGATCAAAGCGGCAGGGGTTCCCACGGAAGTTGTGATGATCACGGGCCACGCAGCGATTGAAACGGCCGTTGAGGCCATGAAAGCCGGTGCCCACGACTATATTGCCAAGCCTTTTTCACCGGCCCAGTTGAACGTGGTCGTCGCCAAGGCATGGGAACATTCGTCGCTGATCCGCGAGAACGTGGCCCTCCGGCAGGAGTTGGATATCCGCCAGGGATTTGAGGGGATCATTGGCGAAAGCCGGCCCATGGAGCGCGTTTTTGCCCTTGCTCGCCGCGTTGCACCCTCGGATGGAACCGTCCTGCTGACGGGAGAAAGCGGCACCGGCAAGGAGATGTTTGTGCAGGCTATCCATCGACTCAGTCGCCGCAACGACTGCCCGCTCATGGCATGCGATTGCAGCGCATTGGCTCCCACGCTGCTGGAAAGTGAACTCTTCGGTCATATCAAAGGCTCGTTCAGCGGCGCGATCGCCACAAAGCAGGGGTTGTTCGAGGCTGCCCACCAGGGCACGCTATTCCTCGACGAAGTAGCCAACCTGAGCATGGAAACCCAGGGGAAGCTGCTCCGCGTGCTGGAGACCAAGCGGGTAAGGAAGGTCGGCGACACGGCCGAACGCGACGTCAATATCCGCCTGATCTCGGCTACCAACCGCGAGCTGAGCGAGATGGTTCGCGAAGGGGCTTTTCGCGAAGACCTCTATTATCGGCTCAATGTCGTACCGATCTACCTCCCTCCGCTCCGCGACCGGCTTGGCGATATACCCCGGCTGGCGATTTCTTTCCTGAAACGTTTTTGCAAGAAAAACCAGGTTGACGTGAAGGGATTCAGTTCCGAGGCCATGTGCCTGATGGAAAGTTATGCTTGGCCGGGCAATGTCCGCGAGTTGCGAAACATCGTCGAGCGGCTGGCTATTCTCTGCGATCAGGACCGCATCGAGCCGCACCATCTTCCCGATGAAATCCGCAAGGCCGCGCCGCGAACGACGGTGAGCCAACTTCCCCACAACTGGGAGGAGTTCAAGCGGCTCAAGCAGCAGGTGCGCGACGCAGCCGTCGAACAGCTCGAACGGCGGTTTCTATCCGAAGCCCTTCGGCGTTGCGAAGGGAACGTCAGCCGTGCCGCCGAGGAGATCGGCATCCAGCGAACGAATCTGCACGCTTTGATGCGCAAATATGGACTGAGTTCCGAGGGATGATCGGTACAGTGTATACCTGCGGCATACACGTTTCTGGCCCTGTCGGTCTCCAAAACCACCCTTTCGCGGCATTTATCGTCTTTTATAGGGTGTTTTCCTCTTTGGCACAGTTGTTGCAAGGCTACTGGCACGAAGTCAGAAGCGAGCAATCTATCCGCCAAAAAGGACGACTGTCATGTTGGATAATCCGAAAATCTTAGTTGTTGACGACGAGGAAGTGATTTGCGAGGGCTGCCGCCGCATTTTCAGCCGTCAAGGTTTTGAGGTTGAGAAATGCAGCGATGCGAGCCAAGGCTTGAGCCTGGCCCTGCAGAACGATTACAGTGCCATCCTTCTGGACATTAAGATGCCCAACATGGATGGAATCGCCTTCCTTGAAGCCTTGCGAAAACAGAAGGCCGACGTGCCCGTGGTTCTCATGACGGGTTATCCCAGCATTCCCAACGCGGCATCGGCAATCCGCCTGGGGGCTTCCGACTATGTGACCAAGCCTTTTACGCCGGAAGAAATCACACAAGCCGTACACCGCCTACTGCACCATGATACCTCGCCCAACGGTCGTAAGGTGCCGGCGTCCGTCGAACCCTCCGCCACAACCGAGCCGTTCCACTTTTGGCATCGCGCGTGGTTCCAGTCGGGCGATCAGCGGGCCACGCGAGTCGGAGCCGTGCTCACCGATCCCACAACGGTTAAGATTGAATCGGTTCGTTTGCCGCGGATCGGCGAGGTGGTCTATCAGGGGCTGCCGCTGGCCGCCGTAGTCGTGGCCGACAAACCGCAGCAACTCATCCCCTCGCCTTTGTCGGGCGTGGTCGTCGCGGTCAATGAGGCTTTGAAGCAAGACCCTTCACTCCTTCTGAGCGACCCGTGCCAAAAAGGATGGATTGCCTGTATCAGTGCCACGCGATCCGAAGATGAAGCAGGCAACTGTCTGGCAAGACGAGTCACCCTGTATAATCCCGACGTGGTCAGTGCGCTAACTCAGGCCAGCAAGCTAGGAAGCCTTGGCTGTGGCGTGCAGAGGGCCACGGATTGGACCCAATTGAGTGCGGCCCTGAACGAAGTGGACGCTCCCATCGTGATTCTCGATGGTTCAGCGATCGGCGACGAAGGGCCGGTCACGGTCGGACTGATCAACGGTGCGTGCCCCGGGGCCAAAGTGATCGTCGTGGCATCGGCCAATGCGAATCACGAAGCGGCCTATCGGCTGCGACGCATCTTCTACTATGCGGTCGAGCCATTCGCCGACAATGAGATGGCCGAGATCCTGGATGCAGCGTTCTGTTGCCAGTCGACCGGCGCACGTAGCGATCGCCACCGTGAGATCGCCCAGCCGCTGAACAGCATTGCCATCACCAACCGCAACGGCACGCGGGTGCGATTGCAGATCGCCCCAGGGCTATTGCGACGCGAGGAAGGTTTGGGACGGCTGATTCATCAGAAGCTCGTCGCCAAGCTTTTCCCCATGGAGAGTTCCCCTGAAGAGACCTCGATTACGCCCATGAACCTGGTCAGTATTGCCCAGCGCTGCGATCGGGTGATCGTGCTCACGACGGGCGAACAAGGCCGGCTGCCGGGCAGTCTGCTTCGTGATACCAAGGGCGAATTTGTCTCGCTTTCCGGTAAAGGAGGCGACAAGGTTGTGGCACTGATCGTGCAGCCAGCCTGCGGCAGCGAGGGCGGCATTTTGAATTTCGATCCCGAAACCAATGACGCCCTGGCCACGCATCTGGTTCGCGAAATGTCCAGTTGCTGATGTAGGGTGGTATCAACGAGCGTAAACGTACATTTGATCCACACCCTACGAATCCCACCCAATGCAAACCCACCGATAAGCATCCCATGACGCTCACCGCCACAACGGACGATCTCGGCATCGAACAACTCTCCGGCACGAGCCTGCGCGATTGCTATCAGTGTGGCAAGTGTTCGGCCGGCTGCCCGATGGCCGATGCCATGGACGTTTTGCCGAACCGGCTGATTCGTCTTGTGCAGTTAGGCCATGCCGAGAAGGCAATGCGTGCCGAGTCGATCTGGAAATGCGTGTCGTGCATGACATGTACGGCACGGTGTCCAAAATCGGTCGATTGTGCAGGCGTGATGGACGCCCTGCGGCAGATTGCGTTCGAGCGCGGTGCCGTGCCAGAGGCCCGCCAGCGAACGGTCCTCTTTCAAAAGGCGTTCCTCGACAACGTCCGTCGCAACGGCCGCCTGCGGGAACTGGAACTCGTAGGTGTTTTCAAGCTGCGGGCATTTCTTCGCGATCGCAGCCTGCGGGCTTTGATGAAAGACTCGCTCTTGGCCCCAAAACTCATGCAACGCGGCAAGCTGCACTTCGGCGGCCAGCGCGTAAAGGATCGCGCGGTCGTGAGCCGCATTTTCGCGCGGTGCATGTCCGGGGAGAAGAGGTAAATCATGGAAATCGGCTACTATCCCGGTTGTGCCCTGCACGGGTCGTCAAACGACTACGAGATATCAGTCCGTTCTTGTCTGGGCAAGCTGGGGGTTGGTCTGCGGGAGTTGGACGACTGGATTTGTTGCGGTGCCACGGCGGCCCATTCGCTCAATCACAAGTTGGCCATCGCACTGCCGGCACGGAACCTTGCGCTGGCCAAGCGCGACGGAATGACCGAACTCCTGGCCCCCTGTCCGATGTGTTCGATGGAACTGCTGCGTGCCAATCGGGCCTTGGCGGCCTGCCCAAAGCTACAGAAAGAAATCTCCGAAATTGTCGAGCTTGAGGTGGATGGCAGCACGCGGGTCTTGAACCTCATTCAGGTCGTGCAGAAGATCAACCTGGATGCAATCGTGCGGCAGGTCGTGCGGCCGCTGAATGGCTTTCGTCCGGCCTGTTACTATGGCTGCCTGTTGACTCGCCCACCGCAGGATGTTCGGTTCGATGACTGCGAGCAGCCCAGCAGCATGGAAACGCTCTTGGCAGCCTTGGGTGCGGAGCCGGTCGATTGGAACTACAAGACCGAGTGCTGTGGTGCCGGCATGACGCTGGCCGACGAGGAGACCGTGCTGAATCTTTCCCACAAGATACTCAGCGACGCCGCAGCCCACAATGCCTCGTGTATCGTGGTTGCCTGCCCGATGTGCCATGTCAACCTCGACATGAAGCAAGCCGACATCGAGCGGCGATTCGGCGTTCGGCACGAGCTGGTCGTCTATTATCTTTCGGACCTGATCGGTTTGGCGTTGGGGATCGACGAGAAGATTTTGGGGATCGACCGGCATTTCGTGGTGAATAAGTAGAACAGTAAGGGAACCATGGCCAGAATCGGCGTATTTGTCTGTTGGTGCGGCGAGAATATCGCTCGTACCGTGGATGTCGAGCAAGTGGCGTCGGCCGCCTCCGAGCTGCCGGGCGTCGCCTGCGCTATGGCTTGCAAATATATGTGTTCGGAACCGGGGCAGGCTACGATCCGCCGGAAAATTACCGAGGAACATCTTACCGGCGTTGTCGTTGCTTCCTGCTCGCCGCACATGCACCTTCGTACCTTCCGCAAGGCGGCCGAGAAGGAAGGACTGAATCCCTACCTGGTCGAAATGGCCAACATCCGCGAGCAATGCTCGTGGGTTCATCAAGATCGGCGGCAGGCAACCGCCAAGGCCATCGACCTAGTCTCGATGTCCGTGGCCAAGACGCGATACAACCATGCCCTGGCCCCGATCGAAATCCCGCTGACCCGCCGAGCGATGGTCATTGGCGGTGGCGTGGCCGGAATCCAATCCGCCCTGGATATTGCCGACGCAGGATACCAGGTCGTGCTCGTGGAACGCGAGCCTTCGATCGGCGGTAAGATGGCCGGCCTGAGCGAGACCTTCCCCACGTTGGATTGCTCACAATGCATCCTCACGCCGCGGATGGTCGAGGCGGGCCAGCACCCCAACATCACACTGCACACCTATTCGGAAGTCGAATCGGTCGAGGGTTTTGTGGGCAACTTCCGCGTCACCGTGCGCAAGAAGGCTCGTTACATCGATATGGAAAAATGCACCGGCTGCGGCCAGTGCTGGAACTCCTGCCCCTCCAAGAAGAACCCCAGCACATTTGACTACGGACTGGGGCAGCGGACGGCCATTTACATTCCCTTCCCGCAGGCTGTGCCCGCCCGCCCGGTCATCGACAGCGCGGTCTGCATGAAGTTGACCAAGGGGAAGTGCGGCATCTGTGCGAAGAAGTGTCTACCTGGCGCGATCCGCTTCGACGACGAAGACCGCCTAGTGACCGAGGAAGTCGGCGCGATCGTGGTGGCCACGGGCTATAAGCTCTACAGCGTGGGGCGGGAGCAGCGCAACGGCCACGTCACCGGCTACGGCGAATATGGTTATGGCCGCTATGCGGATGTGATCGATTCGCTGCAATTCGAGCGGCTTCTCTCGGCCTCCGGTCCCACGGGCGGCGAAGTCCGCCGGCCTTCCGACGGCAAGATACCGCAGTGCGTTGTCTTCATCAGTTGCGTTGGCTCGCGCGACAATGCCAAGGGCCTTTCGTACTGCTCAAAAATCTGCTGCATGTATAATGCCAAGCACACGATGCTCTACAAGCACAAGGTGCATGAGGGCGAGGCACATGTCTTCTACATGGACATTCGCGCCGGCGGAAAGAACTACGACGAATTCGTCCGCCGAGCGATCGAGCAGAACGGTGCCCATTACCATCGCGGCCGCGTATCGAAGATCGTGGAACAAGACGGCCGCCTCGTCGTCCGCGGCGTCGATACCCTGGCTGGCGAGCCTGTGACAATCCACGCCGACATGGTCGTGCTGGCTGCGGCAATGTGTCCTTCCGAGGGTGCCGAAGCACTGGCCCAGAAGCTCAATGTGGGTTACGACGAGAACGGCTTCCTTTCCGAATCCCACCCCAAGCTGCGGCCGGTCGAAACCAACGCGGCCGGCGTCTATGTCTGCGGGGCTTGCCAGGGGCCTAAAGATATTCCGGAATCGGTTTCCCAGGCCACGGCTGCCGCGGGCAAGGTGCTGGTGATGTTCAGCCGCCAGCAACTAACTCGCGAACCTGAAGTTGCGCGGGTTGATGAAACGAACTGTGCGGCCTGTTTCGCCTGTATTCGGGCGTGCCCCTACAACGCCATCGAGCGGGCCGAGATCCGCGACCGCAAGGGGCAACTCGTCAAACGCACCGCGCGGGTTAACCCCGGTTTATGCATGGGTTGCGGCACCTGCGTGGCCCTATGCCCTTCCAAGAGTGCCGACCTGGCCGGCTTTTCCGAACAACAGATCTACGCCATGGTGGAGTGCCTGGTATGAGCGAAACCGAAAGTTTTGAGCCGAAAATCGTCGCCTACGTGTGCAACTGGTGTACCTACCTGGGCGCGGACCTGGCCGGTACAAACCGATTGGAATACCCGGCGAACGTCCGTATCGTGCGATTGCCCTGCACGGGACGGATCGATTTCAACCTGATCATCAAGGCATTTGAGATGGGCGGCGATGCGGTGCTGATCTCCGGGTGCCATCCAGGCGACTGCCACTACACGGCGGGCAACTACCACGCTCGTCGCCGTTGGATGCTCTTTCGCCAACTACTCGAAGCCGTCGGAATCGAAACCGAGCGGGTGCAGTTTACCTGGATCTCGGCGGCCGAAGGCAAAAAATGGCAGAAAGTTGTCGACGAACTGACCGAAAAGACGCGAACACTCGGCCCTTACGTCGGCTACCGCGAAGTCTGTGAGGCCAACGGATGATTGAAACACTTCGCGACACCTGCCGGCAATTGCTCCGCGACGGGAAGGTCGATGTAATCATCGGCTACGGCCAAGACCCCGTAGGACAGGCTTTCAGCCCGTCAGACGTGGCACAGGCTTTCAGCCCGTCAGACGTGGCACGGGCTTCCAGCCCGTGTAGTTCCACACAGGCAAGATGTCCAGGCTCCGATGCCGATGGGCCGGTCTTTCCAGTCTTCATCCAGCGGCCGGAAGATGTCGATCAACTGGTCTGGAACAACCGTTGCTACGCGAACCTGTCGGTTTATCTCAAACGACCGGAAATCCGAGCCTTGGGCCGGCCGGCAGTCGTCGTCAAAGGATGCGATCAACGGGCTTTGGTTGTGTTGGAAAAGGAATCGCAGCTTGACCGCTCGCAGGTCCATGTGATCGGCATGGCCTGCGACAGCATGAACCGGCCAAAGTGCGAGACTTGCGACGTTCATGAACCCCGCGGCACTGACGTGGTTATTGGCAAAGCGGCCAGTAATACCAACGCGATATCGGCCGATCAACGCTACTCGGCGATCAACGCATTTCTGGCTCGATCCTCCTCGGAACGACTGGCTTACTGGCGGCAGGAACTGGCCCGATGCGTAAAATGCTACGCCTGCCGGCAGGTCTGTCCGATGTGTTACTGCCCGCGTTGCATCGTTGACAAGAATCGGCCGCAAGTCATTAGCACCTCGGCCACACTCAAGGGAAACTTCGCCTGGCACATCACGCGGGCTTTCCATCTGGCCGCACGATGCGTCGGCTGCGAAGAATGTACTCGGGTTTGCCCGATGGGCATCGATTTACGACTGTTGAATCTCTCGCTCGCCCAGGCGGCGGAAGAAAACTTTGCTTTTCGTGCCGGCGATGATCCCCAGGCTGAGCCTGTGGTTGGTTCCTATGCACTCCAAGACAAGGAGAGCTTCATCCAATGAGCGAAATCTTTTCCTTTGCGACTCTTCGTAGGTTGGTCGATCAATGGATCACCGAGGGTCGCCATGTGGCCGGTCCGCGATTGGTCAATGATCGGCTGCTTTACGGCTGGCTCGAATCGGCCGGGCAACTGACGCTTGACGGCGAGGCACGACCGCGGAATTCGATCAAAGAGTTTCTCTTTCCACGCCACGAAAAGCTGTATGGCTATAAGCTTGGGCGGAAACGCGTCGAGTTGACGGAAGTTGCGCCGCTGGTGGATGAGCAGATCGTGATTGCTGCCCGACCGTGTGACGCAGCTTTGGGTCCGATCCTCGATCATGTGTTCAACTGGGACTATGCCGACGCCACCTACAATCGCCGCCGCGAGTTGACGACCCTTGTGACCCTGGCCTGCCAGAGTTATGATGCCCAGTGCTTCTGCACTTCCGTTGGGTCTGGCCCGGACGACCCGCGCGGATCGGACGTCATGCTCTACGCGCTGGACGAAGGGATTTTGGAAATCCGCTGTTTGACGGAAAAGGGCCGGCGATTGTTCGCTGGGCAGACCGAACCATCGGACCTCGAGGCTCAGGTGGGTGCGGGACCGGAGATTCGCTTCGACCTCGACAAGGTGGGCGAGTTCCTGGAAGGCGGCTTTGAAGACGCGCAGTGGCCGGAGATGGCCCGGCGATGTCTCGGCTGCGGGGCCTGTGCTTACACCTGCCCCACGTGCCATTGTTTTGATATCGTCGATGAAGGTGCCGGGGGCCAGGGCGTGCGGGCAAGAAATTGGGACGCTTGCCAGTTCGGCATGTTCACGCTCCACGCCGCAGGCCATAACCCGCGGAGTCAGCAGGCCCAGCGGCAGCGGCAACGGATTTACCACAAGTTTCGCGTCTATCCGCAGAAATTTGGCACGCTCCTCTGCACCGGCTGCGGCAACTGCACGCGGAATTGCCCGGTCGGACTCGGCGTCCGCCCGGTGCTTTCGGCGATTTCGCGGAGTTCAACAAAGTAGCAGGCACAAAAGTAGCAGGCACACTCCGTGTGCCGTCCGCCCACCCTACCTAACTCGGCCCACCCTCCACTTACCGTAAAGACTACCATGAACGCCAATATCTACCAGCCCGACCTGATGGAAGTCGTTCAGGTCCGCCAGCAGACGGCCGACGTGAAATCGGTCCGCATTCGTTTCCGCGATGAAGAGCGGGCACGCGCCTTCAGCTTTCGCGTCGGCCAGTTCGGAATCTTCTCCGCCTTCGGGGCAGGGGAGTCACCCTTCAATCTTTGCTCCAGTTCGAACTGGCAAGACTTCATCGAGTTCTGCTTTCGCCGCACCGGTCGCGTGACCGAGGCCTTGTGGAACATCGACGAAGGCGATATTGTCGGCTTCCGCGGACCATACGGCAACGCCTATCCGATGGACAAGTGGCGGGGAAAGAACCTGATTTTTATCGGCGGCGGAATCGCGATGCCGCCGATCCGCTGCGCTATCTGGTACGCCCTGGAAAATCGCGATCAGTACGGCCAGATTACGATCGTCTATGGTGCGAGGAAGGTAGGCGACCTAGTCTTTCAAAATGAACTTGACCGCTGGGCCGAATACGACAACGTGCGAGTGGTGACTTGCGTTGATCCGGGCGGCGAGTCCCCCGACTGGAAGGGCGAAATCGGCTTCGTGCCGACCGTCGTCCAACAGGCCGACATCTCGGCCGAAAACGCCGTCGCGCTCGTCATCGGCCCGCCGATCATGATCCAGTTCACGCTGCCCGTGCTCAGCAAGATAGGGCTGGGCGATAGCGATATCTATACGAGCCTGGAGAACCGCATGAAGTGCGGCGTGGGCAAGTGCGGCCGATGCAATTGCGGCCCAGCCTATGTCTGTAAAGAAGGCCCCGTCTTCACGCTTGAACAAATCAAAAAGCTGCCCAAGGATTTTTGATTTTCATGGCACTAGGTTAGGCCGACGTTAGGCGTTCTGATCCCCTAAAGTGCGTAGTGCCGGTCTGATCGCGGTCTCGAATGTTGGGCATCCCCGCAAAAGGCTTTGGGCATACCGCCTTCACCCTGCCCGTTGGGCCGAAAGGGAACGCGGGGATCGTTTGACACTCCGTTCGCCAACTGCTATCATTTTCCTAATTATGAACATGCTTCCAAGGAACTGGTTTGGATGGCTGGCCGGCAGCTTGCTGTTAGGTGCCATGGTGGGCTGTCGCCCTGCCGCAGAAGGGGTATGCGTCGAAGGTTCTGATACGATGGTCAACCTGGCCCAAGGCTGGGCGGAAAACTATCATGCGACCCATCCCGAGGCCATGATCCAGGTCTCCGGCGGTGGCACGGGCGTCGGCATAGCCAGCCTCGTTGACGGCAACTGCGAAATCGCCAGTGCTAGCCGTAAGATGAAGGAGAAAGAAAACGAGCGGGTTCGTGAAAAACGCCACATGGAACCCATAGAACACGTCGTCGGTTACGATGCATTGGCAGTTTACGTCCACAAAGACAACCCTTTGGAATCGATCTCCATCGAAGAACTGGCTGAGATCTATGGCCAAGGGGGAAGGATCACCTGCTGGTCGCAATTGGGAGTCGAGCCGAAGCTGCTGCGCAATGATACGATCATCCGCATCAGCCGGCAGAACAGTTCGGGAACCTATGTCTATTTTCGCGAGGCGGTGATGGGCAAGACGCGTGACTACAAGCTCGGCTCGATCGATCAGAACGGCTCGGTCGATGTCGTGGCCCTAGTCGCTAACACGCCAAGTGCCATCGGATATAGCGGCATGGGATACTCCTTGCCGGGGGTGAAGATGCTGAAGATTTCCAAGCATAAAGGCGTACCCGGCATCGCCCCGACGGTCGAAAACGCCAAGAAAAAGAAAAACGAGGGTGGCTATCCGATCACCCGGCCGCTGCTACTTTACACGGTCGGCCAACCCAAGGAGAAGGCCAAACAATTTCTCGACTGGATATTGGACAAGCCGGGCCAGAAAGTTGTCGTGGAGCTGGGATACGTGCCCGTGGCCCCTTATGAATGATCGACCCACGACAAATCGGCGTGCGACAAAGCGTGGCCGCTCGCGGCTCCACGCCATTCTTCAGGTCGTGCTGGATCGCACGGAACCGGCCGTCGAATGGCTGATTCAGCTCTGTGGCTGGAGCGCGATCCTGCTGGTGTTCGGTATTTTCTTCTTCGTCTTTCGCGAAGCCTTGCCGATGCTTTCGGGCAAGCTGAACCTAACGGAGTTCTTCACGAGCCTGGAATGGCGGCCGACGGCCGAACCCGTACCGCACTATGGCATTTTGGCCCTACTTGTGGGTACTATTTCAGTGACCGGCCTGGCGATGCTTATGGCGGTGCCGCTGGGCCTGGGCGCGGCGGTCTACATTTCCGAGTTCTCCAGCGGCCGCATGCGAGAAATACTCAAGGTGCTCATCGAGCTTCTGGCGGCGATTCCGTCGGTGGTCTGGGGGTTTATTGGCTACATGGTGCTGGGGCCGATCATTATCCGACTGACTGGCGCACCGGTCGGCGTCAATCTTCTCAACGGCAGCATTATCCTGGCTTTAATGAGTGTGCCAATCATTGTTTCCGTGGGCGAAGATGCGCTGAAAGCGGTGCCCGATTCGTATCGCGAGGCGGCCTTGTCGCTGGGCGCCAGCCGCTGGGAGATCGTCTATCGCGTACTTTTTCCTGCGGCCAAGAACGGGCTGCTGGCCGCAGTGCTGCTTGGCGTCGGCCGCGCGATCGGTGAAACAATGGCCGTGCTCATGGCAACCGGCCACGCCATTCAAATTCCGCACAGTCTGGTCGATCCCATCCGCACGCTCACCGCCACGATCGCTGCCGAACTGGGTGAGGCCGTGCAGGGTGAGCCGCATTATCGGGTGCTGTTCGTGATCGGGCTGGTTGTGTTCGTGCTGACGTTCATCGTGAACCTCACCGCGGATCTTGTGGTCAAGGGGATTCGCAATGAACGAGCCGTTTGACACAAAATCCTCGGAAAATCAATACAAACTTCGTGGGGAACCAACGGTCCCCCTGGACGATCGCGAACTCTTTACGGCCACGTCGGTCGAACGCCGGAAGCAGGTCACGGAGAAGATCGCCTGGTTCGTCTGCCTGTTTGCAACCCTGGTCCTGATCGTGCCGATGATGGCGATCCTAACCTACCTGCTGGTCCAGGCATGGCCGGCCCTGTCGTTTTCTTTCCTCGTGGAAAACCCGCATAACTACATGACGGCCGGCGGTATCTGGGCACCGCTGGTGGGAACTTTTTGGCTGGTGTGGATCTCGCTGTTGATCGCCGCGCCGGTCGGCGTGCTGGCGGGCGTTTATCTCAACGAGTACGCACGCGACAATTGGTGTACGCGGATCATTAACCTCGCCGTGGTGAACTTGGCCGGCGTGCCAAGCATCATCCACGCCTTGTTCGGCGTGGGGGCGTTTGTGATGTTCGCCGGCATGGGCCGTTCGCTGCTGGCCGCTTCCTGCACGCTGGCCGTGATGACGCTGCCGGTGATTATCACCAGCACGCGGGAGGCCTTGGCCGCCGTGCCAAGGGCCTTTCGCGAGGCCTGCTGGAACCTGGGGGCATCGCGATGGCAAACCATCCGCACGATTGTCCTGCCGAATTCGATCAGCGGCATCCTCACGGGTGTGATTCTCCAAGTCTCTCGGGCCGCGGGCGAAACGGCTCCTATCCTCTTCACCGGGGCCGTGTTTTTCAGCACGCTGCCGGAGCACGGGATCCAGGCATTCTTTCCCTACGGGCTGGGCGATCGTTGCATGGCGCTTTCAATGCATCTTTTCACGCTTTCAACCCAGGTCCGCGGCGTGACGCCGGCCCTCCAATATGGCACGGCCGTTGTGTTGATTGGCCTAGTGCTGTCCGTCAATAGTCTCTCGATCGGCCTGCGGGTTTACCTACGGTCGCGGAAGAAGTGGTAGGATAACGATGGACCATGCCATTCAATTCGACGACGTTTCAGTCCACTACGGCGTAAAAACGGCCCTCCGCCAAATCACGCTCGCCATTCCCAAGAAGCAGATTTTCGGTATCATCGGCCCGGCCAACTCGGGCAAGACGACGCTTTTGAAGTGCATCAACCGCACCTTGGACTTCACGCCCGAGGCACGCATCAGCGGCAAGGTCGTGGTGGCCGGCCGCGACGTCGCCGGCTTCCGCAATGTGTATGAACTGCGTCGCCGCGTGGGGATGGTCTTTCCGCTGCCGGTCGGCCTTCCACTTACGATCTACGAGAATGTTGCTTATGCCCCCCGCCGCGCCGGAATCCACGACCGCAGTGAACTTGACGTTTTGGTCGAACAGTGCCTCCGCCAAGCCATGCTCTGGGACGAAGTGAGCGATCGCCTCGACATGCTCGGCACGCGGCTTTCCGGCGGCCAGCAGCAGCGACTGACGCTTGCCCGGGCACTTTCGCACCAGCCGGAGATCCTTTGCCTCGACGAGTTCTCGATCGCCATCGATCCGGTGACAACGATGAAAATCGAGGATGTGCTGCTCGAATTGAAAGAACAGATGACGATCGTGCTGGTCACAAACCTCGTGCAGCAGGCCCGCAGACTAGCCGATCGCACCGCATTTTTGAGCGAGGGTGCCCTGATCGAAGAGGGCGAAACAGAAAAAATATTTACCCAGCCGGTCAACCGGCTTACCGAGCGCTATGTCAACGGGGAGTTTGGCTGATGGCAACCGTCGTGCAAACACCGCTGCAATCGAGCATCCAGACCCGGGATCTGAACCTATGGTACGGAAGTTTCCAGGCACTGAAGAACATTTCGCTGGACATCAAGCCGGGGCTGGTCACGGCATTGATTGGCCCCTCCGGTTGTGGAAAAACGACCTTTTTGCGCTGCCTAAACCGCATCAATGAACGCTACGGCAATGTCACTACGACCGGCCGCATCACGGTGCTTGGCAAAAACATCTACGACACGGACGTCTCGCTGAGCGAGCTGCGCAAGTCGGTCGGCATGGTCTTTCAGCGGCCCAATCCTCTGCCGATCTCAATCCGCGAGAATGTCCTTTTTGGAGTCCGAATCCACATCCGCCAGGGAACGTACAGCCGGTCCGACCAGGACGCCCTGGTCGAAACAGCCCTCCGCGATGTTCAACTTTGGGACGAAGTAAAAGACAAGCTCAAGAAGAAGGCGACCTTGCTCTCTCTCGAACAGCAGCAGAAGCTTTGCATCGCCCGATTGCTGCCGCTGAAGCCGCGGGTGATCCTCATGGATGAGCCTTGCTCTGCGCTGGACGCCGAAGGAATCGAGCGGATCGAGGCCCTTATCCACCGCTTGCGCAGCAGCTATACGATGCTCATCGTGACCCACAACATGGCCCAGGCCCGGCGAGCCAGCGACGAGTGTATTTTCATGCTAATGGGACGCACCATCGAACACGATAAAACGGTCAACGTCTTCCTCAACCCGAAGGAAAAGGAGACCGAAATGTATGTCACCGGCCGTTACGGATAGAATTAGGTAGCAGGCACACTCCGTGTGCCGACCGCCCTGCGGCTTCTGGCGGACGGCACAGGGACTGTGCCTGCTACTTTGTTCACATTCATTGGAAAACCACGCACATGTCGATCCACCTACAGCGAGAAATCGATAAACTGAAAAGAGACCTGCTGTTGATCTGCTCGATCGTCGAGGAGCAGGTCCAGAAGGCGATTCGCGCTTTGTTCGACCGCGACGCGAGGCTTGCCCAGGAAGTACAGACGATGGACGAAGACGTCGATCGCCGAGAGATCAACCTCGAGGAAGAATGTCTCAAGACGCTGGCCCTGCATCAGCCGGTGGCGATCAACTTGCGGCAGTTGGTTGTGGCCTTGAAGATCAATAACGATCTGGAGCGGATTGGCGACATGGCGGTGAACATCGCCCGTAAGGCGGCCATCCTGGCCGTTGAATCGCCCGTCGAGATTCCGGCCGATTTTGCCGACATGGGCGAGCAGACCCAAGCCATGCTCCGCAAGAGCCTTGACGCCCTGGTCCAGATGGATGTTGTGCTAGCCCGCGATGTCTGTGCCTGCGACGATGAAGTTGACCAGTTGAAAAAACAGATTCGCCGGCAGATCGAGCAGCAGATCCGCCAGGATCCAGAGCAAATCGGCAGTATGTTGCGGCTGCTTTCCGTTTCTCGCAACCTGGAACGGATCGCCGATTGTGCCGTGAATATCGCCGAGGACGTGATTTACATGGTCGATGGCCGAATCGTGAGACATCAGACCGACTGAGGGAGAAGGTGTGGAAGTAGACAATTATTCGTATTCCGCACCTAGAACCGAAAGAGCAACATTATCACCTATTGGGATCAGGCTTGAAAGCCTGACGTACGAATGCGCAAACGTCGCTTATTTTGGCAACTTTACCCAGTCACGCTCCTGATCGCGCTGCTGGCACTGGCCTTGGTCGCGCTGGACACCTCGTCTTCGCTGCGGCAGTTCTATCTTGCCCGCACGGCCGAGGATCTCGAATCGAGAGCACATCTGACTGAGGGCCAAGTCATTCCACTCTTGGCAACCCAAAAATACGCCGAGATCGACGCCCTTTGCAAAGAACTGGGCAAACGCAGTTCCACGCGATTGACGGTCATCCTGCCCGAAGGCAAGGTCGTGGGCGACTCGGACGAATCGCCGCAGCAGATGGATAACCACGCCACACGGCCGGAAGTGGACGGTGCTTTCCAAGAGGGCAAAGGCGTTTCTGAACGCTACAGCCAGACGTTGCAACAGAACTTGCGCTATGTGGCCGTACGGGCGGACGACCACGATCAACCGCTTGGCGTGGTGCGGGCGGCCATTTCGCTGGCCGTGATCGACAATGCGCTGAGAGATGTTCGCAACCACATCCTCATGGTCAGCCTGTTGATGGCCGTGCTGCTGGGGATCACCAGCCTGATCATCGCCCGCCGCTTCGTCAAACCCCTGGAAGAACTCAGCCACAATGCCGAAGGGTTCGCCCGTGGCGACTTGAGCCATCGCCTCTCGACCGCCAACTCCAAAGAAGTCGGCGGCCTAGCCGACACGCTCAACAAGATGGCCGGCGACCTGGAAGACAAGCTCAATACGGTTGTGCGGGAGCGCAACGAGCGCGACGCCATTCTATCGAGCATGGTGGAAGGTGTCCTGGCCATTGACGCCGATGAACGCCTCCTCCGCATGAACGCCGCCGCAGTTCGCCTTTTGGGTATTGACGCCGCCCATGCGGAAGGCCGCTTGTTGCCGGAGATCGTCCGCAACCTTGATCTCCACAAGCTGGTGGCCGCCGTGATTTCCACGCAGCGGCCGGTTGAAGGTCAGGTGGTGCTCCGCGATCGCGAATCGCAATTTCTACAGATCCACGGCACCGTGCTCCGCGACGCTCCCGAAGGCCGCAACGGTGCCCTGCTGGTGATTCACGACATCACGGAACTGAAGCGGCTCGAGAACATTCGCCGTGATTTCGTGGCCAATGTCTCCCACGAACTGAAAACGCCGGTGACTTCCATTCAGGGCTATGTCGAAACACTGCTGGACGGCGCGATGAACGATGTCGAACCGCGGGAAAAGTTCCTTAAAATCGTTGCCAAGCACACCGAGCGGCTGCATGTGATCCTCGAAGACCTACTGACCTTGGCCCGCGTGGAGCATGAGGGGGATAAACGAGAGAACATACTTGCCACCGGATCGTTGCGGGGCGTGCTCGAGGCGGCCATTGCGGACTGTGGTGCGAAGGCCGAGGAAAAGAACATGCAAATCCAGTTGACCTGCCCCACCGAGCTTACGGCCCTGATCAACGCCTCGCTGCTGGAGCAGGCGGTGGCCAATCTGATCGAAAATGCCATCGCCTACAGTCCACCGAGCCAGACGGTCGAAGTATCCGGCTTGACGGGCGAGCGCGAGATCGAGATCCGCGTCCGCGACCGCGGCTGCGGCATCAGCCGCGAGCATTTGCCGCGGATCTTCGAGCGATTCTACCGCGTCGACAAGTCGCGGAGCCGCGATTCGGGTGGTACCGGCCTCGGGCTGGCCATCGTCAAGCACATCGTCCAAATTCACGGCGGCCGAGCCACCGTCCAAAGCTCACCGGCCAAAGGCAGCACGTTTTCCATTTTTTTGCCTAGGTAGTAGGTAATAAAGGTGCCAGCCACCAAATATAGGCACGCCGAGCGGGGGCGGACGGCACACGGAGTGTGCCTGCTCCTTTTCTTGCGACAGTTATTTCTGCGCCGGTCCTTATGCGTGGCCGACACCTTTTTCGCCCTCTTCGTTAATTCACCGCGAAAGACCGCAAAGTGCGCAATAGAAAGATGCTTGTTCTTTTGCGCTCTCTGCGTCCTTTTGCGGATAATCCCTTTCTCGGTTGTGGCCGGTCTCCCGACCAAGCCACACTCAAATCTCAAATCTCAAATTTGCATTTTTCAATTTTCAATTTTCAATTCTTATTTCTTGTTTCTTATTTCCACCGGATCGGTGTCAGGGAGACACCCACCTTCAAGCTGTAATCTCCCCACTAAAATGTGGCTTTTTTGGTAGGCAACGTGCCACGGGTAGCTCCCCCAGCCCACAACACCCCCCGCCCGCACACCCTTTACTCACCAGTTTCCATGGTTTACACTGAGCTGAGGTCCGTGAAATCCTTTTTCCCATCCTTTATTTGGTCATCCTGGGGACACCATGAAAGGCAAAGATAGCCAGCTCGAAGGTGCCGCCGAACTGCGCCGGCAGGCCGAAAAGACCTTCCGGGAAAAAGCCGCTCTGTCGCTGGAAAACCCAGAAGCCCTGTCGCCCGAAGAAATGCGGCAGACGCTTCACGAGTTGCACGTCCATCAGATCGAGTTGGAGATGCAGAACGAGGAGTTGCGCCGGGCGCGGGCGGAACTCGATGCCTCGTGGGCGCGGTACTTCGATCTGTACGACCGGGCCCCGGTGGGTTATTTCAGCCTCAGCCAACAGGGCCTCATCCTGGAAGCCAATCTTTCCGCTGCCGATTTGCTGGGCGTGGCCCGAAACACGCTGGCCAAGCGGCCGATCACCCGGTTCATCCTCGAAGAGGACCGGGACATCTACTACCGGCACCACAAACAACTTTCGGAAACGCTTGAGCCGCAGGTGTGTGAGCTGAGAATGCTGCGAACGGACGCCGCCCCATTCTGGGCGCGGTTTGAGGCGACGGCGGTTAAGAACGGCGAAAGCGGCGAGCAGGTGTTCCGTGTCGTGGTGAGCGACATCACCGAGCGCAAGCAGGCGGCGGAGGCGCTCCAGTTGCTGAATAGGGACCTGGAATGGCGCGTTGCCCAGCAGACCGCCGAGATCCGAAAGACCTGCGAGGCGGCCCGAGCCGAGTGGCAGCGGCTCTACGACTTGCTGGAGATGCTGCCGGTATACCTGATGTTGCTGACGGCGGACTATCAGGTGCCTTTTGCCAACCGTACTTTCCGCGAGCGGTTTGGCGAATCTCGCGGCCGGTTCTGTTTTGAGTACCTTTTCCAGCGCACGAAGCCATGCGAGAATTGTGAAACGCAGAAGGTGCTGAAAACCGGTGTGCCGCACCGCTGGGAGTGGACCGCTCCGGATGGTCGTCATTACGACACCCAGGGCTTTCCCTTCGTTGACGCGGACGGCTCCACCCTCGTTCTCGAGATGGGCATCGACATTACCGAACAAAGGCGTACGGAAGAGAACTCCCAACAAATGAAAGCGGAGTTGGCGCATCTCGACCGGACAGCCTGCATGGCCGAGTTGACGGCCTCGCTGGCGCACGAAATCAATCAGCCGCTGACCGCCATCCTCAGCAACGCCCAGGCCGCACGCCGCATGCTGGCCTCCGACGCGCCGGACCCGGAGATGTTCCGTGAGATCCTCGACGACATCATTCGCGACGACAAGCGTGCGGGCAGCGTCATTCACCATCTCCGCCTCATGTTGCAGAAGGGAAAGCAGGAGCCGGAATGGTTCGACGTCAACCGTGCGGTTCGCGAGGTGGTCCAGCTTCTTCATGGCGAAATCATCGGGCACGGCGTGGCGATCTCGATGGACCTAGACCCCACCAGAGGAGGGTGCTGCGTGTTGGCCAATCGCATCGAAGTCCAGCAGGTTCTCGTGAATCTGCTCCTCAACGCCCTTCACGCCGTCAGGGGTCTGCCTTCGGACCGCCGCAAAGTCCTCATCGGTACCCGCCACGACGCGGAGGCTTTCGTGGTCGCCATCCGAGATCGCGGGTGCGGGATCCAATTGCCGGACGTCAACGGCATCTTCGAGCCCTTCTTCACGACAAAGCCCACCGGCTTCGGCATGGGGCTGGCCATCTGCCGGCGCATGCTCCAGGGCCACGGCGGCCGCATCTGGGCCAAGAACAATGAGGACGCGGGCGTCACGGTCTCGTTCTCCTTGCCAGTCCCTCGAGTCCCTCAGGAGTCCAGCGATGGTTGAAAAGCCGCCCATTATTTTCGTCATCGACGACGACGCCTCGGTCCGCAAGGGCCTGGCCCGACTGCTAGGCACGGCCGGCCTGAACGTCGAGACTTTCCCATCCGCGGAGGCCTATCTGGAGCGCAAGCCCTACGAGGGCCTCGGGTGCATCGTTCTGGACGTCTGCATGGGCGGGCTCAGCGGCACGGACCTTCATGCCCGACTCGCTCAAGACGGCCGCAACATCCCCATCATCTTCCTGACGGGGTACGGCAGCATTCCCATGAGCGTCGGTGCCATGAAGCAGGGCGCCGTGGATTTCCTGACGAAGCCCGTGGACGACGAGGTCCTCTTCCAGACCATTCGCCAAGCCCTGGCACGCCACAAGGCGGTCGTGCGAGAAAGTACCGAAGCCGATGCCATGCGCGAGCGTCTGGAGATGCTCACGCCCCGCGAGATGGAGGTCATGCAATGCGTTCTCACCGGGGCGCTGAACAAGCAGATCGCCGCGCGGCTGGGCAATGCCGAGAAGACGGTGAAGCTCCACCGCGGCCGGGTGATGGAGAAGCTGGGCATCACCTCGGTTGCCGAGTTGGTCCGTTTCTGCGCCGCCGCCGGGGTGCAACCCCTCGGCGTCATCGACGTGTGAGGAGGGCCAATGGCCCGCCCAGGGCAACTCCCTCGTTGTTACACACATCGTTTGGACCCCATCCGGCTCGCCCGGATGGTGAATAAGGTTGAATGGCTAAAATGGAGAACAAAGACCAACACGACCCCATCCACCTTGGTGGATGGTGAAGGAGGTTGCTTGGCTACATCGCGGACCTGGGCTAGCTGGATAACCTGATTCACCATCCAGCAAGCTGGATGGGGTCTAGGTTAGATTGCTTTCGTTGCTAGCTGACCAACCTTCTTCACCATCCAGCAAGCTGGATGGGGTCGCTCAAGGACTTGTGTGTAACAACGAGGGCTTCACCCTGGGAAACCTTTGCATCGCCCTCTGAGCGACGACCGCGCTGAAGCTGCGCCCTCCCACGGATAGGACTAAAGTCCTACGACGAAGGTCCGATTGGAAGCTGAAGACTGGACGAGAAGAATTACTCCAGTATTCGAGCGATGTCTCGATGCAACCACACGGGCTCGCCAGTTTCGTTCATCTGTCAATCCCTAGTGAAGACCCATATCCACGGAGTATACCATGCTCAGGCAATCTGCGGCGGACCCGGCGCGCTGGACAGTTTTTGGGTAAAGTTAAGGTGTGTTG
>JBAWVO010000077.1:0-23175 GCA_037147235.1 Planctomycetota bacterium | reverse complement strand
TGCGCTCTCCCCACCCTACAATTATTCGCGTTCCGCACCTAGAACCGGAAGAGCCGTAGTTTTTCATCGCTCGGGCCGCTGGAGAATGGGGCGTGGCAACAGGTATTCCCGTCAACTATCAGGAAAAAGGTTGGCTGAAGCATTTCTTCCGCATTCTCGGCGTTCTTGCCCTGATGGGCGGAATCGCCCTGGCCGTGTACGTACCGGAGGGTGTTCTGCCGGGCATTATCGTCGGCGGTACTGCCGTCTTTCTGTTGGTCATTAACGAGGTTCGGTTCGCCCGGCAGAAGGCGGCCGAGCGATCGGTGATTGATACCGGCAGCGGATTCCGCTGGCTGGGCGGTCCTACGGACATCGAGGTGCAGGATTCCCAGGTGGTTGCCGTGCGCATCAAGCGGACGTCGAAGTTCTCCGCCGGCATTATCAAGGGAGTCGTCCGGCGTTTCGAGGTTTGGACTGCCGACAGCGACAAGCCGATGTGCATGACCAATCGCATCCCCGTCAACGGCACCGATCCCTTGGCCGCGTTCATCGTCCGGGTGATTGAAGATTTGAAGCAGCGGACTGCCGCCGGCCTGGCTGGTGGCACCATGCTGGAAGGTGACGGATGGAGACTCGCCGCCATGCAATTAGCGGTTGCCCGCGGGCGAATCGTGGAAACCTTGCCCTTTGTCGAAATTGACAAGGTTGCGGTTTTTGACGGTAAGATCTGTCTTTGGCGGCGTGGACAGGACGAACCGGCCGCGAAAATCAGTCCTGATTCAAAGAATGCCTCGGTACTGGCGTCGCTACTGAGCGAGTGGATCGAACATCAGCGCGAGGCGTCCGGCGGTCAGCCCGAGGCAACCTCGGGTGCCTCGGGCATGGGCCGCCTGCTGTTTGAACGACGCAGGAACGAAGGTATTTGGATTGGCTTGGTCTTAGCCGTTATTGGCGGTGTGGTGGGCGCGGTCTTGCTTTTCGAGCGCGACACAAAGCCCGTGGGCGTGGTCTTGCTGGCCGCCGCCGTGGCATCCTTGCTGTTGGGCCTGACTTTTGGACGCTACCTATTCCGCTGCTACGAATTGGGTCTGACCCGCCGCCGGGGTCGCGGAGAGCTTCGCTTGCTGTATAACGAAATTACGGAATTCACCTATTCCGCCACGCGGATGTTCTACAAAGGCGCGTATACGGGAACCCAGTTGAGTGTGACCTTCCGAGCCGCTCAGGGAATGATCCGCTATTCGGCGAAGGTGCAAAACATGGACGCCGATCTCGACGAACTGCGCGACCACATTGCCAAGATGATTGCGAATCGCATGCTTGCCGATTTGCAGGCAGGCCGAACCGTGCCCTGGACGAGCGACGTGGTCTTCCTGCCCCAAGGCTTACAGTTCCGTCGCTCAAAGATGTTGGGTCTGGCGAGCGGCCCGATTGAGATTTTGCCGTACGAGCAGATTCGCAGCGTGAATCTCAACGAGGGCGTATTCTATCTTTATAGCAAGGCGGAAGCCAAACCCGTGATCAGCAAACCCGTCGGCTCCGCGAATTTCTTCCCCGGGTTCTTTGCCATTTTGACGTTGCAAAACAAGTAGCCGGCCTTGGCCTGCTTTGGCAGACGCTCACGATCCAATATCGAAGGCATCATGGGCAGCAATCCAACCTGCTGGTACAATGCCCCGGTTGGTTTGCGTTTCACTACCCGGAGTCCCCGTTCTTTGGCAAGCTGTTTGTCCGCCTGCCCGGCGGCTACAATCCAAACCAGGTCGCCCACCAAATCCTTCTCCAACGAAGTGGTGGCGAAACTTAGGCTCGGCGAAACCAAAGCCGCGCGGCTCAATCGAGCGGTTCCAAGCAGAAATCTTCGATTTCGACCGAAGCACCCTGTTGCAAGAAGTTGATGCTCACTAAAAGTCGGGTTTTACCGCGCCGCTGTAGAACCACCCCTTCGACGCCCGCAAACGACCCGTTGCGAACGCGTACTTTCCTGCCCGCCTGGAGACGGCTTTCCATAGTCAGAGGGACATTGGCCTCGATCAATCGCTCGATCTGGCGAAGATCGGCGATCAGCCGCTCGCCATCGTTTACCGGCAAAATCCGCACAACCCGATTGGTGGCCAGCGACATCGTGCGCTGTTGTTCCGCGCCGAGTACGAACAAATAGCCCTCGAAAAGCGGCGCAAAGGACGCCATCCGACGACGACCGTACCGCAGCGTCTTTTTGACTAGGGGCAGATAGAAGGGAACCATTCGACGCAAAAGATCCCGCGCCAAGGACTTCTCCTGCCGAGGCTTGGTATATAACACCATCCACTGACTGTCGACCGCCATGGAATCGGGCGATTCCAAGAGTGATTCCGGAAACAGGCATGTTTCCTTCGTTAAAACCGGCATGTCAGGAACCTCCCTTGTTTTTTCACCACAAGTCGTTTCAAAAACCGGATACGCAGCCTGGAAGGCTACCTACACCTCTGCCCTCGGAGAAAGTTCGGGCTGCAACGCCCTTGGCCTCCTCCGCGACCTTCGTGGCTGACACTTCATTATACAACACAGTTTGGAAGATAATGCTTCAGATCTTGTGGCGATAGTATCAGTCGCAGTGAAAAAGGGGGCCAGTTTCGCGGCGAGTTGGGAGCCACTATTTCGGAGGGGACTGCAATCCGCGAAGACTTTTGGGTTAGTACTACCCTAGCCAGATTAATACAGCTCAATCTCGTCCGGGCCAACACCCAGAGTCTTTGCAATGATTGTTCGTGTCGTGTCGTGAGGCTTTGCGACTTCGCCGCGCTCAATTCGAGCAATCGTCTTTGAATTGACTCCGGGGAATTCGTCTTGCAAAATCCCTTTTAGAATTCGCAATCTTCGTAGCGATGGTCCGAAGCCTTTTTCCTGCGCACGGTACTTTGCATTCATACGCTTTCGGTAATCAGAGTCCGCTAAGTACAGAATGAAATGCGATGAGGCTTCGTATTCTCCAAAGCGTACCGTGTGACCGTAATCGTCGAGTTCAAAGCGGTGGAAATCCGGCTTTGACGTTCCCGAAGGTCGGAAGACGGAAAGCGGTACAGTTATAGGGTCAAAGTTGCCACGGACGAGCATAAGAAGACTGAATTCAGTGTCAATAACACCACCAACAAACAGATCACGAACAGCCTCGGAGTCTCCGGCAAGAACTTCACAAAGCTGATCTTTGGGGAGCAACTTAAACCGTGGAACCTCTCCCACAAGGTTTTCAAAGAGACTCCTGAGAAAAGGAATTGTCTTCTGTCGTGGAGATTCCAGCATGAGTAGATTGCCCAAGCGATGCCGCGTGACTTGGGATTCCGTGCTGCAACGACTCATAACACGGAGAAGCAGATCCGTCATGCTGGAACCAGAGGAAATCCAAAGCGAATTGGTCGTGGCCTTCGACAGCACGTCAGAGATGTCTTGAGCACGATTGCAAATGATCGCACGAGTCGCACCAAGTTGGTCACGCCATCCCTCGTCCATATCAAGGAGTATAAACAATGGATGTGAGACGAGACTGCTGTGAATCTTTGAGGGTTTAGTCTTTGTCGCCATTTTCGGTTTCTTCGCTGGAAATTGGATTGATTTTGCCATGGATATTATCCCACTCCGTTTGAAGCGTTCGCCAACACCTCTTGATGGTTGCCCGGACATTCGCATCGATCTGGCTATGGTCTCCGTCATCAAGGAATTCGCCCGTACGGAGAGAGATTCGCCATTTACGACCCCTTCTAAAAATCGAAACATGTGGCTCTTCCGGCCCTTCTGCATCGTAAATTTCCACCTGCCACCCTGCTTTTCGGAGGGTTTTTGCCAGCAGTAGAGTGTAGGGCATTTTGATTGAATTTACCTGAGGTTCAGTTCCTGATATTATGTCTCTTTCACACAACATGTCAAGTCGGACATTTATGACGGGATCGCCAACGAGCGGAGATCTGGGTTACAAAAAGGAGATCTGACTCCGCCACAGGTCTTTTCCCAAATGGAACAAGTCTGTATGCTAGACTGTTATATTAGCCGTTTATGCGACGAAAGCCCTCACCCCCCTGCCCCTCCCCCAAAAGGAAGAGAGGGAGTTGCTTAGTGCAGGCCGCAAAATTCAGAAGCACATCCCACCGAGCTAAGAGAAAGATCAACGCATGTGTGGTATCGTCGGATACGTTGGGCCGCGTGAGGCAATCGAGTACCTCGTCACCGGACTCCGCCGTTTAGAATATCGCGGCTATGACAGTTCTGGGGTCGCCCTGGTTACCACGGAGCGGCATCTGACGGTCTGTAAATCGGCAGGGCGAATCGATCGCCTAGAAGCCAGGCTTGCCGGGTTATCGACCGAGGGCCGGACGGGGATCGGGCATACCCGCTGGGCTACTCACGGCGCACCGAGCGATATTAACGCCCACCCCCACCTGGGCGGTGACGGCGAGATTGCCGTCGTTCACAATGGGGTGATTGAGAACTTTCAGTTGCTCAAGCGTCGGCTGATCGCGGAAGGCTATACGTTCCATTCGGCCACGGATACCGAGGTGATTGCTCACTTGGTGGCGAGCTGCTTGAAGCGGCAGCCACCCGTGGAAGACATGGCGGTACTGAACTACCGGCCCCTGGTCGCCGCAGTGCAAGAGGCATTGCTGCAACTCCAGGGAACCTACGGCCTGACGATCCTCTTCCGCGATTGGCCCGAGGTGCTGATCGTCGCCCGCTTGGGGAGTCCGATCGTGCTGGGTGTCGGCCCCGGCGAGCATTTTGTGGCCAGCGACGCCTCGCCTTTGGCCGGCTATACCGACAAGATTGTCTACCTGGCCGATCACGAGTTGGCCGTACTCACGGCCGATTCGATGCGGATCATCCATCGCGACGCCGGGCACGTCGATCCACGAATCCAAATCTTGGAGCTTAAGGCCGGCGACATCGACACGGGCGGCTACAAACACTACATGCTCAAGGAGATTTTCGAGCAGCCCGAGTCCGTCGAGAACGCCATGCGGGGACGATTGGATATCGATGCCGCAACGGCCAAGTTCGGCGGTTTGAATCTCACCCCGCAGCAGTTGCGTAGTGTGCGGCGTTTTGTGATGACGGCATGCGGCACCAGTTGGCACGCGGCCATGGTGGGCGAATACCAGATCGAAGCCATGGCGCGGCTGCCGGTCGAAGTCGAGTATGCCAGCGAACTTCGCTACAAGAACCCGCCCTTGGACGACCACACGCTCGTTTTCGCCCTCACGCAAAGCGGCGAGACGGCCGACACCTTGGCCGCGCTCCGTGAGATGCAACGCAAAGGCTTTCCCGTGCTCGGCATCTGCAATGTCGTCGGCAGCTCGATTGCGCAGGAATCCGATGGCGGTGTTTACCTACGCGCCGGACCGGAGATTGGCGTGGCCTCGACCAAGGCATTCACTTCGCAGTGTACGGTATTGGCGATGATGGCCCTCTATTTCGGCCGATTGCGGCATCTAAGTTTCTTGGCGGGCACGCGGATCATCAAGCAACTGCAAGAGCTTCCCAACAAGGTCCGCCAGGCCCTCCAGTGCCATGAAAAAGTGAAGCAGATCGCCGAGAAATATGCCGGTTGCAATAATTTCCTCTACTTGGGCCGGCAGTTCAACTTCCCCACGGCTTTGGAAGGGGCGTTGAAACTCAAGGAAATCAGCTATATTCACGCCGAAGGCTATCCAGCGGCCGAGATGAAGCATGGGCCGATTGCGCTGGTCGATCAGAACACGCCCAGCGTCTTCCTCATGCCGCATGGGCAGACCTACGACAAGGTGATGTCGAATGTCGAGGAGATCAAGGCCCGCGGTGGACCGGTGATTGCAATCGTCTGTGAAGGCGATCGTGAGGTCGGTCGTCTGGCCGACGATGTGATCGAGGTGCCTGCCGTCGAAGAATTTCTGCAACCGATCATCACCGTGATCCCCCTTCAGCTCTTGGCTTATTACATCGCCGTCGCCCGCGGCTGCGATATTGACAAGCCGCGAAATTTGGCAAAGAGCGTGACCGTGGAGTGATCGATGAAACCAAGCGACCCACTTCAAGTTAAACATCATCTCCGGGCTGCGGCCCACCTGCGGCGACTCCATCAGCAAAATGGTGATCTGCTTAGCGCCAAGATATTCGAGCGACTGGTTCATCTGCCACAGTACACGTCAGCCCAAACCGTGCTATGCTATGTCAGCTTTCGTAGCGAAGTGTCCACCCATGCGTTTTTCGCAAGGATGTTGGCAGACCGCAAACGGGTTGTCGTGCCCTATTGCGTGGCCCAACATCTCGAACTATTTTGCTTGCACAGCCTCAGCGACCTAGCTCCCGGCACGCTGGGCATCCTGGAGCCTAAGCCCGAATTGCGCGAGCAAAACCATCGGCGAGCTGAAGTACAGGAACTCGATTTACTGGTCATCCCCGGCTTGGCGTTCGACCGCCAAGGCGGCCGGCTTGGTTACGGTAAGGGCTATTTCGATCGCCTGCTACCGGGTGCGCGGGCGGATGCACTGCTGGCCGCCGTGGCCTTTGAGTGCCAACTGTTTGACTCCGTGCCGATGCAGCCGTACGACGTGTGGGTTGACGCAGTGATTACCGAGTCCGGTATCTTACAGATCAACCGTCACGCCCGCGAGTCGCCTGGCAACGGGTTCGATATCGTCTCGGCTGGAGAGATCGAGGACCGGCGCTTTGCACCACACGATGCTAAAACGCTCGCCAAGCCGATCGATGGCATACTGCACGGCATCGGGGATTTCTAACTCGCCACGCGGCGATGGTTTGATCGAACGGCATGCCTCGAAGATGGCCGGGCCGAATCGCCAGCAATTCATGCTCACGCCCAGCGGTCGCGGCAGTCGGGCCAGCGTGGCTTCGTCGGGCTTTTCGATGATTCGCTGCAAACGCATGGAGCCATCGGCCTCGGTAATCCCCTCGACCACGGAGAACTTTGAAATGCGCTCGGCTGGGATATTGCTTTGGGCCACTAAGGTCTCCTGATCGAAGATTGCCACGGCCGGCCCGGGGGTATCGCGCAGCCCGCAAAATGCCTGTAGCGGGTAGTAGTTGTCGGAATTGATCATTATGAATGGCCGCTGGCTAACGACCTGCTCGGCGGCAGCGACCGCATCGGCGGTGCCCAGCGGCTCAACCTGGACGGCGAACTCAATCGTCATCCGTCGCGGCCGCAACTCGGTGTAGTACTTTTGCATTTGGCCATGCTCAGGTCCCACGACCAGGCACGCCCTCGTGATGCCCGCTTCGGCCGCCACGCCCAGAACATAATCCAGGAACGGCCGGCCGATGGGAATCATCGCCTTGACGCCGCTATCCGCGGCAGCCGCCAGAGTCGGGTCCAAGGCCACTGTCGGATCCGCTTTTCGCATCCGTGTTCCCAGTCCTCGGGCAAGAATTACCACTTGATCCATAGGGTTCTCACTTATTGAGTTTGACATAGTCAGTAAACGCCTCGGCAACCTTACCTTTTTTATCGTCGCCTTGGTGCAAAAAAACTCGATACCGCAGGGCGATTTCCTTCCCTTGCGGCAGTACATACGGTTCAGCCTCGCTTTCCCTGCCGACGAAGCCTTGCCGGGCAAACGGGTTGGCGGCAAACAAGCCATAGGTTCGCACGTGCCAACCGGTCGGGTGGCGAAAGCTCTGGGGATGGTCGAAAATGGCGATGCCGACCGTCTGACCGTCCAGCGGGCCATGGTAATCGACCCAGTCGGCTCGCTTGCCCCAGGCCGCAGCGTTCATCTGACCCAGGCTATTGACGATCTGCCCGCCCTGTTTGGAATCGACCCGTAGCGACTCGGCGACGCGAAGGCCAAACGTGCCCTCCTTGGTATCGCCGAATGTGACCGGCCCTTCGCTGGCGCGGAGTGTGATATCGAAGTCGATCCATCGAGAATCGCCCCGGACACCAAAGGTCAGGCACCGTTGGTCTTCGCAGACCTTCTTGCCGACGGGACTCAGCCAATCGTTTTCCGTTACGATTTGAGCTTCCGCGCCGCTCGCGATCTTGACGAACTTGCGATGTACAATCGTGCCCGTCTTGCCTGCGGGCGTTTCGGTCCAAAAATCAATGCCGTTCACACTGCCATGCGAGAACCAGAGCGAACGGTGGTGAACGTGGTCCTTGGTTTCCTTGGCTTCCCCCTGCATGGGGTAGGCGCGAGTCAGCGGCTTTCCGGTCGGTCCAAAGATTGGCCAGAGAATCGGTTTGGTGCCGGATTGAAGGACGTACTCCGTGAACGGGTGGCCGTCGATTTTCACCGTCACGCCATGTTCCGACCGCTGGGCCGTGACCTCGGTAGCCCGTAGCAGAGGAGCAATTGCGAGGAAAATCACGAAGGCCATAAGGAATGGTTTAGAAGCCCAGCCCTGCTTGTCACCTTCACCGGCATTTCGTTGTTTTTCACAATCACAACCAAGACACATCGATTCTTTCTCCTGACGTGAAAGGCCCTTGATCGCCAACTCTCTTTTCAGCGCAAGACTGCGACTGGCTTGTGCTTCCTGATAAACCAAGAGAGCAGGCAGGCGGCCGCGAGTGTACCGCGATGCTGTTCCGGCGTTGTGCTGCTTCAATCTACGAGCCACGTCATTCGTGATTCCCGTGTAGAGAGAGCCGTCCGCACACCGTAGAAGATAGACAAACCAGCTTGCATCCGTATCCATTCAACGACTCTTATCACGAACAACCCGATCCCAAAATCGCCATTGTATCCGGAATCAGACGATTGTCCAATCGGCTTTTCATGGCAGGCCATTGTGTAGTACAATAATCCCATGAAGAAGCCTTCGCTAGCCCATGTCCAACCGAGAGATCGTCATGAGTAAACGCTCTCGTCCTGGTCTCCTGCCGCACGGCCTCGTGATACTCCATGAGGACCAAGATATCCTTGTGGTGGACAAGCCCGCGGGGCTTTTGACGATCGGCACCGAGAGCGATAAATCGCGCACCGCCTACTACCTCCTGACGGATTACGTCCGCAATGGGTGCGCCCGCTCCCGAAACCGCGTGTTCATCGTGCATCGGCTTGACCGAGATACTTCCGGGGTTCTCGTCTTTGCCAAGAGCGAAGAGGCGAAGGTCCGTTTGCAGGGTGCGTGGAGCGAGACGGAGAAGAAGTATCTTGCCGTCGTTCATGGACAATGCCGGAAGAGCGAGGAGACCATTACGACCTACCTCGCGGAGAACCAAGCGCACGTCATGTACTCGACGTCCGACCCTGCCAAGGGAAAGTTATCCCACACGGCTTACCAAGTCCTCAAGCAGACAAAGCGATTCGCCTTGCTGGAAATCTCCTTATTGACAGGCCGGAAGAACCAAATCCGGGTGCATCTTGCCGATATCGGAAATCCCATCGTGGGTGATCGGAAGTATGGTAATGCGAAGGAATCCTACGCGGGCCTCGCACTTCACGCTCGATCGCTCTCCCTCACGCACCCATTCAGTGACCAGCGGTTGACTTTTGCAGCGAAAGTGCCGGAGTATTTCAACAAGCTAATGGGGGGCATTTAAGCACCGCGGTTCATCGTCCTCCGGCCGGCAGAGGGAGGGCGGGAGGCAACATCGCTGGCGGCGCAACTGGTCCGGCCGGCACCACCCCGGGAACTACCGGGATTGGCGGTGCGTTATTCTCGGATTCGCCGAACACCAAGTTCAGCCACTCCGAGTCCCATACCAGAAACATAACGGGCGCAGCCAGGCCAAACCCCGGCAAGCTGCCTCGGCTGGTGAGTTCCAACCCCACGCCGGTTCGCCGGAGCGTTGCCACTCCAGGCCGCAAGTGCCTGCAGACGGACGGAAGCGAGGGAATTATCATCGACATATCGCGGCGGCCTTCGCTCAACCCGTTGACACCCAGGAAGGACGGCGCGGAAATAATCAGAAGAGGATAGATCGCTTCAAATAGCCGCGGTGCATCGAGGTAGCCAATTGCCAGCAAGGGATCGCGGCCAGAAAACTCGGCGGCCACCTCCGGCACGTCGGCCAAAGATCGGCTATCTTTCCCGCGAGACAGATAGGCTTTGATGTTCTGCGGGGCCAAAGCAACGACGAATTGTTTGTCGCCCGCCCACCATGCCGGGGTCAGGCCGATTCCCCCCAGAGTCGCGTAATGGACGTCGCTGCCGGCGAAGCGAAAGCGATGGATCTTTTGGCCATTGGAACCGAAATCGTCGGCCATGGGCAGGATCTCCGTGGCCAGTCGCGTCAGGACTTCGTAGCTCCGCGAAAATTTCTTGCGATCGGTGATCGGCACGATGCCGGTCAGCCCGGTCATCACCAGCCCCCCCTCACGCGGTGAATTGTAAAAGCACCAACGGTCGCCCAGCGATGCAAAGACATGCTGAGAATCGGCGTCACCGCCGTGTTGGAGCGTTTCCAATCCCTTTAAGAGTGCTTCCTTGACCTCGGGATCTGCCTTCTTGCCGGCCGCCACCAGGGCATCGAGTGTCTTTTGCACATTCAGTCGCACGGCCAGGGCCAGCGTGGCATCTTCGGGAATCGCCGCCATGTCTTCCCGCGTCAAACCACGGCCATTGGCCGGGAGAAGCAATCCCCGAGGCTCGCCTTCAATCGGCAGGACGGTTCGTGTTACAACATCTGGACCAACCAAGCCACTGGCAGAGACGAGCCAAGGCGATTGCGCCAGCCCCAGCAGTTCGCCCCACTGTTTGCGGTGCAGATCCGTGGACGCAGGACCGACCTCGCGCAATCGCTGAAGGTTGATATAGGTCAGACCGGTGGGACGCTCCAAGGTGGCGATCCGCCGGGCTTGTACCAGCCACTGCGGAGCAGGTTTCTGCATCCACTGGAGGATCCTATCGAGACTTCCGTCACCCACGGCCACAATCAAGTAGGAATCCTTGATCCCCACGATCATCGTCGGAAACTCAGCCTTGGGCTTGACGCGATACCAGTTTTGGCCATCAATGCGAAGAACCTCCAGGGCTTCCACGTTGAGGTTGAGAAAGAACGCGCGGACGTTCTGATGGAAGAGTTTGGTCGCCAGCGGGGTGTCCGCCCCCAGGGCAACGACCATGCCGCCCTTGGCCGATACTTTCTTATCCTTGATCTTCACATCCGACACGAAGAGCGTCGTCTGGTGGCGGAGGATCATCAGAATGGTATCGAAGGTCGCGTCGGAAAGATTGCTCGCGTCGCGATCACTGGCCGGTTGGGCGACGGAGTGACGTATCCACTTCTCGAGATGCTCGACAAACTGCCGCACCTCCGGCTCGGCCAGCATCTGCTCGGCCTGGTTCTTGCTCAAGGGATTCGCCACCGCGCTTGCCGACCACGTCGTGTAGAAGACGCACTCTTCGGGCGCAAAGCGAACCATCACGGGGTCGTCAGGCGCAGGCGGAATGCCCAAGGGAATTCCCATCCCGCTGCCCAGCGTGAGGAAGAAAATCCACGGCCCGATTTGTGAAAAGACCGACTCCATCTATCCTTTTCCTCTTTATCCCCTCTACACTCCCCCTTTACAGGTCAACGATAGGCGTCGCGGCGGTGGCGCGCATTATGACTGACGGGAATTTGATCCGCTCCTATCGTAGTCCAGACGGTGCCCCCGAACAAGGCCCCACTTCGTTGAACGGAATTTATTCCGTTGCCTTGTCTGTTTCGGGTAAACGGAATGAATTCCGTTCTACGTAGGGCTGCCTCAATCGTTCCACAACTTGGCTATTCCGGTTTAGGTGCAGAAGTAGGGTGGGGAGAGTGAAACGAGCCCCACCCAAAGCGGACCGCAACAGAATTGGTGGGGCTCGCTGCGCTCTCCCCACCCGACAATTACAATTATTCGCGTTCCGCACCTAGAACCGGAAGAGCCGAAAACCTCACCGGCCGTTCCCCTGCTGACGTGGCCAGATCACCTCGGGTTGATTGGGCTGCACCTTTCGCTCGACTTGGATTCCGAAGTGGACGAGCGCGGCATCGAGACTGACGCCATCGCCCAGCAATCCATCGGCCTGGGTGCGAATTCCGGCACCGGAGCCGGCAGTTTTTACGCGCTGGCTGCCTGCCCGACAGACCCGTTCAAAGAACTCGATGGCCGCACGGTTGTCTCTTTCGTTCGTCCAACGGCCCGGCCCGCCCAGAATCACGTAGTCAACGGCGTAGGAATCGAGCAATTGAGGGAACTCAGCCCGGGCCAGTTCCTCGCTGCCAAAGAATTCCGCCCCCACGGCCCGGCCGCCATGCACAAAAATGAAACCCACCGTACGGTGGGGTATCTCGGGCACAACCCGCCGGCGGACGGCATCGAGCTTCTTTTCCACGGAAGAAGATTTCAAGGCCATTTCCAGGCTTCCCGTGCCGTTTTCGGCCCCCAGCGAGCCGTTGTTTTCCGCCACGCCTCTCCACACGTCGCCCTGAGACGCCCCGCGACGCAGCTCATGCTGGATCGATTGCGGCACTTTGGCGTTGGCTGCGGAAAAGCCTTTTTCGCCCTGCCAGCGATGGGCCTCGACACAGAAAACTTCAAGCTCCAACCGCTGTCCCGGACCAAGAACCGTGTCGTGGCGGATCGTGCGGGTTTGCATGCCGCCCTTAATCACATCCCCCATCATCAGCAGGATGTAGGCATCCCGGCTGCGGTTTTCCACGCTCACGACCGGCACCGAGCCACCACCCTTCTCGCTGATCACGAGTGTACCACGGGCGACGGCCTCGTCAAGCGTCTGCCATGCGCCATGCAGCAGAGGCACATTTTCGACGAGAACCGGGTAGATGGCCAAGCGTTGCTCGACGATCGGGGCCGCGATTTTCACGCCGTTGAAGAATTGCCCCAGCTCGGCCACATGCCGATCCGTAGACGGCCGCTGGGCCAAGGCTGAGCGGTCGATTGTGAACAAGCTCGAAAGAAAAACAACTGCGGTCAGGAAAAAATGCGAGACTCTCATGCTTCTTACCTCCGGTCTTTGGGTTGACGAACACTCTAAACGCCAACCATTGGACGCGGCGGGGAGGCAGAAAGTTCCCTGCGGGTTACAAATAATCCGCGAATAATCCCTTGCCCCTGGTCTCTTGATTCACCACTTCCTTATGGTACACTGAGACCTGTGGGTTGAAATCAAAGGTTCCTATCAGTTTATCGGTTATCCGTCAAATTTTCTATCAGTCAGTCAGTTACTGTCAGTCAGTCAGTTACAATAGTTTTTGCTGGGATGAACTGGATGCTGCATTATGATGATGCATAGGAGCGGACTCATCTCCGCTTCCGCAGTCGTCGCGGTCCCGTATACTGGGTGCCTAGCTACACGCTACTAGAGGGGCGGCAAATGCCTAAGTTGGCGCAATCGAAAGGCGATGACTATCCTGATGCGGCGGAAAAACACCTTGCAGACGCAGACTTGTTGTTCCATGCAGGACGATTTGACGGTGCTGGCTACCTGACGGGTTACGTTGTCGAATGTGTTCTCAAAACCTATATTTTAGTTGAGGGCACCAAGCCATGGGGCCACGATTTGAATGAATTAAGCCTCAAATCGCTAAGCCTTGCGGCGATACCGAGTGGTCGGACCGCAAAATATCCCCTCAAGGTGACTGCGGGCCATTCCATATACGACAAACAAACGGGCTGGTGCGAGACGATACGATACCGTGCTCCCGCTGTGGTTCCCCCTCAACAGGCAATGGAATGGCTTGCGGAAGCCCACGCGATATACGCCCCAGCAATTCAACAGATGAAATTGGATGGGTTAGTCTAATGCTTACTTGCCATTTGGATGAGGCCAGGAAAGCCACAATCGAAACACTACGTCGGCTTACCAAGGAAAAGCCTTCGATCAATCGCGCTGTACTCATTGAGGATATTTTCGGAAAGTTGCGGCTGATTTTGTGGACGCCAGACTCCGGCGACGTTGATCTCGAACGAGAAATCAACGAGAAAATTGCGGAAGTTGCTGCCCCTTATTGGACATCCGAAATTTGGATGGCATCTCGCGGTAATCCCGCAGATCGGGAGCTTTACGAGCAAGTTTGGAACGAATCGCGGCCCGAAGAGGACACGCTGGAACACCTTCGCATTGCCGACCGCCACCGAACCCGCGGTGCGTGGCTGTGCGATATGACAGAGCCGCTGTGGCAATGGACCGGCGAGCGAGACAAATCGCCGCCGATTGTGGTGTTCTATTCTTTCAAGGGCGGTGTTGGGCGAAGTACGGCACTTGCATCGTTTGCCATCCAACGTGCGAGAGTCGGCGAGCGCGTTGTCGTTATCGACTTCGACCTCGATGCTCCGGGAGTGGGCGTTCTTTTGGCTGCGGATCCATCGGGAATGATCGCGTCTTGGGGCGTGATCGACTACCTTTTGGAACGTCCATATGATTCCGTTGATCTGCGGGACTATTATCATGCGTGCCGACAGTCCGCAGTTACGCAATCGGGCGAAATACTCGTCTTTCCGGCTGGTTGTCTAAACGGCGATTTTCTGGGAAAGTTAGCTCGAGTTGATTTTGAACTGCCGGTCGGCGAAAAGATAGGATCTCATGTTCAATTGCTACGCGAGGTGCGCGATGAGCTTCAGCCGGACTGGATTCTTCTTGATACGCGCACGGGCCTTTCTGAATCGAGCGGTTTGCTCTTGGGAGGGTTAGCCCACCTGCATGTGCTCTTCGGCACTTCGTCCGAACAAAGTTGGCAAGGACTGCGGGTAATCATTGATCGTCTTGGCGCGAATCGGGTTCTTGCGGACAAACCTCAACTGGAATGCTTGCTGGTTCAATCACTTGTTCCACAGGACACCAAAGCTGCTAAAGACGCTGTTGCCGGGTTCGCCGAACGCGCGCAAGATGAGTTTTCGGAACATTATTACGCGGCCGACCCCGAGGATGCGGAAGAAGACAACTTTTGGTACATCCGCGACATCGAAAATGAAGTGGCACCGCACGCTCCCGTCGCCATTTCCTATGAGCCAAAACTTGCACATTTCGATTCCATTGAGGATGTTGCCGATCCTCTCGCTTCTTTGCCAGAATATCGCTCGCTTGCCGAACGTATTGTCGCGAAATTCATGCGGGAGGAAGAATAGCAATGGCGAAACACGCTGAATCGTCTATGCTGCTTGAGGAACTGTCGAGGATGGGCAGCAATGGCCGAGCGGAAGGCGAGGATAAGGATCGTTTCCCTAAGACTTTTCATCCGATCGCAGAACATGTACGAGCTTTCGATCCGAATGTCGTTTTGGTGATCGGACCTCGGGGCGCAGGCAAGTCGGAATTGTTTCGGGCCGCCGTCGAACTTAAGCTATTGCCGGCGATAGAGCGTTGCTTGCCGGAAATTCGGCCTTTTTTGGCGAGAACACAACAAGTTCAATGGTTTGCCGGCTATCCTATTGGTAGCGAATTTCCTGACGCCCGAGGATTCGCCGCATTTCTTCGTGAGTGCGAAAATGATCGCGAGGCGGCGTTTAAACTTTGGTTTGCCTATCTGGTTCGTGTACTTCAGGGAGAACTGAGATGTAGAGATTCCGAGACGTTGAGGTCGTTGTTGAATCCGGACGGAGGAGAACCCAACAAGGTTTACGAAGCGTTTTGCAGTTTTTCAGGCAATGAGCCGTTGCTTGCCTTGGACCGTCTCGACAAGGATTTGCAGCAGAATGACCGCTATCTCTTTGTCGGTTATGATGAGCTTGATACCCTCGGCGCGAATGATTGGCAGACAATGAGTGCCGCTATTCGCGGCCTCATAGCGTTTTGGTCGGCGTATACCCGACGGTGGCAACGCATCCGGGCTAAAGTCTTTTTGCGCACAGATCTTTTTCATCGCTACGCGACCGAGGGAGGGGGCGACCTCGCAAAACTCGCGGCAAACCGCGTCGAGCTTGTTTGGAGCGATCGAAACCTCTACGCAATGTTGCTCAAACGCATAGTAAACAGCTCCGACGAACTATATAGACACATTAAGGAGGCTCCTCGTAACAAGATCGAGTTTTTCGACGATCCGGCACTCGGTCATGTCCCTAGAATTACGGATAGCGAAGACATCCGGCCGATCATTGATCGGTTAATTGGCCAATACATGGGTAGTAATGTAAAAAAAGGATTAACCTATCGTTGGCTTATCAACCATGTCCGCGATGGCTTTGGGCGAGCACTCCCCAGGCCACTTGTTCGCCTTGTCGAAGTTGCCGCCGATATACAGATCGGCTCTTCTCGGGCGGCCGGTTGGCCACGTCTTATTCTACCAACATCCATGGGAAGAGCATTGGACAAAGTATCCGTTGAACAGGTTCAACATTCCCTGGATGAATGGCCCTGGTTGGATGGATTGAAGAAGCGAATTAAAAGCGCGATTGTTCCATGTCATCGCAAGCGATTGGAACATCTTCTGACAGAGGACTGGGACGGAAGATGGGGAGACACTGCTGCCGCAATCCGTCCTCCTGTCGAGAATGCTCGCGATCTGATCGATTATCTTGTTGAAGTTGGGATTCTTCGTGCTCGATCAGACGGCCGCCTTGACGCCGCAGACCTTTTCCTTGCTGGCCTTGGACTCAAACGCAAGGGTGGTGTCCGCAAGAAGTAAATGTGGGGGGCAAAAGGGGTCAGGAGCAGCCGACAAGGCTGCGATCCAGCAGTGACCGGCCACAATAAGTTCCCTGCGGGTTACAAATAATCCGCAAACAATTCCTTGCTGGGTCGCGGCAGCACTATTTCGGAAACTAGCAGGCCGCGTTGCCGGGCCTCGTCGGCCGCGGCATCGACTCCGGCGCGCACGTCCGACACACTGCCGGTCATCAGCAAGAGGCCCTTGCCGCCCAAGGCCATCGCGACATGGATGCGGAAGAGCGTCACGCGGGCTGCCTTGGCCGCACAGTCGGCGGCAGCAAGGATACTCACGCCGCTGAAGGTTTCTACTACACCGAGGGCACCGGCCTCGTCTGGACCCAAGACGACCGACTGGCCCAAGGCCGGAAAGACCGACTCGTGGACATTGGGGATCATTAACGAATCGATCACCGCGCTGGAACCGACTTTGATGCCGGCCTCAACCGATGCCTCGACGTCGCTCACCGACCCGCCCACCACAACCAGGTATTTCCCGGAACATATCGTGCGGGCGATGATCTGATTGACCGAGGCCGCCTTGAGCATTTCGTCTTGGGCCAAGTAGCCCAGGCCCACACTGGAGAATTCAATCGCACCAATCGCTTTGCCGATAGACATTTTTTTTATCCTTCTGAGTGCTTCTTCGTAGAACGGATTTCAATCCGTTGGAACGGAATAAATTCCGTTCTACTGAATCCAAATCACGCCACCGCTGACCGCCGTGACCGTACCATCGATCGACGCATGCACTGCGGTACCCATGACCGGCTTGCCGTTGTTCAGTGGCGGCCGGCCAATCACCTGCCCCTTGACCACGCGATCGCCCACCTTGACCAGCGGATCGCACGGGGCACCGATGTGTTGCTTGAGCTTAATGCCAACCTTGTCCGTGGCCAGCAATTCGTTGTTCAACGGGCCGACGTTGCGGAACTGCCGCAGCCCCAGCTTCTGAATCAAGCGGGCCATGGGTGCTTTGCGGTTGCGCAAATGCGTTTCCGCGCGCGTGGTATTGAAGGGTGGATTCTCCCACCGCTTCTTTTCCGTGGCCAATCGCCGCTTGTTCTGCGAGCAGACCTGCTTGGGATCAAGATCCTCCGGACACGAATACAGGCTGCACAGGTTGCACTCGCAACAGAAACTCGTGCCGATCGTGTTGGCCTCGCCGACCATGTTGAAGCCCAGGCTTCGCATCGCCTTGTGGGGTTCGATCGGATGGCCCAGCAGCCAGCGGGGACACAGTTCGGTACAATAGCTGCATTGGTCGCATGCACTCTGGCCGATACGGGCGACTTGCTTCCAAGTTTGGTTCCGGCGGCGGATGACCACATGGTCACTGGGCAACACGATCACGCCGCCGGTGGTCTTATCGACCAGGGCCTCGTGGTCGGGCTGGAGCGTGCCCATCATCACGCCGCCGACCATGTAGTTGGGGTCGGGAATTGTCGCTCCGCCGGCCGCGGCGACGCATTGCGCGAGTGTCACGCCGAGCGGCACGCGGAGGGTAATCGGTTCGGCAACCGCACCGGCGATGGTGAGAAATTTTTCGGTTACCGGCCGGCCAGCCGAGGCGGCCACATTCACGGCCGTCTCGACGTTCATCACCACGGCATTCACGGCCAACGGGATCCCGCCCGGCGGAATGATGCGTTTGAGCGTGTCATAGACTAGGATGAACTCGTCGCCGGCCGGATATGCGTCGCGCAACGGGCAAACTTCCATGGCGCGCGGCAGCTTGGCGCGGAGCAGGTCGATCACATCGTGGTATTTTTCCTTGATGCCGACGATTGCCCGATTGGCCCCGACCAATTGCATGGCGACCGCCATGCCTTCGATGGTGGCGTCAAGGTAATCGCGGAGGACTTCTTTATCTTTATGAAGCAGCGGTTCGCACTCGGCCGCGTTAAGAAGGACCGTATCGGCCTTTCCCGCGAGCTTGATATGGGTCGGAAAACCCGCCCCGCCCGCGCCGACCACGCCCGCCTCGGCGATCGTATCGAGAGTCACTTGTGCCATGGCTGTTCCTTGGATGTATTGCTCATTTCCGTCTAGTTCACCCTAGTGGAATTTTTGAGGTTAGGGCGAAAGAACAGAATAGATAGTATACTATCGGCTTTCGTTCGCTGCAAATACTTGCCCGAAATGGGGTTGCGAAATTTCTCAGGGAACCTTGCTCGCGAGGAAAACGTCGGGTAATATCAGTTATTGGAGAAGATTTTCCCTTTAACTCCTAGCTCCTAGCTCCTAGCTCCTAGCTCCTAGCTCCTAGCTCCTAACTCCTAACTCCTAACTCCTTCCCATGCTCCCCCCCCGCCTTGGCCCATACCGAATCGTCCGCAAAATCGGCCGCGGCGGCATGGGCACGGTTTACCTGGGGGTGGATGACTCGTCGGGCCAGACGGCTGCCGTCAAACTGTTAGCCGCCGAGATGGCCCAGCAGTCCGACTTTCGCGACCGTTTCAAGGCCGAGATCGAGACTCTGCGAAAGCTCAATCATCCGAACATCGTGCGGATTTTCGGCTTTGGCGAAGATCAGGAACATATCTTCTATGCCATGGAATTTGTAGCCGGCAGCAGCCTGGAAGAGCAGCTCGGCCGCGGCCGCGCGTTTCAATGGCGAGAGGTGGCCCAGTTTGGCATCGAAGTCGCTCGGGCATTACGGCACGCTCACGACCGCGGCGTGATCCATCGCGACATTAAGCCTGGCAATCTGTTGCTGACCGAGGAAGGGGTGTTGAAACTTTCGGACTTCGGCATCGCGAGATTGTTTGGCAACGTGCGTCTCACGGGAGTGGGAGGTGTGCTGGGGACGGCGGAATTCATGGCCCCCGAGCAAGCCGAGGGCCGCGCCGTCGATCCCCGAAGTGATCTCTACAGTCTGGGCGGCGTACTTTACGTGCTTTTAGCTCGCCGTCCTTTGTACAACGCAAAATCGTTTGTCGAGATGTTGGACAAGCAGCGGTTTGAAAAGCCCGTGGCATTGCGGCAGTTTGCGGTTGATATTCCCACCGAACTGGAACAGATCATTCATCGTCTCTTGGAGAAGGATCCAAACCGCCGCTTCGCCACGGCAATGGTGCTCGAACGACGCTTGGAGACGATGCTGGAGACGTTCATCGTGTCGCCGCCCGACGATGCAATGCAGGTGACGGTCGATCCGGCACCGGTTGATTCGCCCTCGGAAGTTGACTCACCGCCGATTAACCCTTATGCCCCGACCATTGCAGCACCACAAACCTCGGACCATCCGGCATTGCCCAGCGCGCCGCTACCCGTCCAGGCCAGCCTACCCGAAACCAGCTTGGCCACGGCCGGAATTCCACTGCCGGCGGCAGCTAAAATATCATCGCCGGAATTGCCGCGAACGCCAGCGCGGTTCGTGCCGGTCCGACCCGGCGAGTTGGACGAAGCACCGCCGGAGCGGCCCGCAGGCAATTGGATTTCGCCACAGACCTGGGCACTGGTGATCGGACTTCTCGCCGTGTGGCTGCTGGCGTGGTACATGCTTCAACCGCCATCAGCCGACGGACTTTACCAGCGCATCCAGCGGCAAACCAAGGGTGAGTCGACGGAAGCCTTGCAGCAGGCCGAAGACGATATACGCGCGTTTCTCACCCGATTTCCTCACGATTCTCGTAGCGAAGTTCTGAAGGATTACGTGAAACGGATCGAAATGTCGCATCTGGAGCGGCGTCTGGAACTTTTGGCCAAAGGGGTAAATTTACAAACTCCACTATCGCCCGTCGAGCGAAATTACCTCGACGCATTAAACACCGCCCGTGACGACCTTGAGGCCGGCATTGCAAAGCTTCAGGCGATGATCGATCTTTCCGAGTCACCCAACGAGGCCTTCGGACCGAATTGGTGCTGCATCCAGTCAGCCAAGCGGCGGCTCAGCGAGTTCCGCCAGCAGTATGAGGTCCAAAGTCAAGAACAACGGATCCTTGTGCGAAATCGTATCAACCTTGCCGACGAACTACGTAAGACCGATCCCCAAAGGGCCAACGCGATCTACCATGCAGTCATCGTGCTTTATCAGAACAAGACCTGGGCAAAAGATGTGGTCCAACACGCACGCGCGGCACTGGAAAAAGGAAAGTGATGCATCGGGTTGTATTCAATCGGCATGCCTACTAAGATGATGGCATTACCTGAATTCATCCTTCATCCATTGCCACATGTTCCCCACCACCCGTCTTCGTCGTCTCCGTTACAACCCGGCCGTACGGCAACTCATTCGGCATACGCGTCTATCGCCTGCAAACTTGGTGATGCCTCTTTTTGTGCGGCCGGGCTGCGGCGTGCGGCAGGAAATTGCTTCGATGCCGGGCAACTTTCAGTGGTCGCCCGACCTCTTGGTTGAAGAGATTCGTACCCTGCAAGACTTGGGACTGGGCGGCGTGATTCTCTTCGGAATTCCCGCAGTCAAGGACGCTTTGGGGAGCGATTCGACCAGTCCGGACGGTATCATCGCCCAGGCCGTGCGATTGGCCAAGCAGGCCGCACCGGAGATGTTGGTGATCACCGACGTATGCCTCTGCGAATACACCGACCACGGCCATTGCGGGCCGTTGCAAGAGATAGCTGGCCGGGTGCAGGTCGACAACGACGCCACGCTGGAAATTCTCGCCCGGCAAGCCGTCGTGCATGCCCAAGCCGGGGCCGACCTCGTCGCGCCTAGCGGCATGATGGACGGCATGGTGGGGGCGATTCGCCGCGGGTTGGACGGGGCCGGCTTCACGCATATTCCCATCATGAGCTACGCGGCCAAATATGCCAGCGCGTTCTATGGACCGTTTCGCGACGCGGCCGAAAGCACGCCGAAAACGGGCGACCGCCGCAGCTACCAGATGGATGCCGCCTCGTCGCCCGATCAGGCCATCCGCGAGATTGAGTTGGATCTGGCCGAAGGGGCCGATATGATCATGGTCAAGCCGGCACTGGCCTATCTCGACATCATCCGCTTGGCCGCCGACCATTTTCCCGGTGTGCCGCTGGCCGCCTACAATGTTTCCGGCGAATTCAGCATGGTCAAGGCCGCCGCCGCCAGAGGCTGGATCGACGAACGCGCGATCGTGCTGGAAACACTCACCGCAATTCATCGCGCCGGGGCAAGCATTATCCTCTCCTACTGGGCAAAGGACGCCGCTAACTGGCTCCGCTAAGAAAAATCCAAGAAAGCTCTCATTCCCTTGTTTCCAGTGTGATATACTGGTGGAAGTTTCTGATAGTCACATCCAAATCACGGAGGGTATTATGGCTGTTACACGAATTCCGATTCCAGATTGGGCAAAGACCCAAACAACCGACAATCGTCTCGATTTGAGCCTCTCGGAGGTTGATCTCGTCGTGCGAACGGTGAATTGTCTGGAGGATCACGGTATCTTTACTGTCCAGGATCTTCTCAGCTCGACGCCCCAGGAGTTGCTGGAAATTCCCAACCTTGGTGAGAAGACGCTCGACACGATTTATTTGGCCTTGGAAAAAATTGGCTTCTACCGCCCGGGGTGCCAGACCGCAACACCCGTACAGGTCCAGTTGCCGTCCAAGGGATTTGCTCTGCTGGAAGACGGATAGGCCCTACTAATGGGCTAACTGAGATGATCGACTCAGACGAGTTGTTTGCGCACTGCCCACACCGCCGCCTGCGTGCGATCCTTGATGCCAATCTTGCGGAAAATGTGCTGGACGTGTTCCTTCACGGTCTCGTAGCTGATGTGTAACGCCAGAGCGATCTGCTTGTTCGTCAAACCATGGGCTATTTGCCGAAGCACTTCGCCCTCGCGCTCGCTCAACGACGCTTCCAGGTCACCGCTTAGCCGCGGCGTGCGCAGCGAACTACTCACACGGCGAAGGGCCTCGTGCGTCCAGATATTCCCACCGGTAACGGCCAGCCGGATCGCATTGAGCAAATCGTCCCGCGTACACCCTTTCAAAAGGTGTCCGTTGGCACCCATGGCGACCCCGCGAGCAACATACGCGGGATTCTCGAAAGCCGAGATCAAGAGAATCGGCAGGTTGGGCTTCTCCAACTTGATGCGACCTAGCGCGGTCAGTCCGTCGCCGTCCGGCATGCGGACGTCCATCAATACGATGTCGACTTCTTTCTCCACGGCATACTTAACTGCGGCCGGTCCATTGGTCGCCTCGGCAACCACCTTGATCTCCGTCCCCTCCAACAGCGACTTCACACCGAACCGAACAACTTCCTGATCGTCGACAATGAGTACACGGATTTTGGTTTCTGGAGGCATTTACAAGTCCTTTCGAGGGGAGAGATGAGCCAAAAAATGCTTTCACACAGTTGGGAGCAAACAGCAATACCCCCATTATGTACAGCCAACCCGTACTTTGGCAAGTATGGGCACCCTAAAATAAGGTTCGATTGCCCCCAAACACGAAATTTCGGCCTGTACGATTGGTTTTGTTGGTCTGTTCGTCCAACCTAGAATCGCAACTCGTTTGGTAGCTTATGGTTCCGTGTTTTGGCAGTCGGTCCCGCAGAAGTCACCGAAAAGCGTGTCGAGTACAGTAGACCGGTGTTTTCCTCGGTAGTTATGGGCATGCCCAAAATCAATCGTACAGGTCGAAATTTCGACCTGTACGGTTGGTTTTATGTCGTTTGCTGGAAAGCGAAGGGGATTT
>JBAWVO010000076.1:0-23293 GCA_037147235.1 Planctomycetota bacterium | reverse complement strand
GCACCCTACGGCCTGCCGTCACTGCTAGCAGTTGGCAAGGTTATGATCAAGGCCGTGTTTGCACATTCGTCATTTATCATCCGGCCCGGCTTGCACCGTCACCTCCACCAACTCCTGACCGCGAAGGACCGTGATCTTGACGGCGTCGGCCTGATCGATCATTTCCAACTCTTTCCGCAATGCCTTGCACGATTGGGTGAGACGATTGCCAACCAACAGAATCAAGTCGTCGGGTTGGATGCCTGCCCGGGCGGCGGCCGTGCCGGGGCGAACCTGGTCAACGTAAGCGGGGGTCCGCTCCAGGACGTCAGGCACGAGGTTGATGCCCAACAGACCTGGATCCATGGGACGGGCGGGCCTCTTCTCGGGCGGCAATTCCTTCAACGCGATGAACTTCCCCGCCTTGATCTCATCGATCGATTGGCGAAGCTGATCGATCGGCACGGCATAGCTCAACCAGGTATTGTTGAGTGAATTACGGAGTTCCCTGCCCAGGATGCCGGCCAGTTCGCCGCGAAAGGTCAGCAAGGCCCCCCCCAAGGCACCTTGGTTATTGGTGGCCACGTCGAGTACGTAAATCGGGCCGTGATAGGGGGTCTCAAAAACTCCGCGACGGCCCTCCAAACGCGTGAGGACCGAGACCGTGCCGCTTTGCACGCTGGCCTGTTCATCACCCATGGCCACATTGAAGAGATTACTCAAGGCGAGAATCCGCGTGCCATCCGTCAGCGAGACCGCCTTGGCAATGTCGAAATAAGGCAAGCTCACGGCCTCGATCTTTAGCACAGCGACTTCCAGCCGCGGATCGTCGCCCAAGAGCTTGGCGGGATAGCGGCGACCGTCGTTCAGAATGACGGTGATGCGATCGGGGTCCAATGCGTAGCTCGATGCGGTGAGGACGTGCCCCTCGGACGAGATTAAAAATCCGCTTTGATAGCCCTGCATGCCGTGAAATCCGCCCGCACCGTAAATCTTTACCATCTTGGCCTGGGCCAGATCAATCACGCGAGCCAAGCTTGGATCGGCAGCGGAAGTGGTGTTTGCGCCAAGCAATACGGCAACAACCAGTAATGCGACAGACCAACGGATCACGGTACTCGTAGTAAGAGAAAATCGGATCATCTTCTTATTTCCCCGCCTCGTCGCTAAAACGGAACTGATCGAAGTCAAATTCAAACACACTGCCGTTGCCATGGACCATTACGTGACCCGGCAGGTCGTGGCCGTCGACGTCGCGATATTGCGAGAAGTGGATGTCCCAGGGATCGGAATGTTCATCGGCATAAATCTCCACAGCGGCCAACTGGCCATGCAAGTCGAAATAGAACCAACTTTCGACACCTCGATACGGGGCAACGATCACGTCGAACAACCCCTCCTGCGGCGGAAGCGGAAGTGTGCCCAGGTAATAAACATCGCTAAAGCCCTTGGTTCCATCCAGTGCCATCCGCCGGTAGAGGAACATCGCCGACAGAAGTCCATTGTTGCTACCAGGCAGGAACGCCTCGGCGAACTTGGAGCCTAGCATCCACTTGGAATCGCCCGCCGGTGCTTTGAGCTCAACTTCGCTGTCGGCCATGCGGAAGCTAACTTCCTTGCCACTTTGGAGCCTGCCCACGAGAGTCCAGACGCCGCGGGTTCCTTTGGCATCGCCGGGCGGCTTCCAGAGTTTGAGTACTCGGTCTTGTTCCAGCTTGTTGAAGAAGTAATTGGCAAATCCATGCTTCTCAGCAAAGACCTTCTTCACAACCTCTGGCATAGGCAGCTTCTGCGGTTCCATTTTAGGAAGTTGTGGCAACTTAGGCTGGCCTTTGCGGCCCTTTTCACCCGGCTTGGGAAGGGGCATCGGCTGGGCAGGCCGGCCGAGCGTCTTTTCGATCAGTTGCTCGCGGCCGTGTACGCCAGTAAGACGGACATAAATTGGGTAGGTCTTATTCTCGCGGCGATAAGTTAGCGGCACGCGCCATCCCTTAGGGAAGATACCCAAGGCGTTCTTGAATCCATTGGGCGTGGTAATCGGCCGGCCGGCGAAGCTGGTGATCTCGTCGTCAATCCGCAGTCCGCGACGGTAGGCGTCGGACGATTCCAGGATATTGGCGACCAGCACGCGCCCCTGGTCGTCGGCGGCGACCTGGGCACCCAGAGTGGCATGATCGACGATCCGCCCGCTGCGCAAGACACCAAGGAAATTTTTGATCTGGTTGATGGAAACGGCATACCCCACATCGACACTTACACGATTCCGCTTGTCAAACGAACAGCGGCCGTTAATGCCCACAACCTGCCCCAGGCCGTTGAACAGCGGGCCGCCCGAGTTGCCGGGATTGATCGATGCATCGGTCTGTAGGCAGTCGGCATATTCCAAAAGCGTGCCGTCAGGAAACTGATAGCGATGGACGCCGGAAATAATGCCGCTGGTGACCGTGGGCTGAAAGTCGGTAGCCAACAGGAACGGATTGCCCATGGCAAAGACCCAGTCACCGACGTGAAGACGGTCGCTATCGCCGAGTTCGGCATGGGGAAAGTCATCGCGGCCCAACAACTTGATCAAGGCCACATCGCCTGTGGGATCAAGCCCAACAATCACGGCGTCATAAAACCGGCCGTCGGACATGCCACACTTCATGGCATTGCCACAGGGGTGCGTGACGTGGAAGTTGCTCAGGGCATAGCCGTCGGCCGTGATGACCACGCCGGAACCTCCCCCCTGCTCTGCCGGATCAAAGATCGCCAACACGCTGCTGCCGGCCTTTGCCATGACGGCAATGCGCTGCGACTCGGCCGCCATGACCTCGGCAGGTGGTTGGCCGGCACTGCAGATGTGGGGCAAGAACAGTAGCAGGCACACTCCGTGTGTCGTCCGCCAGAAGCCCCTGAATTGCTGAAAGACCTGCGGATTGGGCCGCGGGGCGGACGGCACACGGAGTGTGCCTGCTACTTTGATAGCTGCATGAATTTTCATTTGATCAACCTTAGGTTCCCCAGGTCGAGATGATCGCCCGCACCAAAATTACCCTGGGACTCGACAATCAACACCAACCGCCGCACGCCGGAAACGTCGAGGCTGATCGGCTTGGCATCCTCATCGTTGCCGGCAACGCTCGTGTCCAGCAGTGTCTTGCCGTCGCCGAGGATCTGTAGGCGAACATTGCCCAACGGACGGACATCATCATCGATGCCGGCCACCGCCTCCAATCGGCTGAACTTGCCCGGCAAGGTCCAGGCCAACTCACTGCGGCTGCGAAGAGCCAGTCCCTTGCGGTAAACCTGTCCGCGGATTCGCAGCGACTTCGATTCGAGATTCTCGTCGCGACGGACCCGCGAGAACGCCTGGCGGCTGGCGAGTTCTTTTCCGGTGATGGTAAAGGGATGGGGCGTGAATGGCTCCGAATCGGTTTTCAAATCGCTCATGTAAACAATCTTGCCGCAGGAGAGATCGATCTTGGCGATTTGATCAAGCCTGCGACGAGTCGTGCGACCGCCGGACGAGGTGAACTCGATCTTGTCCTCGCTGAGCTTCAGCGCCGCGGCCGCCCAGTGCGAGCCGGCTGAATCGATGACCGTATAAGGACACTCCGGCGTGGAAGCCGCCGTGGCGTGAAAATAAATCATGCCAAAGATCTTCGCCCGCTTGACACCCAACGCCTGGCCGTCAAGGATGAAGCGGGCTTTCGTGTCGGTAACCTCCTCAATCGCGCCCTGGTGATAATCGATCGCGTTGGAATTGCCGGTCACAATTACATCGCCGCGAAGCTTCTTGCCGCGGATCCGCGACCACTCCAAGGCCGTCACCTCGGAGGCTGGCTGAAAACGCACGGTATCGATCTCAGCGGTTGGCACCTCCAGGATCTCGGAAGCGGAGAAGGCAATCTTGGCTCGGCCTTTCTCCACGGTGTATTCCGCGGCCGCAAGTTGCGAACCGTCAATCAAATCAACCCACACGGCAGGCTTCGCCGCGGAGTCTGCCGGTGGGCTGTGCGGCGTTACCGAGGCCAGCTTGCCTTTGTCCAGAGAAGTAGGGCCGGTCGAGGTCTCGATGACCACCTGCGCAACATCCCAACGGATCAAGCTGCCGGAAACCCGAGAGCCATCCAAAAGCAGGACGTCGAACTGCGGCGGCGAGGCGAGGACCGAAAGGAACATCAAGGGTAAAATCGATTGCATCGTTGACCTCATCCAGTACGTCAGGCTTTCCAGCCTGACTTGGTCCGGTTCAATGTCAGGCTGGAAAGCCTGACGTACTTATCATGTTGTTTACTTATCATCGTCGCTGTTTTCTTCGCTGGCCAGTTTGCGGAAATACTCCTCGATAGCATCGCGAAAATGCGGGGGGAAATCACGACCCATCTGCTGCAAGGCTTCTTCACGCTGCTTCGGCGGCAGATCGCCCCAGCCGCCCTTGTGGCCGATGTCTTTCTTCGTGACGTCGCCAGGTGCCTTGCCGCCCATGGGCGTGCTGTCCTTGGCAGGACTGCTGGACTGCAACGAATCGGACTGGCTCTGATTCTGCTTGCTCTGCTCGTCTTCGATCTTTTTGATCATCTTGTCGAGCGACTCGATTACACCATTCTCGACCTTGCGGACCTTGGGCCCGGCCCGGCCTAGGTTGAGCCGCCGCTGAACATCTTCCATCCGCCGCGCGATGTGATCGAGCGTTTCCTCTTCCAGGGAGTTAAGATCGGCTTGCATCAGGTAGGCAACCGCGACGTAGCGTCGCGGACTGGCCTCGGCGCCGTCGAGCAACTGACCGATGACCTTCAGCCCTTCGCTCTTGTTAAGCATCCGATGGTAGGTCACACCCTGATAAAAAAGCAGTTCCGCGGGGGCCACGACTTCGGCCGTCTTTAGACCGCCAAGCTGCTCCATTGCCTCCTCAAACCACTGCCCCTGAACGAGCCAGCGGCCATAGTACAACCGCATGTTGGCAGCCACCAGCGGTGCAGTCTTGGAATCAGTCATCCAGGCGAAGGTCGGCAGGACGATGCGGTTGCGGGGACGCGAGCAGATTTCGACAAGCTGTGCAACCTTGGGATCGACGATGGCAAAGGTCTCGGCCAAGCGGTCGAGCAACTCGGAACCGGTAGCTTGATCGCTGATGCCGGTGACGACTGCCAATGCCTTGCCTTGAAGGGCCGCATCGGCTGCATTCTGCTGTAGCCAAGCAACAACCTGAACCTTGACGTCCGAAACTTGCGGTGGATGCCAGGTCGGTGCCTTGCGAAACGCCGAATCGGACAGCGGAACCGACGAGGCGGATAGAGCGAAGGAGCAGGTCAGAGCGATGAGGAGAATTGAAAATTGAAAATTGAAAATTGAAAATTGAAAAGTGCGAGCAGGAATCGTGCTCGACCGATTACTTGCAAAATGACTCATGGGTTTCTCCTTGGAGTTCTCGGGTTTGGGTCGCTATAGGCGAGTCAAATTCTCAATTTGCAATTCTCAATTTCTTTATTCGTTCTTTCCCAGTTCCAGATCCCGGGTAACCTTATGAACCCGGGCCTGCTGCTCGCTCAGGTGCTGCAATGCTTCCTGGACGTCTTCCTTGCCGGCCTGCTCGCCGTCGATGAGCTTTGAATAACGCTCGGTGCGGCGATTCACTCGCATTTGCAGGGCGCGGATCATCTTCAACTCGGCAAGCTGCTCGATCAAGGGCGGATCCTGCGGCTGGCCGTTGGGCGATGGTCCAGGCGGTTTCTTCTTACTTTCCGCATCTTTCTGTGCCTTCTTAAAGGCATCGACAATCTCTTCCAAAGCTTTAATCACGTCGGTCTCGATGGCTTGCGTAAGCACTTCGGTCTTGCCCTCAGCGAGCCGATGGACGAGTTGCTGCATGTCGTCGCGAACCTGCTGCACGGCCTCGGGCATGGCCACGGAGCTGCCTTCCTGACGGAGCAGCGAGAGGGCCTTATCGACTTCCATCACAATCTCAGCCTCCCGATTGCTCAGGCGGCCGGTATCAATCTCATAGGCATGTGAACGCTCCACCACGGGAATTTTGTCGAGGCGAACGGTCCCGTCGTAGATTTCACGTTGGATTAGCAATACCTTCTGAAAGCGGGCTTCGAGCATGGCCAAAAGCCGCTTCATTTCTTCTTCGCGGAGTTGGCGAAGGATCTCCTCCAGCTCGGCCTTGGCGGTGTCGAGATCGCGGAGGGCCTTCTCTTGCTCGTCGAAGGCCCCATCCTTCTTGGCTTTCTCCAGCCGTTTTTTGGCCTCTTCCATGTGGTCCTTGGCCGCTTCCAGTCGCTTGCGAACGGGATTCTGCTCCTGCTGCGGATTGTTGGAATCCTCAGTTTTCCGTGGCGAATCTTTTGGATCCTCGCTCTGTCCTTGATCTTGACCCTGCCCTTGCTGGCTCTTGCCCTGCGACTTTCCGCTTTCACTGGGCTTTCCGCTTTCACTGGGCTTTCCGCTTTCACTGGGTTTGCCACTTTCACTAGGCTTACTTTTGCCGTCACCTTTGCTGGAGGGATCCTTCGCTTTGCCATCATCCTTGCCGCCGGACTTGGACGAACCCTTGGCAGAAGACTTAGGCTCTTTGCCAGCGGATTTGCCAGGTTCTTTGCCATCGCTGCCCGACTTCGATTTACCGTCGCTCTTACCTGACTCCTTACCGTCATTCTTGCCGTCGCTCTTCGAGTTGCCCTTTCCGTCGTCTTTTTCGTTGCCGTGGGCTTTTTCTTGATTCTCGCGGATGTCCTTCGACAGACTGCCCGTTCGCTGGGCAAGCCCGCCCTGTTCGTCGGAGAGCGATTTCGGATCCTCGCCGCCGGCGGTGCGGCCCTGGATATCCTTCTGCTCGCGGATGATGCCGTTGAGGAGATTGAGATATTTGCGGATCAGGGCTTTCTCGTCTTGGATCCGCTGAGAACGGTCTTCGCTGAGCAACAGTTTGAGGATGGCTTCGAGATCCTCGTTGACTTTACCCTGTTTGCGAACCGCATCGCCGAACTTGTCGCGGCGAAGCAAATCGACGATATCCTGAAAATCGGCTTCAACGCGGCGTTCTCCACTTTCCTTGAGGGCCTTCTCGATCAGCGCAGTCCGATTCGGATCGGTCTGGCGAATCTGATCCCGCATCTTCATCAGGATGCCCTGTAGGTCTTTGAATTCGGCAGCCAACTGCTGCTGGGTGGTGGAAAGGCCCTCCACAGCAGACCCCGGCACGGCGGAACCCGACGCGACGACCGGCGCAGCAAGCTTGCTCGCTTCCGGCTGCGGCTCCTTGGTTCCGGACGCCTGAGCCACGGAGATGGTCAAGGCAATCCATGCCGCCCACAGCCATCGACATCGCGTTATCATGGAGGTCGTTCCTTTGTCAAGGTACGTCAGACTTTTCAGCCTGACTTTGTATGCTGTACCGTCAGGCTGGAAAGCCTGACCTACGGTCAGGCGGTCACTCTTTTTCGCCAAGGCTTTCTTGTTCGGTTTTTTCGGTCCGCCGAGTCAGTTCTTTCTGCCGTTCGATGATCTTCTTCAGCCGCTGTACAACATTGATATTAAAATCTTCCGTCTTCATCATGTGATCGAGAACGTCTCTCATCATCGCAAGGATTTGGTCGGCCTGCTTCTGAGCGGCATCGCGCCGGCCCGGCCCGGCCGAGAGATCGTCAAATTTCGCTTGCAGGGCCACCAGACGCTTCTCCAAGACAGGGAACATACTATCCACGATAACGTGCAGCGGCTGCAACACTTGGGTTTCAATGCGCTGCTTGCGCGTCTCATTATTGGCCTGGTTATTATCCAATTGTAAACGAATTTCCTCAATTGCGGCAGCCACATCCGCCGTTTCCATGGCGTTCTTGCCACAATTCTGCAACGCCTGCAAGGTCCGTTCCAAGCGACGTTTGTTCATTTCGTCGGCAGAAAACTTGGGCAATTTTTCCAGCCGCTCGCCAGGCTCGGCACCAGCCGACTTAGCTTTTGGAACCCCAGCGACACCCTTATTGGGAGGGGTGAATTCCATTTTCAAGAGTAAATTCCGCGTTTCAATCATTTCCTCAACAATCGCCTCAAACCGCTGTTTCACGAGCAATTCTCGCGCCTCCAGTCTCGTCACCAGTTCGTCTTCGGAGACAACGTCCAACTGCCATGACTCGCCACTGCCGATATTGGGACCCTTGCCGAACGTGCAAAGATCGGCGGCACGCACCGTCAGTGTCAGTCGCTGACCTGTAGCTAGGCTCAGTTGGGATGCCTTTACACTTGCCTCTTTCACGACATACTCTGCCGGATGTTGCGGCAACTCGGCCAGAGGCACTTCGCCCTTTCGTGGCGGTGAGGCTTGGGGTGTTTCGCTGGAATTGGATAATGAGTCTCCAGTCGGTTTCTTAGGGGTTGTCGATGCGGCACGCTCCTCGACGGTATAGTCGAACCAAGCCCTGCCCAGACCGTGATCATCGCTTATTATGCCGGTCACCGGTAGGCGGCCCTTGGGTGTGACAACCGGCTCTCGCGTTCCGACCAGACGGACCTTGACCTCCGGGGGTTCATCGGGCACGGGCACCAAGGTCAAAAACATCGGGTCGCGAACCTTCAGTCCGTCGGTATCGCGAAGGGTAAACTGGAGCGCGACCTCGTGCGGCGACTTTGCTGCTGGCTTGGCTTCCGCAGTACCCTTTTCCCCTATCTCTTTTTCGTCGGCACCGGCTGCGGAATTGATCTCCTTGGCCGTGGGGGCTGGGAAAGGTTCAAACGCATAAGAAAACTCGATCCGCTCCGTGCCTAAATCGTCGCCGAAAAACTGCCGATGCCAGGCCGCACTACTCTCCGCTGCGGGAGAGTCGATGCGAGCCGTCTCCAACGGCTTGCTGGAAGTGCCGGTAAGCGTTACATGAGAACCAATCGGCACGCGAACCGGAACCGCTCCACTGGCCGATTCGATCGTCAACGGACTGCGCTCCATATAGTGAGGATATTCGCAGACCACCTTCAGGTTCAGGTTGGGATTGGGAACGACCTTCAACTGCAAGTCGTACAGGCGAGCATCGCCCCCGGCAATGTCGAGATGGATCGAGGAGAGTACGCCCGTAAACGGGTAGCTGTATTCCTGCAGTGCTTCATTCGCGCTGGTGGAAGAAGTAACCGGACGGCCGATGTTCTTCATGCTCTTCCGGTCGCGGCCACCACCTTCGACGCGATAGCGGATCTCGACCTTATCCGGAATGACGGGTATTTCGGTATCGCCACGGAATGCCTGCACGCGAAGATCGAAATTCGCGCCTGCAGCCACCTTGGCCACACCCTCGGTAAAGCCCACTGCCTCGAGGCGAATCTTGCGCGGCCACATCGTGTTCGCCAAGAGCAAATTCCGCTCGGCCCATAGGTTGAGCACCGCGGGAGCCATCACGGCCAGCAGGCCGATTGCCAGGGCCAGTCCCAGGGCGACGACGATCTTCCGCACCAGCGGCATGAGGTTGAATACTTCGGAAAGCGACACGTTCTCCAATCGCTCGCGGGCTTGATGGCTGATGTGGGCAAGCATCCGGGGATTGAATCCGCTCGACTCGATCGGGCGATCCAACAGCGACACCGACGTCAGCAGGCAGTCGTTGAGCTGCGGAAACTGCCGCTCCAAGATCATGGCCATATTGCAGTCGCTGAGGCGAACGAAGGCCCGGCGAAGAATAAAGAGGAATAACACCACGGCCAAACCGATGCCAGTCACGGCCAATACAGCCCCACGCACCGGCCGCGGCGGCTCAAAGAGCCAGTCGATCGCCATGCTTCCCCAAAAGGCCGCGCCAAGCCAAACGGCCATCGCCGCCAACCCTTCCAGCCAGATATAGCGACGGATCCCCGCTCGCAGAGCAGCAAGCTGCTGACGGATAGCAGGCGGCAGAGGCGGTGAGGATGTGTGTTCTAGGGTTACCATGATTTCGTAGGACCGATCCGACCGATCGGTTCGATGTATTTTTGTGCCACGGGCTGGAAGCCCGTGCCACGTTCTATTTTCCACCATCAGGCCAATTTTGCCAAACGCCGAACCAGCCATTCAAGACTCAAAACGCAGCACAGGGCGACCAACATCCATTCTAGCCATTTTTCATCTTCTTCTGGCTTAGAGGCCAGCGAAATCAACTCCGTGCGGCTGACATCCTTCAGCCGATTGACCAGCGAGGGGGAGGCCGTGTTGCTCAGTGCCACCGACAGATCGTCGTAATATTCGCCCTGCGTCTTCTGAGCAATTTCCCGGAGCAAGGACGCGTTGCGTTGCGGATCCTCATCTTCCAACTTGGGCACCACGCCGCGAAAAGTTTGATGCACCCGCTCGTCCACCGTCTCGGGCACAATCAGTTCCAAGCGATATTCTCCCGGCCGCACAACGGGCAATTCGACCATGAATCGCCCAGCCTTACTCGGATCAACTGGCATCAATACCGTCTGCCGATCGACGCCATCGCGAGTAACCTCAAGCGTCACGCTGGGGGAGGTCAGCGGCTGCAAACGGGAGTTCTTCAGTTGCGCCAGTACTTCCACGGAAGTGCCCACGTTGTAGCGGTCGCGATCAATCGATAGCGAGCCGCGCTGCGATTGGCGGCGGAGCCGCTCCTGGGCCACGAAGCGGATGGTCTTGGTCCAGAACTGTTCAAACAACGCCGGATCGACTCGCCGCAACCGCCATGTCTCGGCACTGCCCAGGTACAAGACCGGCGAGGCACTGTAGCGATGCACCGCCATGTAGATCGGTTGCTGGCCACCCTGGGCTTTGCGGGAATCGCCAAAGCGGGCCAGCACGGTGGCTCCCGCCTTCTTGTCGCGGACCGGGCAATAGCTATAAACGCCGGAAAACTGGGACCAGGTCGCCAGGGAAGCAATGGCCGAGTCCCCCAGCCAGAGATAGGACGCTTGCAGTCCTTCTCGCGTGAACTCTAGCGGCCAGGCTTCTTCCGAGCTAAACGTCACGTTGCTCCGCGTGTTCAGGCCCTGATTGAATTCGACCGGATAAAGCTTGCGGATCTTGGCCATGTCCGGGTCTTGGACCCATCCCTCGGCTGCATGACCCGCGTTGACCGGTCCGGCCACAACGATCATGCCGCCGTAGTCCTGGTCCACCCAATCGAACAACAAGTCGATCTGTTCAGGCTTCAGGGCTTTCCAATCGGGATCAAAGGCCACGATGCAATCGTAGTCGGCCATCTGTTGCCGTGATGTGGGGAAGTCGCCGAGGATGTTCGTGGCCTCCTGCGATATGCCGGTCTGGCCAGACTGCAAGAGGACATCGACCTTCATCGATTTATCGCGGAAAAGGAGCGTGCGGAGATACTGATAATCGCGCAGCGGACCGCCGGCCAACAGGAGCACATGCGTCTGATGATCGGAAACATCCAACGGACTTTCGCGGAATTTGTCCGACGCGTCGGAGCTACCCCGCGGTGCCTTCACGCGCAAGCAGAGCACTCGCTGACCCAATTCCGAGGGCGGCAGCTCAAACTTGACGGGCACGGCCTCGCCATCGCCGAGAAGAATCTTCTCGGCAAAATCGACGAGCCTCCCCTGACCGCGGCGTGAAGGATCCTTGGCCGCGGCACCTTCGCGGACCAATAGTTCCACCCGCACCGTTTGCCCCTTCAAGCCATAGCCTTGGATCGAACCTTCCACCGAGTAGCGATCGCCGGCAAAGACCCGGGAGGGAACATTGAAGTCGGCCACACGGACATCGACGGGCTTCTTTTCCGACCCGACGCCGACGGTGTAAATGGGAACGTGCGAATCGCGGGCAAGATCCATGGCCGTATCGGGCGATGCGCCGGCGTTCAAGCCACCATCGCTGATGAGCACAATCCCGGAGACCGGCGTACTCCGCTCCTCGCGCAAGAGCTGTTCCAATGCCTCACCCAGACGGGTCTCGGTGCCGCCGGGCACAAGGTGTTTGCGCCAAGCAGGCGGTGCTACAGTCGCCTTGCTACTTGCCTCAGAACTGCCTGCCGTCTTGCCCCCGGTAGGCTCGCTCCCGGCCATTTCACCAGACACCGGTGCCTCCAAGGGCAAGACCACACGGCGGTCGCGTTCCAAGACGCTGTTGAAGGGCACGACGGTAACATGATGCTTCTTCCGCAAGCGGGCGAGAAACTCGGTATCGTCGAGACCTGAAGCCACCTGTTGTAATCGGGTCTGGCCCGCACGGCCGGCAGGCATGTCGGGATCAAGGCGGGCCATACTTAGGCTGGTATCGACCAGCATTAGCACACGGCTGTCAATATGCTCTTCGCGCTGGCTCCGCCAGCGCGGCTGGAGAAAGACGACCAGAAGGCCGATCAGCACCAGCGTCCGCAACAGGGGCAGCCCGATGCGGAGATACCAGGGCAACTCACCCGTATCCCGGCGGTAGATCCAAAGCAATGGGGCAAGAATCGCCAGCAGGACACCGCCGTAGATCCACCAATCGTAGTTGGACTGGATTCTTCCGAACTCAAATTTTGAAGTGATAGGCAATTCAGCCAACAGCCACAGCGCGGAGGAAATCATGCCGGGCCGCCTTTCGTGCTGCCGAAGACCGGCGCAGAAATATGATATCCACACGACCATGCAAACCACTGCTCCAAGATGAGCACGATTAAGAGGATCAGCAGAAACAAATCGCCCAGATTACGTCCCTGGGTTTCGTCGAGCTTCGTGTTGTACTTTGAGGCGTACTCGAATTCATATTTCAAAGGGGCAAGCCGAGAGGCCAAGTCGGGACCAGCAATCGCTCGCAAATCACCTTCACTTGGATCGACGTTGACGACAAAATTGCGGGTTTCCGTCTTGCGGGATGGTTGCGTGAGAAGGGCCTTGTAGAAACCGGCTGTCTCCGTCTTCGTGTAGGTTATGGTCCGCTGACCCTTGCCGGAGGCTTCCCCATTGATTGTGGCTGCCGAGGCGTCGCCCCCAGGACCGGTAAAATGGACCGCTTGCTCGAAGGGAGGGTCACTGAAATTCAAGGTCTTCGGTTCACCCACCAGCAACGTGTCGCTCGTTCCAAACCGATGCGATAGATAGGGGACCATATTGAGTACAAACGCCACAAAGGAAGGACCGGAACTGGGCCAATTGTTCCATGTGCCCGAGGTTGTCGAAAGGAGTGCAAGGACACGGCCGTGACCGAAGTTCTTCTCCACCAACAGCGGCGAGCCGTTTCGCAACCGCATGATCACCCGCAGGGACGGATCGCTCTTGGCATTCCAGGCGGCCGGCGTGGCAAAATATTCTTTCACAAAAATCATCGATAGGTAATCGACGCGATGGTCCATGTTATGAAACACGTCGTGGTCCTCGGACTGCACATCGGGGGTATTGTCCAGCGGATCAACCACCAGCGGTTCCGGGCCGGCCAAGGGCACGGGAAACAAACCGCTGCCGTTGCGATACAGATCCTGGGTGACAAGGTCGCCACGAGTCAACGGACCGGTGACAAAGAGTACGCCGCCGCCTGCCGCGACGTGTTTCTCCAACACCTCGACACCCATGCGGTCGATCTTGGCAAAGTTGGACACGCAAATCATGGCGAAATCGCTCAGCGGCCTTTTCGGCACGGATAAGTAGTCAAGCGTTACAATTTCCGGCTGAATGCCTTTGCGGGCGGTTAACGCATCAGCAATTCGTTTTGAATTCCCTGCCGTACGGTGGCCATCGACCAACAGCACCGGGGTGGTGACCGGGATGTCGATGACGGCATAACGCGTATTGTCAGCATCCACCGCGTCGGCATTGAGGTTAGCCGTGATCAAATGCTCGCCGGCGACGGCAAAATTGACGTCAAACACTTTTTTCGCCCAGCGACCTGGTGGAATGGCGTCGATGATGACACTTCCGCCCGGTTTGCCGTCGGCCGACCAGTAGACAGGCACATTCCGTACCGCGGACAGGCCATAGTTCTGCACGGTGAACTGCATTCGCCACTGCACGCCCGCGGCCCGAATGCCTTCTTCCGGCTCCAGAGAAGTAATCGCCAGATTTGGTCGGCCGAGTTCTTCCACGCAGTCGATGAGGCGGATCTCAACGTGGGTCTCGTCGAGTTGTTCGAGACGTTTTTTCAGATCGTCGGGCTTGTCCCACTGACGGCTGCGGAAGTCCGAAAGCAAATAAACAATCCGCCGCTCGCCCGTATTTTTGCCGAGCAATTGCTGGATGGCCTCGAAGGCCGGCAAGGGCTCGGCGGCAGTCTGCGAGACCTGGATCGATTCTAAGGTATTACTCATGCGCTGGGCAAACTCAGTATCCACCGGCTCCTTGTGGAAATCGGGGCGTGTGCCACCGTAGCGACCGCCGCAGCGCGAGAGCCGCAGAAGCGTAAAAGTCTGTGGCTCGCGGGGGCGGACCACCGACTCACCCAGCCGCTGGATCGCGCTCTTGGCCTGATCAAAGGCCGTTAACCCGCCCAAATTCTCGGACATCGAGAAACTATCGTCCAGGATCACGATATGGTGCGTCGACTGCGCACCGAGAAAGTTACCCCAGCGGTCGGGCAGCAGCGGCTGGGCCAGAGCCAGCACCACCAGGGCAATCGCCGCCATGCGCAGCAAGAGCAGGAGCAGTTGCTTGAGAATGACCCAGGTCCGGTGTTTCTTCTGGCTCACCAAGAGGAATTCCATGGCCGCCCACTCGACATGCTGGTGGCGCAACATGTTGATCAAATGGATCAACAGCGGAGCGGCTATGAACCACATTCCCCAGTAAAATGGATGGACCAGAGGGAGCATCTAGGTTCGGTTCCTGTGGTGCATTCCCAACCGATTGCTCAAGAAAGCCGCAAGGGCGGCATCCAGCGGTTGACTGGTCCGCAAGAGGACGTAATCGACATTGTTCCGCGTGCAACCGCGACGGACTTCTTCCAAATAGGCCTGCATGGCCTTGAGGTAGCCTTCACGCAAGGCGCGGGGGTTGCAACGCACGATGTCGGGCATCTCCAGCCCCTCAAACCGCGTCGGCCCCGTGAAGGGAAAGTCCAATTCGTCGTCGTCCAACAGGTGGAAGACCATCACGTCGTGCCCTCGACTGCGGAGCAGCTTCAACCCGCGGAACAAACCGTCCCGCGGTGAAAACAGGTCGGACACGAGAATCATCATTCCCCGCCGGGGAAAGGTTTCAGCGACCTCGCGAAGGATCGGGTAGAGGTCGGTCTTGTCGCGGGGCGCGCTGACTTCCAATGCCTGAACGATCGATTCCAGGTGGTTCCGCTTCGCCCGTAAAGGCACAATCATCCGTGCTTTCTCGTCGAAAGAAACGCATCCCACGGAGTCTTGTTGGCGCAAGAGCAGGTAGGCCAGGCTACAGGCGATCGTCGCGCCATACTCGAACTTATTCATCGCCCCGCGACCGTAGCGCATGCTGCCCGAGACGTCGACCAGCAAGGTGGCGCGGAGGTTGGTGTCCTCTTCAAACTGCTTGACGTAGTAGCGGTCCTGCTTGGCCCAAAGCTTCCAGTCGATGTGCCGAGGGTCGTCACCGAAAGTGTATTCTCGGTGCTGGCGGAACTCGATCGACTGGCCGAAGTAGGGACTACGATGCATGCCGGCGAGAAAACCCTCGACAACGTGACGGGCGCGCATTTCCAGACGCGTAATCCGTTTGATCGCGTCAGGATGCAAAAATCTTTTGGAATCGTGCATCGCGGGTCAATTCATCCTCTCGCTTGGGGGTTATGGCCACGATGCGGTCGATGACCTGGTCCGTCGTGACGCCTTCGCTCTCCGCCGTGAAGCTTAGCACGATACGGTGTCGGAGTACCGGTTTGGCTAGGGTTTCAATATCTTCGCAGGTCACGTGGGTCCGGCCTTGCAACAGGGCACGGGCCTTTGAACCCAGGATGAGATATTGCACGGCACGCGGCCCTGCGCCCCATACCACCTGATCGCCGACGAAATCGGGCACGCCAACCTCGCGGACGCGTGTCTGGCGAACCAGTGCCAAGGCGTAGCGGATTACGTGGTCGGAAACGGGCACCTCGCGGACGATCCGCTGCAAGTCGAGAATCTCCCTTGCCGTGAGCACCGCCTCGATCGTGTCGCTCATCGTCGTCGTCGTCCGCCGGGCCACCTCGAACTCTTCCTGGAAGTTCGGATAGTGGACGAAGACCTTGAACATGAAGCGGTCCTGCTGGGCTTCCGGCAGCGCGTAGGTGCCTTCCTGCTCGATGGGGTTCTGCGTGGCCAAGATGAAGAACGGATCGGACAGTGCGTGCCGCACCCGGCCCACCGTGACTTGCCGCTCCTGCATGGCCTCCAGCAAGGCCGCCTGCGTCTTCGGCGGCGTGCGGTTGATTTCGTCGGCCAGGATCACGTTGCTAAATAACGGCCCCTCAAGGAAGCGGAACTCGCGGTTGCCAGTGGTTCGGTTTTCGACGATCACGTCGGTTCCCGTAATGTCGGCCGGCGTGAGGTCGGGCGTGAACTGGATGCGGCTGAAGCTCAGGTTGAGCGTGCGGCTCAAGGTGCTGATCATCAACGTCTTGGCCAAGCCCGGCACGCCTTCCAAAAGGCAATGCCCGCGGCTGAACAGACAGATCAATAACTCTTCGATGACCGCTGTCTGTCCGACGATGACCTGACCCAGTTGGTCCATGATCTTACGGCGGGCAGCGCCGAGTTTCTCGACGGCGGAGGAATCCTGGGGGCTAATCTCAAAAGTCATGATGAAGCAATCTCGGGGGAATAGTTACGGTAGGATGGACCTCCGAGTCCGTCCGGTTACTGTAGGATGGACCTCCAGGTCCGTCCGGTTTTTGTGGACGGACTTGGAAGTCCATCCTACGTTCATCGTTGTTAAACTCGGAAGTCCATCCCACGTTCATCGTTGGTAAATTGGCAGTGTGCCGCGGTCCAATTGCAAGATCGTGAGGTTCATGGCGGTGGTGTAGGCCGCACCCATGAAGCCCTGTTCCCAATAGCCGTTGGTATTGACTTCGGCGACCAAGCGGGCATAAGTTTCTTTGCGATAGGCGTTCCATTGGTCACCGCCTTCGCGGTAGAGCACTTGGGAATAGTAATAGTGGGCATAATGCCAATGGCCAAAGCTCAGGTTGGCGTTGGCGGAAGAGCCGAGGTTCTGTGCGCAGTATTTCATCATCTTGCGAACAAATTCGACTTTTTCCCTCTTGTCCTTGTCGCCTTCGTTGTCGCCCTTTTGGCTATCATAGTCACCGGCATTGAACAGGCAAGCGATGGCGGCGGCGGTGATCGGAGGGCGACCGCCTCCGCCATGGGAATTGTAGGCCACGCCGCCATCCGCGCCGGTACACTTGCGAATATACTTCACGGCCTTGTCAATAATCTCTTTGGGCACGGGAATTCCGGCGTTACGGCAGCCACGCAGTCCTTGGACCTGGGTGATTGTGGTCGAGCCTTCGTCGAAGTCCCCGCCGTCTTTGGCACTGACGTAGCCCCAGCCGCCGGCCGCAGTCTGAGCTTGGCCGGTGAACTTGACGGCATTGATTAGGACTTCAATCAGTTCCTTGCGGCGATCGGAGTCTTCTTCTTCCCCTAATACCTGGGAAAGGAAGAGCATGGAAAAACCGTGGCCGTAGGTGTAGCGGTCATCTTCACGGGATCCGAGCAGACCGGTTCTCTTATTGGCGTGGCTAACGAGATAGTTTACCGCGCGTTGGATATTGCCCGAGTATTTACCCTGCGTGGTTGTCGAGCCTTCGCACAACAATGCCGTGGCCGAAAGCGCGGTGATGGCGGTAGGAAAGCGGCCCTCGGGGGCAGTCCAATGTCCCAGCCGCGACTGCCGCGAGGCAAGCCAATCCAGACCACGGGAAACCGTGCGGTCGATGTCTCGGTCGCTCACCTTCTCCGCAGTCCATGCCCGGGCCGGCAGCAGCAACGCGATTGCAACCAAACCGGCGAACCAGGCGATGCGCATACAGGCTCGCATGGAAATAAGTTTATTGGATTCGTAGGATGGACCTCCGAGTCCGTTCAATATCGGACGGACTCGGAGGTCCATCCTACGGTAAATTGTGCAACTTACTTCTTTGTGCTCCCTGAATGCAGGGCATATCTCATTCAAACCGTAGGTTGCCAAGATGTTCATGAAAGGATCCTCCTCATTGCGGCACGCCGGCGGCACCCTTTGCAGCATCCAAGAGGGCTTCTCCCAACTTGCCGCCAGGTTTTTTCACGCCCGTACTGTGACGCACCGTGGCCTGGATTGGCTTGTCGGTAAAGGTTAGGTTGACGGTCTCATTATTGGTTGCGATCCGCACAGTCTTTTCCACCGAATCACCGCGGATTTCTACCCCCATCCCGCGCATGGGACCGCGCAGATCTTTGTCATATACAATGCGGCCGTTACGGCGATCGACTGCCACCAGCGAGGTTCGCACCGACATTTGCCCGCCACGATTGTCGTAATGAAAGACGCCAAAGAACAACACCGGCAACTGACCCGGTTGGCTGAGGAGAAACTGCTGGTGATCAACGTCGGCCGGTGCCGGCCAGGCAAGCTTTCCCTGTAAGTCAAGGGCATAAATGCGGGCACGGCGAACGGGATAGCAGAACATCCCCTGCGGCGGCTGAAACCCCTGATCCTCATTGCCTAGCACTCGATTATCGTTGACTAGCACGATGTATTGATCGCCCATCCGCGTGACAACAAGGTCCGTCATGGAGAATTGCGGCCGAACCTCCAACTGTAAATCGGCAATCGTGCGGCCGTCGGCCAGGGCGACCAGGACGAAATGTCCGCTCGGCTCGAGGACGCCCACCGCCTCGCTGCCGACAACCGAGACGCATGCCCCCGAGGCAAACGTCCGTGATGGCCAGACTGCCCGCTGCTGCCAAGGATCAAACAAGGCCAACACACGGCTGTTGTTATTTTTGCCCTGCTCCCAGGTGAGGGTATAGCGGCCAATGAAATCAATCCCTGCGTTGGACAGCACCGAATAGCCCCCGCGATCGCTGCCGTCGTAAAAGATGTTCTCGGCGGACTTGGGTCGTGGCACTTTACGAATACCCAGCAGTTGGCCATCGATCGCTCGATAGACCGATGCTTCGTTACTGCCGGGCGACAGCACGAACATATACTGCTCGTCACCAAAAACCTCGCTCCGTGGAGGAATATCTTGCCGCACCCACAGGGACTCGCCGGTAACCGGATCGACGGCCACGATGTTCCGCATCCGCTGGAAGGAGATATAGCGCGCGTTGACCGGACCGAACGGATTGGCACGGAAGTCCCTATCCACGCCATTATTAACGAAGACCATGTTTCCGCCGCTATCGAGCGTGGTGTCGGTGAGATCCTGAGACCACATGATCGGCGAGGAATTGCCCGATGCCTTCCACGGATCCAAGGCACAAATCTTTGTCCCTACGGAAGCCACCAACAAGTGCCCACAGCTTCTCGCCAGGGTCGCATTCGGGTTGTACATACCGCCGTACCTATGGCCATTTTCGACCAGCGAAATCGGTTGCTGTAGGTTTCCCATGCCATCGCGAAGACTGATTTTCTGCTGGCCATTTTCCAAACTTACGGTGTAATCGGTAAAGAACGGACCCATGGCCCCGCCCCAGAGCATGTCGAAACGAGGGCCGCGGTTGATCTTATTCGGGCTGGTCTCGGGATTGTTCGCCTCGACTTCGCCGACAGGCCACGCGGAGACCGGACGATTGACCTCCTTACGGAGCGCGTCACCCTCGGGGAAGATGGCCAGCCACTGGCCGGAAGTCATGCCGGCGTGGCATGGCACGTCGGCAAATTGCCGCTGAAGCTGCCGGAAACAATTAGCCGCATCGCTCACACGGCCGGCACGAAAATTAATCACGGCCATCTCGGCCAGCAAGCCAGCCTGGGCCATGCGGTCCGTGAAATCGACGACTGCGGCCATGAGTAGCTCGGCCTCCATGATCCGCCCCGCTTGCTCCAGCCGCTGGAGCAGTTCAGCCCGCGCCGAAGCCGCCAGAGGTTGATTGCCGAAGAAGGCGAGGAACCGCTTCAGGCCGCCGCAGCTCGTTTCCTTTTTGGCCTCTTCCAACCGCAGTTCCAAAACGCGATCGATCTCGGCGGCGGCCGCGGCACCTCCGTCGCCACGAAGCATGCCAAGCCGAGCCTGGACCCAGCGGTCGCGACGCACAAGATACGAGCGGTCAACTTTTTCCAGGGCCGGCTTCGCCTCCTCTAAATCGACGAGTTTCATGTAGTACTCGACGGCCTGCCGCCAATCCCCGGCACGATGCAGACCAATCGCCATGGTGCGGAGATAGGTTGCCCGTTGTGCTGGGTCGTCCAGAAGAGGTTCAACTTCGCCTGCCATCGGGCGATGCGCGGCGAAATCATCGCGCAGCCCGGCCAACAGGGCATCGCGAAGCAATTCGCGAGTACGGCCATGCGACTCGGACTTCTTATCCAGGCTATAGGCCCGACGAAAATCGGCAACGGCTTCGGCCGACTTGCCGGCATCCAGAAATGTTTCGCCGCGAAGCGTAAGCCCCTCGACATCGTCGGGATTGGCGGCTAGGCGGCGCGTCACTTCGTCCCGCGCGGCATCCATCTGGTAATAGAGTTCCAAACCGTCCAACCCCTGCGAAATCACCCGGCCCCGATAGCAGACCAGGTTGCCGGGCACCGAACCGCGACGGGACTTGACGGTCGAAAGCACTTTACCCGACACCAGATCGATGGACATTACCTCACCGCTGCTGAGCGGCACGAAGTATTGCCCACCGGCATAAAAGCCGCGGCCGCAGACACCGGCCCCCGAGGGCATGTTGATGATTCGGCCATCCCATGCCTTGCTGCCATCTTCCAGGTTGATGGCATCGATCGAGTTGCGGCCGACCAACACCACCACCCCCTGATGCACACAGGCGATGTAATAGTGCTCACCGCGCGGCTGGGGAGCCCACATGGGCTTACCGTCGGCCAGGTTCAAGCAATAAAGCGAATCGGCTTCGGCCGGTGTAAGCAGCACACGGCCGTTGACAATCGTAGCAGTAGCGTCAAGCCAACGAGGCACGGGACCGTTGGGATTGTTGAAGGCGGCCTGGATCGGATTCCCCCGCCCGCGGCGTCCCATGGTCGGTTGTTCGCCAGGATGGCTGTAGATATAACCCCAGAGGAGCGACCGGGTTGCCAAATCGACGGCAACCACGCAGCCGGAACCGGTGGGACAAATCAGAACGCCGTCGCTGTAGGATGGTGAAATGCCTGCTACACGCCGTACCGGATCTTGTGAGATGTTGGACTCAACCATGGCCAACTGCTGCGACCAAAGAAGATTCCCCGTGGCCCCATCGAGGGCCAAAAGTCGCATTTCGTCCTTGACCTCAGCCATCACATAAAGCTGGCCGCGGAGAGGGAGCGGCGGGCCAAGGAAAAAAGTATCGCTCTGACTCAACGATTCCTGGCCACCCAACCACCATTGATGCTTGCCGGTCTGGATGTCGTAGGCGGCAAGCCGGTTGGTAATGCTTCGATTTGACGGATCGCTGCGACCGTTGCCAACAATGATAAACCCACCACCGTTAGGCCCGGTGACTCCCAGGGGCAGTTCCTCAATGACGAAGACTAGGCTGCCATCGCTGCTGAGTGTTCCATAAGTCGCATCATCCCAAATCCGCTGGCCGTACTGGCTTGGCTGGCTCATGTTGTTCCGCCGGCTAAACCCGGCAGCAAAGCGGTTGGGCCCCATATCCCCCGGCTCTTCTTCGGGGGTCGATGGCCAAATCCGCTTCCCCGTCTGGAAGTCAATCGCCAGCACGTTCGACGCCGTGCGCATGAGGATCTTGTCGCCAACAGCCAGCGGGTGAAGCCCGGAAAACAATGCGACTCCCCGATCGCGATAGTCGTTCTGCTGTTGCAGCAAGGCTTTTTCTAAGGCGGGAATGTCGGTGACCGGAACCCGCCAGCGGAGATTTAATAACGGCGCGCCGCCCACAACCGAAGCGTTTCGCGAGGGATCGCCGCGAAACATGGGCCAGCGATCGGTTTCGACCGCTGCGGCCATGCGTTGCAGACCGGTCAATTTGGCCAACCAAGCTGGGGCATCGCTTTCCTGCTCAAACCAAGGCACCTCGCGCCCCGTAAGCGGTAAGGTGGGTTTTTCCAAGCGGCGTTTCATATCGACCAAGACCTGTTTGCAATCCCCGGGCATTCCGGCTTGGTAATAGCAAGCAGCCTGGGTGAGCGACAGGCCCGGCTCGAACGCCATGGCCGGTGATCCTGCTTCGCGGAGTCGCTTCAGCGTCAAGGCTCCGGCCAGCGGCGCGCCATGATCCATCTGATACAAGGCGAGCAGAAAGGTTGCCTCGTATCCCGCCTGGGTATGGAATAACTGGGCGGAGATTTCCGCCAGTGCTTTGTCATCGCCTGCAACAACGGCCCGATTGAGCTTATCGCGGGCCTCGGCCCCGCTGCGAACTTCATAAAGCTCGCGACCCTCGCGCGGCATCTGTCCCAACAGTTGCTGGGCCTCGGCTTTCAGGCTCTTGTAGATCGGAACCTTTCGGTCCGGCTGATAGAAGTAGTCTTCGTTGCTGCGAAGAATCTGGCTAAGCCCCTCCAGGGCCTCGCCGTAGCGATGTTCTTTCAACACCTTTTGGGATCGGTTGAGTGCCTGCACGACATTGCGATCGGGGGCGGCAAAGTTCCCTGAGACGGCATCTTCATCCGCAGGCTCGTTCGCGGACGGTCGCGGACGCACACGCTGAGCCAGAAGCGGAGAAGGCACCAGCCCTAAGGCGGAGATCGAGATTGCGGCAACCGCAAGCAAAATCTTCGCAAACGCCCCTCTCCACTTCTCCATCTTCCGCCTCCCATTACGTGAAGTTCCAGGTCCCCCTACCATTGAGGTGATAAGATAACCCGTTCATGCCGGATGCCAAAACCTTGCACTGCAACCCTCTAAGGATATAGGATAGTTGCCGCGCGATTAAAGTTCCATCAAAAAGCCCAACCTGCTTAACTTCCTATCCTAGAAGATATCTACTGCAAATACAAGTATAACCCACCATTAAGGGTGGATTGGTCGTCGATCTCCTCATTTGTGTGCGTGGGACGTAGAATTGAGTGCGGTAGCCGGCAGGTTCCGTGCATCTTATTTGCAGGTCGTGTGGAAGCATGTTCCATTGGCATCCAGTCCGAGTGAGGTATAGGATCGTGTTGGCGACCTCCCGCATATCGACCTCCCGCGGCCGACCACCGTGCTTGCTCGCCGGAACCAACGGCTCCAGAATCGTCCACTGTTCATCGGTCAGGTCGGTCGAACAGGCTTTGCGCGCCAATATCTCCGTGTGCAGACTCCTTCATCCTGGTTTAGGGAAACAAAGGTCTGCACAATGCGCAATTCAGGCAATCTAGGTCAAGACCACTT
>JBAWVO010000075.1:0-23457 GCA_037147235.1 Planctomycetota bacterium | reverse complement strand
AAGGCGTCGATGGCAGCAGCCCATCGGGCTTTGTGATCGCTTAGGATCGGCGCATAAATAACTGTCGTGTTTTGCCCACTCGCCGAGCGGGGACGGACGGCACACGGAGTGTGCCTGCTACTTTTCTTGCGACACTTATTGATGCGCCGATGCTTAGCATCGTCTTGAGCTATTCACAGCGTCGGTCATCGTGCCCGCCGGTTGTGTAACGCCGGTGGAGACCACGGTCGATGCCCGATCCTTTACAGATCGGACAGAGTCGTCGGTGTTCGTGTTCAGGGCGTAAAGGTTTCGGCTTCATCGAACGCACTTAGCTTTAACCAACGGTTTGGCTGGCCGACGCCGCAGCCTCCAACTTCACTAGGTCTGGACTTCCATCAATTCTACCGTCTTCGCACGCCCCACACCACCAAGCGCGGTCGCGCAACGACTTTGCAGCCGTGGCTTGTCGGCAACTGCCGGACGCGCTTGCACGTACTCAGACCAGGTTCTCTTTGCCCTTCTGAATTGCACCGATGCCACAACAACTGGTCACAAAAAGAAGACCGGCTAAGGCAAAATACCGTCGCTGCCTCCCAAAATACCCAGTCCCCAATTTGTATCCATCGTAAACTGCCTGCTCATACGCGTTCGCAATGTACGGGTCGCATGAGGCAAGCTCCTTTGGAGTCAAACCGAGGTGCGGACTGCGATGCCCAGGCTGCGGTCGGCTGGTATCGAGTAGATCATGCCGACCTTGGTATTGGTTGTGAGCCATATCGCCAACCGCCGCCCAGAAATCATAGACAACAGCTAGAACCGATACGATCAACATGCAAAGAAAGAATGCTTTCATCTCATCGCCCCATCATTTGCAGTCCAACGGTGGCCCCGACCACGGCCAGGGTGAAGTCGCGGGTGTAGCCAGCGGCGTTCTGGTTGACACAAAGTTTTTCGCCGCTTGCCGTAGTATACTGCCACGGCAATACTTATGGCAATCGCAGGGTCAAATTCGTGTTTTGAGTTTTCCTTACAAGAGGGGTGTCCTGTGCCACCCACTATCGACCCCTTTGTATCGACTTTCTGCAACCATCGCTCATGGGCGCACGCCGTCATGTCACGGAATCTCCACGACAACTCGGAACCCGAGCATGTCGTTTCGGGTGGCGGGCGGTTCCTTGCGGCGAACGGCCGAGCGGCAGTAGTCCGGGCCGCTGTGCCAGCTTCCGCCGCGGGTTACGCGATACGTGCCGGACGGCGGGCCGAGCGGGTCGTTGCGCGGTTCTCGCTCCTTGAGGTAGTCCTGATAGTACCAGTCATCGCACCACTGCCAGGCATTGCCCGTCATATCGTAAAGTCCAAAGGCATTGGCCTTGAACTTTCCCGAAGGCGATGTGAAAAGGTATCCGTCATCCCATGGGAAGGTTGTCCAGCCCGGGAGCTTTTTAGCGGCGGACCGGTCCGCGGCATTGCACCACCCGTTTCCCTCCTCGGGCCGACTGCCCCAGGGATAGACTGTTTCTGTTCCTGCTCGGCAGGCATATTCCCAGCGGGCCTCCGTGGGAAGGGCGACGGTCTTGCGGCTGGTTCGTCCGAGCCAATTACAGAACTCAACGGCATCATTCCACGACACGCAAACGACCGGATGGCCGTCGTCCTGGTCAAAGCCGGGCTTGCGCCATGAGGCACCCTCGACCTTCTGCCAGGAGCCGTTCCATAGCAGCGACCAACCTTCCTGTTCGGCCTCGGTTTTGTAGTGGGTCTGCTGGACGAAGGCGGCAAACTGGCCGCGGGTCACGTGATGGATTCCCATGTAGAAGGGTTTGGTCAAGCTCTTTCGTCGCGGAGGGGTCTCGTCTTCAAAATGCCATTTTTCGGTTTGCGGTGTGCCCATGCGAAAGTCCCCGGCTGGAAGGAGGGCCAATTTCATGGCGACCTTGCCGCCCAAATCGAGCGTGATCTCTTTGGGGAGTTGGTCCCCTGCGGCCCCGGCAGTCCCTTGGTTCGCCGGAATGCTGGGCGCAATCTTCGGACTACCCGGTGCGGGCGTCGGCTTGGGCCTGGGCCGCGCGGCCATCCCACGGTAGTTCACGTTATTACCCATCTGCGTAAGACGCCCCCATCGGTAGATCAAACCATCGCGATCCAACAGCACGGATCGCGGCATACCGTAGATATCGAGTTGGCGCGCGAGCGGATCGTCCTGGCCGAGGCCGCTGAAGACGTGGATCCACCCCTTGTACTGCTCGTGCTGTTTCAGATATTTTTCCACTTCGTCTCGCGAACGATCAAGGTTCACGCCGACGACGACCAGATCCCAGTTAGGTTCCGGCGACATGCCAGGCGGCCCCCGCGGTGGCGGCATCTTATCCGAAGGGGCAAAGGCCGGGCAGGCAATGGACCAGAAGTGGATCATCACCATTTTCTCCTTCAGGTCCTCCAGTCGCAGGGTGCCGCCGCCAAGCAGCGGCAGTTCGCCGCGAACCTCCCACGGCACTGTCCCGCCGGGCTGCGGAAACGGTTGGGCCTGCGTGGTACGCGCGTCAAGGTTTAGATTGCAGAAGTCGCGAAGGAAGCCGCGGACTCGCGGCTGCCGGGCCTCGTCGCCGCGAAGCTCGGCAACGAGCGACCCACGGGTGCCTTCGTCGCCGCACTCCGTGGCCAGGAATACCCCGAGGATGGCAGCCGCCCAATGCAATTCGTCGTGGGCGTATTGCTCCACGAGCGCGTTGATCCGCCGGGCCGACTCCTCGCGGGAAAACTCGCTCGCGGCCAGTTCGCCGGCCACTTGTACATAGTCGGCTAAGAGCCGCTGGGAACCTTGCGCCTTGGATTTCAGAATCCGTTCGGCAATCTCTTGTGCCTGCTTGGCAAGGGCCTTGTCGGAGATTTTGTCTTGGGTCTCCGTAGCCAGCCAGCGCGCGGCCACGAGCATTCCGTTCCACACAACGGGGAGATTTGCCGCGCGTTCGTACTTCTTCTCGATCGACCGGCCAAGTTCCAGCGTTTCGCGAAAGGCGGCTGCTTTCTTGTCCTTGCTCAGGCCCAGAGCGGGCGGGAGGAGCACTTTTCTGCGGAACTCGTCAAGCTGCTCGGCGGGGATGTCGTCGTTGCCCTCACCCCCGGCCCCTCTCCCGAGTACGGGAGAGGGGAGACTATTGCCCTCACCCCCGGCCTTGCCCTCACCCCCGGTGTTGCCCTCACCTCCAGCCCTGCTCCCGAGTACGGGGGAGGGGAGATCGAGTAGAAACTCGCCCGAGCGGTAGTAGGGCATTCGCATGACCATTTCATCGAACTGGGCCACGGAATTATTGACCGCATTGCTGTACTGCGGCCACTGCTGCACGCCTCGCTGATAGCTGTTGGAAATCACACATCCATTAGGACCGATAAGCCAGTAGGCCGGCAACGTGGATACCCGGTATCGCTGGAACATCGGGTCTTTCAGGCCCAGCCCGCTGCATGTCTGAATCCAGTCGATCCCCTCGCACTCTTCGCGAACGAACCGGGCTACTTGGGCACGGTCCGTATCGAGGTTCACGCCCACGAACTCCACACCGGCCTCACGGAAAGGTTTGTAATGCGGCCAGAGACTGACGGCACCTTTGGCGGTGAGATCCACCATTCCCGATTTCGCCATCGACCAGAATTGGACCACGGTACACTTGCCGAGCAGGTCGCGAGGTAAGGTGAGCGTTGAGCCGTCCGGGCGGACAAGTTTTGCGGTCATTAACCGGCCCAGGTAAGGATTGACTCCCTCGACTTCCAGGAACTCGCTCACCCCCGGTGCGCTAAAATGCTTTTCCGAGAGCTGCTGTAGGTAGGCGTGTCGAGGGGCGTCGGCATCGGCGATCCGGCAGAGTTCCGACGCACCCAACAATGCCTTGGCTTCTCCCGGCGTGCCGCGGTAGCGGGCTACGAACGTCGCCAATTCATCGGCGGCCTCGGCCGGCCAATCGGCCAGCTCGTCGATCCTTGCCCGCATTAAGAGCATCTCGGCCACGACACGGCTCTCGGGCGGAGCGGAAGAGTTGGCAAGCCGGCGGGCGATCCCCCACACAAGCTGGCGTGCCTCGACGGTGCCTTCCAGGGTCGCAAGGCCTTTGGCGGCCACCATCATCAACTCTTGGATCTCGTGGAGGTTTACTGCCTGGGCGTACTGCTGCTCGGCCCACCGGCCCTCGCGAAGGATCGCCTCGTAGCGGCGGACCTTGTCGCTCTCGGAGATTTCGGGCGTCTTGGTTTCCTCGGGAATGTATTGGGCGCGCAGCCGAACCAGCAGCGCGGCGGGCACTTCTGCCTGGGATGCGGGCGAAGAGGGCCTTGGAGGCGGTTCATCGGCCAGTGCCCAAGCCGGAAGCAGCCCGATGAGTGCGACGGCGACACGAAACCGAGACGGTGGGGCTCGTTTCACTCGGCCCCATACGAACCAACTTAAGGAATTCACTCGTCTCACCCCACAATGTGTCTGGTGCCTCGAAGCTCACCCTGGGCTAGGGGACAGAACCCCTCGGCCCACTCTACGGCTGCACGGTCGGATATTACCTTTGGTAAGCAGGCACGTATCCATAGGGAATGCTGAGGATAATCAGGGCGGTGGCTGTATCGTAGGCACTGCGTCCCCCGCTGCCAAAGCTGCCGTTGGCGGCCTGCCGGGATAGCATGATGTCACGGATCCGCGGATACCAGTCCTTAAACTCCTGGCTTCCCGCCTGGTACATCACCAGCGCGGCGTAGTAGTGGCCATACATGTAATGGTCGGCGTTTTTCAACGCTTCGGGAGCTTCCTTTTGCAGGAAGCGGACGCCATCTTTGACCTCCTTGAACTCGTGCCGGCCAAGCATCATGAGCGAGAAGGTCGCCGCCGCGGTCCGCGAGAACCCGGAATCGCCAAGACCCGCCATGTAGCTGAAGCCGCCGCGGCTTGTTTGATGGCACATGTTCACGTAGCGGACGGCCCGGTTGATGGTCTCGTCAGGCACGAAGATCCCCGCCTGCCTCGCCGCGGCCAGGGCCACCACCTGCATTGCGGTCACGGAGACGTCGGCACTGCCGGGCTGCGGATCATAACGCCACCCGCCCGCCTCGTTCTGCGCGCGGAGGATCACTTTGACCGCTGCCTTCAGGGTCTCCTGGACCTTGTCGTCCTTGTCGGTCTGGCCCCAGGCCTCGGAGAGCGCGAGGGTGGCCAGTCCGTGCGCGTACATATTTGAGCCCATGTAGCCCGTCACCTGACCTTCGGGTTCCTTGAGCAAGGCGTTGACGGCCTTGGTCAGGGTCTCGCCATAGGGTTGCTTCTTGTTGGGGGCGTGACCGTTGAGCATGAGGGCGATCATGGAGAATGCCGTGAAGCCGACCGTGTTCCCATCGTCCGCCTCCCATCGCCCGTCCTTGCCTTGCGAGGATTTCAGGAATTGCAGTCCCCGTTGGATGGCCGCCTCGGTGCGGCGGTCCAGGAGCGCGGAGGTATCGGCGTCATCCAGCGCGTCAAGCGACGGCTGGGCGAGTTTGTCGACCTCCTTGCCCGGGCCACGGTCAATGAATTTTGCCCCCAGGTCCCGTTCGTCCGCGGAGGGTTTTGGGGCGTCCGATGGCTTGGCTGGGTCGGTTTGTGCGAAGATGGCCGGTGCCAGCAAGGCCAGGCCGATGGCCGCCGAACCGACGGTGCAAAGCAAAATCCGTATTCGAGTGTTGTTCATTGAATTACCTGTATCACGTCATTTTGCCAATGCTTCGTAATAATCCTTCAAGAGTTTGCGGAACTCCAGCGGCAGTTCCCGTGCAAAGTTCTCGTTCAGCGCGGCCCGTTCGCGATCCATCAGCGAGTTCCATTCCGCCTTGCGGCCTTGCACGGCCTTGCCGGTTGAGCTGGCCTTGGTGAACTCCACCCAGTGTTCGATGCTCACTGCCACGGGGGGTTGTTTTTCGGGCGGCAGCGGAGGCAAGGGGATGTCCAGCGGCGGCTTCATCGACTGGACCAATTCGACGAGGTTCATGGCAAAGGCGATCCGCAATTCTTTCTCCGCCAATACCTGGTGGGTAATCGACGGTGACTTGGCCGACGCCTTGAGTGTGCCAATCGCCTGGTCCATCGCCTTCGCTGCAGCTTCGATGTGTTCCCAACCGGTGATTCGCGCGGTGGGTATCACGATGTTTGACATATTCGACACGACGAGGCATCGCTCGTGCAGCTCGGTCTGCTTCTCGGTCTGTGTGGGAAGCACGGCGTCCGGTGATCGCTGCGTCAGCTCGCGGAGTTCCCGCTGCTCGGTCGCCAACAACAGGATTGCCGTCATTCCATCGAAGGCATCGATGAATTTTTGCTTGGATTCCAGCAGCGAAATCATCGAGAGGATGTACTCATCCAAGGCAACAATGCCCGCGCGGAGGGCGGCTTCCGCCTTTTTCTGATGCTCGACCGCCTGTCCCCGGGCCGAGGCTTTTAGCTCCTTGATGGCGGCCGTCATTTCGTCAGCGGCCCGCTGGAACGCCTCGGCTGCCTTGGGTGCCATCGTCAGACCCGTAAGCACCGTGGTCTCAGCCAGCAGGATGTCTTGCTCGGTGACCAATCGCGTGAAGTCAGTCGCTTCCGCCTCCTCGGTCGTCTCGCGGAGTACAATCTGCCGCTGCAAAAGGTCCATCGCGCGGCCGCTGAGTTCGGCGGCGGCGTCGATCTCCACCGCAAGCAAGTCAATCTGGTTGATCAACTGGCCGCTAAGTTTACGGGCATTCTGCAAGGCGGCAGACGCCTGCTTCTGGGAGTCGATGGCTGCGTCGGCGCGATCTTTTTCCAGGTGGCCGACGGTCTGGTTCATGGCCGTCAGGGCACCGTCGAGCGGCTCCTTCATCGGACTCGCCTCGCGGATTGCGGCGACGTTGTCCTGCACCTGCTGGGTGGCGCGGGCGAGCAGGGCCTGCGGGCCGGCTAGGTCCAAGGCAGTGCGGGCCGCTTTGCGGGCCGATTCAACGTCGCCGCGCAGATCGGCCTGTTCACTCTCGATGTCTTCAATCGTGAGGCGGATCTGCTTCAAGTCCGCGGAGGCTTGTTGGAAGAGCCAGAGCTTCTCCAAGACTCCCAGTTCCCGCTTGGCGATCTCGAAGGCTTCCTTGAGCGTCTGCTCCGCCTTGAGTAATTCCGGCATGGCAGCGTCGAGCTTGTTGGCCTTCAGAGACGCAGCGGCCTTCTGGGTGATCTGTGATGTTTTCTTCAGCGGTCGGCGCATGGCGGCTGCGAACTTGCTGCTAGCCGGCAGCCCTGCCGCCATCGTGCCGATGTCCTTGGCAAGTTGCTGCTGGGCGACCGCCGAAGCCTCCAGGCCCTTGCCGGCCGCCGCCGCGTCGAACGCGCCATTTTTGATCTGTTCGGCCCGATCGCGGATCTCGGTCAGCATCTTCAGCCGGTCTGCCGCCTCCATCATTCGCTTGTGGGTTTCGCCGAGCATGTTGAGTTTGGCGATTTGATCGCCCAGTTTCACAAGCGCGGCGGAGATCGCCGTCTCCACGCGAACCTCTGCCGCCGTGGCAGCCGCTACGTCGGCCGACCCGATCGCGACCGATGCTTCCTGGCCCGCGTGATGGACGGCATCAAGCAAGGGATCGATTTCCAGGGCATGGTCAAGTTGCTGCGCCGGCCGCAAAATTGCCTCCTGACGGAACTTCATGGCCGCCTTCTGCTGGGCCATCTCCTCGGCCGTCAGCTTTACCAAATTGGCCCGCATGATTTTCTGCGAATCGAGCAAATCTCGAAGCAAGTTTCTGGCTCGCACGAGTTCTTCCAGGCGGGCATCGGGCCGGAGTTTCAAGAGTGCCTGCCGCATCCCCTTGAGGGCTTGGCTCTGACGCTCCACAGCCGACGGAGGCTTTGCGGTAAATTCTTCAGCGGCTTGTCGCATTTCGGTGGCGACGTGCCCGCTTTCAATGATCTTTCTCGCTCGGGCGAGGCGGACCGCGGCCAGTGCGTCGGCGGGCGACTCGCGCATGGACCGAATATCGTTCATCAGCTTTTCGATCCGTTCGGCCAGGACTTTCTGCTGGTCTGCCGTCGCTTGCGCGGAGACTTTCGTCGGCTCGGCGGCGGTGTCGGTCTGCTTTTGGTGAGGCTCGCTGCGCTCGTCCCACCCTACAATTGAAGCCGCCAGAATGGTCTCCTGCCGGGCGATGATTTCCCGCAACTCGGCGGCAAAGACTTCGCAGGCTTGCGAAATACCCGCCTGAACCAGCAGGCTGCCCAGTTCTCGTGCGGCCAGTTCGATCTGCGTTTGCGCCTCGGCTAGTCGCGGGCCGGCGACGGCCGGTTGGTGCAGGGCTTCATCAATCTGTTTCCGCGCTGTCTTCAGCCGCACATCGCGGATCGTTGCGAGCCGGTCTTGCAAGTTTGCCGCGATCTTGGACACATCCATGGCAACGTCTCGATTGGACGCCATATCTTCAATCAGGTCGCCGAAGCGGTTGATTAAATCCGTCAGTTGCGTCTCAATAACCTCCTGCCGGGCTGCCTCGAGCGATGCCTGCTGCACGAGATTCGTGGACAATTTCCCGATCGCCTCCAGCCGCCCGGCGGCCTCTCTTTCCTGCAAATAGAGCGGCCGCAACTGGCCTAAGACCTTTCGCTGCCTCGCCAGGACATAAGCGATGTATTCGTTATCCGAGACAAACTGCACCCTTCGGGCGATGGATCGTCCGTGGCCCGGCGTACCGGGGCGGCCGTCGGTGGCCTCCACGGCGAAGGTCACGATATCGTTGAATTTCAGCGTGGGCAGGAGTTGCGTGATGGGCCAGGAGAATTCTTTTTCAATGCTCGTCTTGCCGCCGAGTTGGCCCAGCGGGTGCCGCCGCTCACCGCCGTCATTGATCGAGTAGACAATCGACGCTTCGCCCAGGCCGTAATCATCTCGCGCCCAGTACGATAGCCGGACGGTCTTCTTCAGCGTCGCCTTCGCGTCCTCGCCAGGGCGCAGAAGGCCAACCTGTGGGTCCGCGTCGGGGATGACTTGCATGTAATGCTTCGCCCCCGGCTCAACGTACTCGGCATCGGCCAATCGCCAGCGGAAATTGATCGTGTAAGGCCGAGAAGCCTCCGCGGCCAATTGTAAATTTGCCTCGCGGCCAGCGGATTTGAGTGTCATAGCTCGCGGATCGGCCCCTTCCGGCTTCAACTCCGCCGATTCCACCGCTCGATCCAGCGTGAGGTGCCAGCGGAGCAGCGTCCCCTCGGGCACTTTCAGGTTGAGGGTATCCACGGTCTGGTTCTTCAGGTGGGTGTACTCGGGATACTCCAGTTCGACGCGCCCCTCAACGATTCGTGGAGGCCGCGCGACCGCCACCTGGTAGCGGGCCGATTTTGCGTCGCCCAGGCGGAAGTAGTAATCAAAATCCTCGCTCACGTGCGGCAACCGGTAACAGAACTCCGCCGCGGCATCGCAGCCCACCTCCACAGCCTCCCAGCCGGCCCCTTTCATGCGGATAAAAACCTGGCCATGCTCAGGAACCTCGCCGCCGGCGTGTGCGGCCAAGGTCACCTCTTTGCCGGAACGGACCACGCCGGCACCTTCGTGTACTTCGATGGTTGTTCTCGTGGGATAGATAATAGCGGAGGATGGATTGAACATTCGGGATGCGAGGATTTCAAGGAAGCCCGGCTTCCCGAAGCCAACGATCACCAGTGCGAGCATGGCCGCGAGCAGACAGGCCGTTGCGCCGCGGAGTACGACTTGCCGCGTTACGCGGTTGAAGTCCAGTGGGGCGGTTCGCTGGGCTGCTTGTCGTCGCACCGCGCGCATTAAATCGCGGGAGACTCCCGGCGGAAAATCGTCTTCTCGGCCAAACTGCACGCTGGAAACCACCAAGCCGTTCAGTTCCGGCCACTCCCGCTCCACCTGCAATGCCTGCTGGACGGCATTATAAGATCTCAGATGGCGCAGAAGCCTCCGGTAGGCAACGTACGCCAGCAACACGACGTTCGTGGCCAGCAGCGCAACGCGCAGGCCGCCGGGCAAGTCCAACTGCCAGTCCAATAGCAGGTCGGCCAGGACCAGTGCGCCCGCGGCAGCGAGCACCCAGTAGGCACCACGCAAAACCAGCAAGCCGCTCTGTTTTGTCCAGAGTCGTCGCAAGCGAGATTCCACGCCGAGATTGGATTGGGCTGCGGTCGTATTTGTATCAGTCATGGTCGCCTCCGGCCTCTTTACGCCAAATTCCTTTTTCTCCGCCAGCCCCATTCCAAGGCCACGAATCCGACAAACACCAGGGGAACCAGCCAGTTGTCCCATAGTTCCACGTCTTTTGTAAAGGTCGCAACTTGCGGCTGGCCTTGGATCGTATCGGGGAGCAGAGGCAGTTCGCGGAGGGAAAGGTACTCTCCGCCCGTGATCTCTGCCGCCCTCGTCAACATGTCGCGGTGCATGGAAGTATCAATCTGCTCCGCCGTGACAGGGCGGACGTCGAACTCGACGGCTGCCGGCAATCCTGCCCCCAATACCCGGCTGGGCGGGGTTGCTCCGGCACTGGTAGGTGCTTCATCCTCGGCCGATGCGCTGAGTCGGTAGCGGCCAGGCACCGTGGGGGTGAAGAATCCCTGGTACATTCCTAGCTGGCCAGGCATTGCCCGTAAGGCAACGCTTTGAGGCTCCCCACCGGACGACGGCGCGACATGCACCGTGAAGGCCGGCGTGGTGCGAGGCTCGTAAAGGTCGCTCAGCACGTTGGCGAACATTTCGACCGGCTCACCCAGCGCGTACTCCTCCTGACCCGTTTGCAAACGAAGCCGCTGGTTATCGCCCAGGAGGCGCGAGAGCGTAAGGAATTGGATTGCCTGGCCCCAGAATTTCAGATGGTACTTGTCGCTGGTACGGGCACGGAGCCGCCAGAGCTGGTCGGTGCCCACAAACATGCACTTGCCCGCACCGTACCGCTGCCAGGCGATCAGCGGAAAGCCATGTGTTCGCTGGGCGGTATCGGAGAGTTCGGCCAGCACTTGCGCTCCCGGCTTGGGCGCGAGTAGCGGCGGCACCCAGTTCAGCGGCTTGACATTCGACCAGAGGGCTTGTGTCCGCGCCTCGGCCCGCTCCAACGCCATGACCGTGCTCCGCCGTCCCTCGGGCGTGAGGACCGGGTAGACATCGTCGCCAATCTCTTCCCATTTTTCTTGCTCAAAGCGGACCGGCAGCATCGCCGCAATCGGCGTGTCAAGGTATTCGGCCGGGGCATGTTTGGGACCGGCCAGCAGGATCAGCGAGCCGCCCCGCTCGCGGACCAACTGCTCCATGAGCGAGAGTTGGGTGGGGGTAAAGGTGTTGGCTCGCACGTCGCCGAGGATCACCAAGTCGTAGCGAAATGCCTGGGCCTCCTTTTCAGGAAACCGTCCCAAGTGCTCCTTGCTGGCACGCGCAAGGTCTTTGTCGCCCTCGGTATTGATGAACTGCACGTCGATTCGCGGGTCGCGTTTCAGCACTGCGCGGATATAGCGATATTCCCACCGCGGCGTGCCCTCGATGTAGAGCACTTTTATCTTTTCGTCGAGCACGCGGAGCGAGCGGCGGAGGGCGTTATTCTTGGTCGTGGCTTCGCCCGGCAACGGTACAAGTTCCACTTCCAGCGTTTTTATGCCGCCGCGGCCGGCCTTAAAGGGAAGTTCCTCGAGCCGGCTCTGGCCGCTGAAGGTAACCGTCTTCCGCGCCACCTCGGCACCGTCCAGCTTGACCAGGAGCGTCGTGGAACGTTTCTCGTAACCGCTTGCCGAGCACTGCACCCGCAGCGGCACGATGTCGTTTGCGAAGACGACATCTGGGACAATCAGGTTGCGGATGCTTGTATCATCGGGTTCGGGGAGACCGACGCCCACGGTCACCAGGCGAATACCGCGTCGCCGCAGTCGCCAAGCGGCGTCGGTCGGATCGGCACCACCGTTGGAGGCCCCATCGGTCAGAATCACGACGGTCGAATTCGGCGTGTTGCCGCTTTGCTCTACCGCCTCGTCGATGGCACTACCGAGCCAGGTTGCGCTACCGTCGTGTTCACCACTGGCGGGTGTCGCTGGCGATGCGTTCCCGAACTCGGTCGATGCCCTCAATTCTCGGGCAAAGTGGAAATACCGCACCGTTTCTCGCCGGCCCAGCTCATCGAGCATGGGCCTTGCCGTGTGCTGCAAGACTTCGTCCACGAGTTCCTTCCGCGAAACCAGGGCCAGCTCGGCTTTGAGCTTGTCGTTGATGGCCAGCCCGGCGGCCCCCACGCGGTCTTTCCACTCGATCAACTCAGCAATGATTTCTCGCTGCGCCGGGCAGGCACCAACACTATCTCCGGCCTCCAGATCGCGTCGTAATTTGACCTGTTTACCTTCGATCCCTTTTAATCCCGCCGAAAAGTCTTCGCCGCCTTGCGACCGCTCGGGCACCCCCGCGTGGATCTCACCCAGTGCGGCTGCGATTTGCTCCTGACCGTCTCGGGCCTCGTCCAATAGTCCGGCATCCAGCACGGTCGCCGCGTGCCGCATCGCTGCAATGGCCTTCCGTACGGCCCGGGGCAAGTCCATCGACGGATAAGGGAGCTTACCCAGCGCAGTGCCCGCTTCGGCCAAGCTGACGACATCCTTCCGCGTGTCGCGGATGTTCATGCTGTCCGACTCATCCACGAGCACCAACACCGAGGGGCGAACCGTGGTAGTGAACTGCGCCTGCAACACGGGGCGAAAGAGCATGGCCAACAGCAGGCTTACCGCCGCTGCTCGGACAATGGCCAGTGTCAAGCGGCCGAGCCGACTCAAGACCGATTCGCGCCAGTAATAGAAGGTGGCTGCCGTTGCTACCGCCAGCACCAGCAGGGCCAATATCCTCAACGGCCAGTCGGCGCGAAAGTGCAAACTCCAGCCCGTCAGCGTGCTTTCGGGATCGATTCCCAGCAGTCGTTCGATCATGCTTGTGATTCTCCCGGAAAACCGCTTAAATTATGTACCCCGCCGGCTATACCAGCGGGCCAACAAGGCCTCAATCGCCAACAGGGCGATCGCGGCAAACACCAAAGTCTGCCATAATTCCCGTCCGCCCCGTAATTCCGTCACTGCCGCGGCCACGTTCCGATCCGCAGCAACCACTTGGATCGGCAATCCGGCGAAGGCTACCGCCAGCTCCTCTGGGTTGAGTATCTTCGCATCCGATCCGTCCGTGTTGACATTGACGGCGACGGTGGCGATCGGTGCCTGGCTATCGGCATGAACGTCATGGAAGCCGGGCAGGGCCGTTCGATCCGTCTCGGCGACCACCTCTCCACCTTGCAAGCCCATCCGCACAACGGCCTGTTTTCCATCCGGCCCGCTCACGCCGATTTCCGTGCCGCTGGCCAGCCCGGCAAGAGGCAACACGATCGGCTGCGGGACCGTCACGGACTCTTCAAAAGGCTGCCGCGAAAGATAGGTGACCGCTTGCTGCATGAGTATGGGGAAGGCCGGATTGATGGCTAGATTGTTCCACGTCAAATCCGCCCCGCTGGTCCATAACAGCACCTTGCCTCGCCCCACCGGCCGCTCCAGAAGGATCGGCTCTCCGCTGGTCAACTGCAGGAGTGTTCTTCCCTCGGGCATCAGGCGGACGCGCAGGTGGCGGTAGCAGCGGGCTTCGCCCAACAGCTCTTTGGGCAGCGATCGCAGGGGACGCACCAGAGGATGATCCGGCAGGTCCAAATCGAGCGTGGCACCCGAGACCTCGGACCCCGACTGGCGAACCAACGAGACGAGTTCCGCCGGTAAGAGCGACGAGCCGGAGGCCGTCAGCCTCCGCCCAAGACCTTCCGGCTTGACATTGTTGCCCGCCATCACGATTAGTCCGCCGCCCTGCTCGACAAATTTTCGCAACGCCACGGCCCTGTCCTCCGGCATATCGGCCACATTGACCAGAACCACGACATCGTAGTCGGTAAGCCGGGCCGCAGGCAGCGCGGTCCAGGGAATGCGTTCCACATCAGGCAGGGCCTCGGAGCGATCGATTGTTTTCGGTGCCAGTGCCGTCATGACCAGCGAGGTTGCGCTCGTATCGGAGCGGTCCATCGGCTCGCCGTCCACGCACAGTACGCGCAACATGTTTCGCACGTTGAGTACGGCATAGCGGCTGTTGTCGGCGGTCAAGGCGTCGTCGCCGAGTCGAGCCGTCATGCGGAGCACGCCTGCCCGGCTGAGTGGGGCATACAGCCGCACGGGCATCGCCTGCCCCGGTGCCAATAGGCCGACGAACCGCTTATCGACCACCTGGTCGCCCAATAGCAGCGACAGCTCGCCGGCGTCTTGTGCGGTGCGGCCGAAGTTCTGCACCACGGCCTGAAAGCGAGCGATCGCACCCACGCGCAGCACGCCCGAGGCCAATTCCAGCCGTGTCACCGCCAGATTCTCTTCGCTGGCAGACAACACGGGCAGCACCAGCAGTTGCGCCGACTCGGCCAACCGCTGCGTCGCCAGCCGGGCCTTTTCCGAAAGGTTCCGGAAGGTTGCCGTCTGGGCGTCGGTGACGAGGTACAACTCGCGCCGCGGGGCCTTGATCTCCGCCACGAGCGGCTCCAACTCCGAGAGACATCCCTCCAGGTTCAGCGGCTCGTTCAACGGCTTGAGTTCCTGGAGCACCTGCTCGAAGCGCGTTGGGTCGTAGCCCGCGTTGCGTAACAGAACTCGTGGCCGGCTGCCCATTTCCACGAGCGTCACCGGCCGATTAGGCTCGACGGTCTTCAGAATCTCGCGTACGCGGAGCACCGCCTCGTCCAGTCGCGAGGTCAGCCCGGGGCGGTGCGACATGCTCAGCGAGCCGTCGATAGCGATGACGACGCCCGTATCGGGTTGGGTCATCGGCAGCCACTTCGTGGTGGGCCGCGCAACGGCGAGTACGACCAACAAGACCACGGCGCACCGCACCAGCATCAGCAGCAAGTCCTCTAGCCGAATCTGTCGGGAGCGGAATACCATGACACGCCGCAGTAATTCCATCGCACCCCACTCAACCGTCTCCGTGCGGTGGCGGTTGAGCAAGTGAATGAGGACCGGAATGCCGACGGCCGGCAAAGCGGCCAGCATCCAGGGATTCAACAGCGGCAATTCCATGATTCGGTCCTCCTTATCGTTCTAGCCGCGTTCCGCCGGCCGTGAGCCGGTTGCGGCGGAGCAGGTACTCGCTCAGGACGACTTCCAGGGGATGCGAGGTGTTTACTAGGACGTAGTCGGCATGGTTCCGCTCACAGGCGCGACGCACTTGTGCGGTGAAGTCGGAGACTTCCTTCATGTAGGCCGCACGGATCCGCTTCGGCTGCGTGGTGATCTCCGCTTCGCCCTCCAGCCCAACGAAGCGGCAGGTGCCGTTGAAGGGCAACTCCAGTTCGTGCGGGTCGAGCGTGTGGAAGACGGTGATGTTGTGCCCGCCAAAGGCCAGATGATCCAAGCCCTTGATAAGCTCGTCAACGCTTCCGAACAGGTCGGAAAAGAGCATCACGAGACTTCGGCGTTTGATCCGCTGCGCGATCTCGTGGAGCAGGGCGGCCACGTCGGTCCGCGGCTCAGGCACGGTCTCTAGCAGCTTGCGCTCGATGGTGGCGATCATTCCCTGGGTGCCGCCGGGCGGCACGAAGCTCCGCAGTCGAGAATCGAACACTGCCAATCCCACGGAGTCGCGCTGAGCGAGGATCAGATAAGCCAGACTGGCGGCCATGAACTTGGCGTACTCCAGCTTGCTATGCTTTGTCGAGCCGTAGCGCATGGAAGAACTGGCGTCCAGGAGCAGATAGGCATCAAAGTTCGTCTCGGCGTCGTAGAGCTTGACGTAGTAGCGCTCGGTTCGGCCATAGACTCGCCAGTCCACATGCCGCACCGCATCGCCTGCGACATAGGGCCGGTGATGGGCGAACTCGGTGGAAAACCCCCGCCGCGGACTCTTGTGCATACCTACCCGCAGACCTTCCACGACTTGCCGCGCAGCCAACGGCAGCGAGCCGATCCGCTCGAGCACCTGGGGGTCAAGATACCGCAATTTTGGACCGCGAATGGGCATGGTTATAACGCTAGTTCGCAGGAATGGTGGCCATCAGCTTCTCGACGATGTCGTCGGGCGACATGCCCTCCGACTGTGCGGCAAAATTCGGAATAATGCGGTGCCGCAGCACGGGCTTGGCCACCGCCTGGATGTCCTCGATGGCGACGTGGAACCGGCCGCGCAGGGCCGCGCGAGCCTTGGCCGCCACCACCATATACAAACTGGCACGCGGACCTGCTCCCCACGCCAGCCACTGCTTGATGAACTCCGGGGCATTGGCGTCGGCCGGCCGCGTGGCTCGCGCCAGCCGCGTGGCGTACTCCACCATGTGCCGCGCAACTGGAATCCGCCGCACCAAGGCCTGGAGGTGAAGAATCTCGTCACGGGCCAGTACCTGGGTAAGCTGCGCCTCCGTCGCCGCGCTCACGCGCTCGACAATTTCCAGCTCCTCTTCCCAACTGGGATAGTCAACCAAGATGTTGAATAGGAAGCGGTCGAGCTGCGCCTCGGGCAGCGGGTAGGTGCCCTCTTGCTCGATCGGGTTCTGGGTGGCCAGAACAAAGAACGGCTCGTCCAGCGGATAGTCCACTCCGCCGACTGAAATCTTCTTCTCCTGCATGGCCTCCAACAGCGCGGCCTGCGTCTTCGGTGGCGTGCGGTTGATTTCGTCGGCCAGGAGGAGGTTGGCGAAGACCGGTCCCTTGGAGAACTTGAACTGCCGCTGATGCGTGACTGGGTCGTCCTGGAGCAATTCGGTGCCCGTGATGTCCGAGGGCATCAGGTCGGGCGTGAACTGGATCCGCTTGAACACCAGCGACATGGTCTGTGCCAGCGAGCTGACCAGGAGCGTTTTTGCCAGCCCGGGCACGCCCACAAGCAGGCAGTGCCCGCGGGCAAAGACGGCGATCATCATTTCATCGATCACCTGATCCATGCCGACGATGATTTTGCGGACCTCGGCGACGATGCGATCGCGCGCGGCACCGAGCCGCTCGACCGCCTTTTCGTCCGGGGCCCCGGAGAGCGAGGATTTTTCTTCAGACACGTTAGGCTCCTTTGCTTCGTACGGTCAACGATGGCGCATGGCCAAAGGCCGCAGGGTAGGTCGTTCGTAGTTTGGACAGTCGGTAGGCTCGGCCGCAGCCAATTCGGGGGGCCCGTACAATTGCCGTGGCCTGATGGGGTGGGGTGGGGTTTGGTAGGCCGATATCTTAAGACTCGTAAATGCCATTGTAATACACGCGGAACCAAAGTGCAACAGGATAAACTTTTCAGGATAAATTATTCAATGTATAAATTATTCATGCCCGCCGACACGCTAAATACGGGGGTTGACGGATATTTTGACCTCCGCTAAACTAAGGACTTGATTGCTCTGTCTGCACCGGGATTCGACCTCGTGGCGTGGCGATTCACCAGACTAGTGTGGACTGGTTTCAGATTCATCGTTCGTGGGTGTTTCAATAGAATTGAGCCGGAGGAACTGCTATGGCCTCGAAGGTAATCAGTCACGTGCGGTTATGTGTATTGTTGTTGTCATGCCTGTCACTTACCTCGTGTGTGGAGTCAACCAAGCCTCTTTCCAATCCTGACACTTGCCAGGGAGATGATAGGCTTGATGGAGTATGGACACGAACAGATGACCTCGGCGAGACCCTGGTCGTAGTTGATGCCGTTACTGCCCACGAGAAAGTTGACTTGGGCTTTCCGGCAGGAATGAGGAGGGCGGTTCTTATCACACGTGGTAAGAACGGCATGGGCGCCCCAAGTGTATACCTGTTCTTCCCGACCAAGATTGGAGACGACAGTTACCTCAATTTTTTGCACTTGGCTGGCGACAACGATACGGCTTTGAGGACCGGCACACTCAAATGGACCGCGGAGATTAGGAATTCGCACTACGCCTTTTACAAGTACGAGGTGAAGGCTGGGAATCTTGTTTTATATAAGGGCGACCAAGCTGCGGTTCGGCAGGCGATACAGGCAGGTAAAATTGGCGGTACCGTAGGGGAGGGCCTCGTCGTTGACTCGTTGACCGACAGCACGGAGAATCTTGTGAAGTTCCTCGCGTCGGGAGGAGGCAGCATCTTCGTCAGACAAGGCGACGAATTTAAGAAGCTTGAAGACTGAAAGGAGATTTGAGAGCCACCAAGCTGGAAGGGCCCGAAACGCCATCAGGTTCTTGCGCTCCGCACGAACCACGCCTCAGCCGAACAGCATCAAGCCGTCAGGGGCTCGCCACGCTGCTCGTGAAATGCATGCCTCCTTCCCAACTTGCTCAATCTTTTTCAAGGTTAGAGGCGGCAATTTTTTCGATCTCCGAAAGAATCGAGCTAGGGCACAGGTGTAGTGCTTGATTAGGCCGAACCACCATTGTCGTCGTCTTCGGGAAGGATCGGGAATACCTTGAGACGGTCCACTTCGACCATCAGAATCTCCCGAAACGCTCCCTGACTCGTGCGACTTCTGCTGCCCAATCCAGCGCGCGATCATAGCGTCATCTTCGGAGGTGTAGTCGCCACTGACCACGACGACAAGGGAACGGCTGTCGGTGTAGTTCACCCGATGCTTCGATTCGATCGCCTCGACGATCACGTCCGGGAACTGGAGATGATCGGAAGCATGCTCATGATAAACGAACGTGGATGCACCGCCGGACGCGATCCCGCGGAATTTGATTTTGACCCGATCTCCTTCCACTTCCACGGTTCTCTGTCCGCCCTTCCGGATCTCGTATTCGTTTTTCGGCAACGCCTGGACTACTTCGTACAGAACCTTGCCTCCAACCCGAGCGTCCCAAGCTTCCCTTTCGTTACCCAGCTCGATCAGTTCGGTGCCTGGGATCGCCTTGTGGTTAACCACTGCGAGGATAGCAAGGTGCTCCTCTCGAAGATACTTCTTTTGCTGCAAGTAGTCGCAATAGGCTTCGAGGCTCACCCGCGCCTGAGCCATATCGGCGATCAATTGCTTGAACTCAGCTACCGTCATTTGTTTTGCCAATCCATGCCCTCCCTCAAAATAGGCACTTCACATCGACTAGCGGTTCGCATTTAAATCAGAGTAGCGGAGACAGACGTGCTTTTCAAGAAGCTTGCACTGTCGTTCCCGCTAGAAGGATACGACTTGCCCCATCTTGTCAAGTCAGGTGGGCGACCTTCCCTCCGTCAGCCACCCGGCCTTTTAAGATATTCACTGATCGTGAGCGTCTGCTGATCGAGATACATGGGCGATCCAAGTATAGGGTCGGTCACGACATGGGTGAACCCTCGCTCCGATTGTTCAGTCAGTACCCGAGTGATGTCTGAAGCCGCGACAGTAGCCAGGACAGCACCGGCCGGCATATCGGGGCACGTGCGCGTAAACTCTTCAGCATTCTCACGCTGCGTGAACAAGAATACGGCCATCTGACGCTCATCGACCGGAATTGCAAAGAGGCTTGCCTCGTCCTGCGGATTCTGCCGAATCACCCAAACGAAAGCCGCTGGCTCACCGGTCGTATTCATTTTCCGTCGTTTGAAAGCACCGGCCGCTGGACTAGTCCAAAGCGGGATCGCTTCGCAAACGCACTCATCCAGGACGTGGATACCCTCATTTTGCCCTTGATTCGCCATAGTTCACCTCATCCTCAACGGGCGTTCCTCGACCAGTTCTCCGTCGTACCAGAACTGAACGGAGTACAGGCCCGCTTCGGGGAAGAAGCAGTCCCGAATCCGGAATGGAACGCCAACAATATTCAGTGGGTCCAAGCCAAACGCAATCGGCCACACCCGTGTTTCAAAAACCCTCTGTCCGCTCTCGTCAAAGACGCAGACAATTTTTCCCTGCCCTTGTCCGCGACCTTCGGTAAGAACAAGAAAAACGCACATCTCCCGGTAGAGCAGCGGATAGGGAGGATCCTCTATCGCGTCGATGTTGCTAAGCAAACCGATGATCGTAACTCGCAAATTGTTTTCGGGGTCCGACCGCCAGTCATCGCAGAGCAGCATATACCGGACGACTGGCTTTATGGCCATGCTCGTGCCCGCCAAAACCTGAATCTAATGTCCATTGTACCACGCTTTGTTGGGGAAAGCTAACTCGCTAAAGCGGTGTTCGACCGCCGAAATGCGGTGAAACTTTACCGCATTTTCGCCGCTGAGCATGGAATTGTCAACCGTCAATCCGGATGTCAATCCGGATGTATTAACTTTTCAAGTTTTCCAGCGTGTTTTGACATGGCATCTGGCGTCGCTACAATGGTGGGTTGTAATACAATCTCTGTGCGAAGGAGAATCAACGTCAATGCAAGGCATTACTCCGTTTGTGTCGTTTGCTCTACTTTCCGCTCTTCCCGCCCAGGCATTCCAGAGTCTTGCCCAGGTGCAGGCCGACAAGGCGGGCAATGCCGTAACTGTCCGCTACACCTCGCCGGGGCCGGGGCGAGTCAGCTTGTACAAAAATGGTCAACTCGTTCAGGGCATGGCTGTGGTCGAGACCGGTGCCAAACCCTGCGCGGCAGGTGCCGGGCTTGCGGTGGCCGCGGGAGACCTCGTGCAAGTGCGGCGGGATCGCGGCGATGCGGCGATTGCCGTTAAAGCCATCGAGATCACGGATCGGAGCGACAAGTATGAGGCCGAATCGGCCGTTATGCTTGGCGGTGCCCATGCGTATGCGGCACCGGATGCCTCCGGCGGCAAAGCCGTCCGCTATATCGAGAAGGCGGGGGAAGGGGTGAGATTTAGCCGCGCTTCCGGCGGATCGGTGCTGCGAGTTCGTTACGCCGCGCCGGAAGCCTATTGCAACATGAGCCTGTACGTGAACGGGCGATTTGCCAAAACGCTTCCCTTTCGCATTACCGATGGGTGGGACCATTTCCGCGTCCTGGACTTGCCGGTCAGCGTGCCCGAGGGGGCGGTCATCACGATCGTCCGCAATCCGGACGATGGGGAGGCGGCCATCGACAAGATTGAACTCCTGGGTGCGCCGGCGATCCCCGCGCCGGAACTTGCCTCGGCGACGCCTTCCCCACCTGTCGAAATGACGGCTGCAACCGGAACCCGCACGACGGTTTCTCTCGACGGCATCTGGTTATGTCAGGAATCGACCGCGGCGGACAAGGAGACTATTCCCGCCTCTTGGAAACATTCGATCCCCGTTCCAGGACTTTCCGAAATGGCGCGGCCTGTCCTTTACGGCAACGATGGCAGCTACGATTACCTTTTCATGAAACGGGAATTCATCCTCAAGGGCAAAGTACCCGAAACCGTGCGGCTGAAGATCAACAAGGGCTGGTATGGTAAGAAGGTCTGGGTGAATGGAGTCGCGGTTGGCGAGCATCGGCCCAACTTCACTCCCGCCTACTTCGACATCGCCGCGGAGGTGAAGGGCAACGGGGCCGTGAACACCGTTATTGTGCGCTGCGGCAAGCGATACACGCTTCCGCCTGGGTCTTCCCCGGGAGATGATCTTGGCGTCCGCTATGACTACCAGCCGGGGCTCTACGACGACGTGAGCCTGATTCTGGCGGGAGACGCCACGGTGGAAAACATCCGTTCCGCGCCAAACCTTGAAAACAGCACGCTCCGCGTAATTGCCGCGATCAGGAATCGCGGTCCGGCCAGAAACATTCCCGTCACGATCGAGATACGCGAAGCCAAGACCGGCAAACTAGCGGGAACAGCACGAACCGCGATTGAGCTTGGCAGGGGGACAACGGGCAATGCGGAAATCTCGGTCAAGGTGGCCGATTGCATGCCATGGACGCCCGAGACGCCGTTTCTCTATGAACTTGCGGTGAAAACGCCGGAGGATGTATTGTCGACAAAAATCGGGATGCGTACCTTTGCCTTTGACCCGGTGACGAAGAAGCCGATGTTGAATGGAAGAATCTACATGCTGCGAGGCACCAGTATTCCCATGTATCGCTTCTTTGAGGATCCCGAGTGTGCCGCCAATGGCCTGGCATGGAACAAGGAGTGGGCGCGGAAGATCATTCGACTCTTCAAGGGGCTGAACCTGAATACGCTACGTTTTCACGTCGGCTTTGCGCCGGAAATCTGGTACGAGGTATGCGACGAGGAGGGCTATCTGGTCCAGGACGAGTACCCTATCTGGGGTCTGAGCGGGCGGATGGCGGAGCGTCTTACCGCCGATATTCTCCAGCCCGAATTCAGCGACTGGATGTTGGAGCGGAACAACCACCCCTGCCTCGCGATCTGGGATGCGCAGAATGAAACGGCCAAGGCACGCGAGACGGAGAAGCTGATCCGGCGAATGCGTAGCTTTGACCTGCAAAACCGGCCCTGGGATGGCGGCAGCGGCAAGCCTCAGTCACCGACGGACACTCTCGAACAACATCCCTACTACCAACTCGGAAAACCGCTCTGGACAACCGAGGCGTTCAACGGGCAGGTATTGGCCGATCAGGACAAGCCGCCGCCGAACCCTGTGGATTTGAACGAGTATTCCTGGACCTGGCTCAACCGTGACGGCTCCGTGCAGACGGGGCCGGCTGCGTGCGACGACGAGTTCTACGCCAAACAAGATCCGCGGGGCACGGTGGATAGTCGCCGCAGGCTTCGCGCCGAGGTACTGTCGCAGGAAACCGAGTGGCATCGAACCAATCGCCATGCGATGGTCATGTATTTTGTCGGTCTCAACTTTAGCCGCAGTCTGCCGGAAAACGAAAGCCGCAGCGACACCAGCGACGATCTCCTGCCTGGGATTTACCCCGAGCCGGAGTTCAATCGCGAATTCCAGCAGCGGATGCAAGATGCCTTTGCGCCGGTGGGGCTGATGATCCATTACTTCAACAAGCAGGAGACGGCGGGAGCGAAAAAGTCGCTATCGGTCTATGTGATGAACGACAAGCCGATGCCGTGGAGCGGCGAAGTCGTCCTGCGCGTCGAGCAAGATGGTAAGCTGATCGTGGATGTCTCCAAGACATTCCTGGCAGTCGCGACCGGCTACCGCGCTCGGCAGGATTACGTCCTACAGTTTCCGGCAATGCCTGGGCACTACCAGCTTGTGGCGCAGTATGTCGAGAACGGAAAAACCGTGAAGAGCATTCGTGAAGTCGTGTTGGTCGCGAAGCACCCCTGCGATTGACGCCCCCTGGCCGCGGTGCCATAATCTGCCTAGAATCGGCGAATCAATTACAGTCGCCTTTCGCGGAGCGAAAGCAGCGGAAGTTCAAAGACGGAATTTTATCTGCTGTAAGTATAAGAGGAGAAAAGGCGGCATCGACCAAAATTGGTGCGGATGCACAATATGGGAAGCTTATCGTGCCGGATGAAATGCCAAAACATGCCTGTTTTCTCTGTTTTCTCTGTTTTCTCCGTGACCTCTGTGGCTAAATATGAAATAAGGGCGTATGAAATAAGGGCGAGTTGACAGCCAGCCGATTGGGGCAAGGAACAGGAGCCTGACGAGTACCGTATTGATTTTCCGGACTTGGCCGTGTTGTCGTTTCGGTATCGGGTGGTGCAACTGAACCAACTGGCGT
>JBAWVO010000074.1:0-23700 GCA_037147235.1 Planctomycetota bacterium | reverse complement strand
AAAGGAAAGCCGCTCCGAGGAGCACCAAGAGAGTCGTTACACGTTTCATGTCGTCACCTAGGTTTTGTTTCGATGTCGGTTCTTGGAATGGAGGGAAAATGTAATTCGGGTTAACGCTATTCCCGCACGATCACTACCTCATTGATGTTCGGGAGCAATTCGCCCCCGACGCTCCGTTCAATCGTCTGCCAGGTAAACGAATTCTGATCGACCTGCTTGATGACATTGGTCATTGATGCCTTTCGACCATCGGCGAGGTAGCCCTTGTTCTGGATGAACCAGCGGTCTTTTTTCAAGGTCCAGTTGGCTTCCGAAAAGCCGTTATCGGAGTCGAACGTCCAGGAACGGATGGCCTTGGCAACCGGATCCCAACCGATGATCTGCATGCCGGACATGTTGATTTTGCCCTCGGCGGAAACCGTAAAAGAACGCGTGATGAAGCTCTGGTTCTTCGTCCATTTGCACTCGGTCTCGATGTCGACATTGTCGTCGTCGTCCTTGTCGACCCAACGGCCAATCATCCACTCCAGTGGTTTGAGTTGCTCGTACCGGGACGGGGTGACCTCCTTGGTTTTTTCCGTCACGCGATCAAGCAACCACTGCCCTTCGCGCCTCACGTAGACGGCACTGTACTCTTCCTCCTCGGGGTCGGCTTTCGGCACCAGCGTTTTGGCGATTCCCTGCTCGACCGCCACATTCGGCGAGACAAACTGGATCGACTGCGCGCTGAGTTCGAGCTTAACCTCCGGCTGGTCTTTGAAGACGGCGGTGAATTGTTCAGCGATGGCCGCGCGGCCGACGACTTCCGCGCCGGTAACGCGGTTGAGGTAGACGGCCTCCGGCGACCAAGCGTCGGCGAGGGCCTTGGCGTCGTGCTTATTGAACGCGTTCACGTAGGCTTCATCCGCCTTGCGAATAGCGACTTCGTCGCCTGACGTGTCACCAGGCTGCCCGGCGAAAGACCGGTTCACGACGGCCCCGCCGAGAATAATCAAACACAGTAAGACTCGATTCATTTGAGATACCTCTTGTTCGTGGTTGTGTTCTGGGTTGGCTGGAAACAAGTCAGGCCAAACGGAGCCCGAGATGAAGCAAGAGGCGTACCGAAGGGATAGGTCGTAAGCGAAAAGTGCGCAACTCCTTGCTATACAATAGGTTGGGTAGCCATTATTCAACCAGGGCCGCCAGCTACTTTCGCCAGAATCTCCGATATTTCGGAGATTCTGGCCTCCCCACGGTTCCCAGCTTGTCTGTGGCGATGTAAGATGGTGGGTAGCATGAGCAATCAATTGGAAACACGCATCCACGACAACGCCCAAGATGATCGCGACATCGTCGAGTTCAGGCAGGCATGGGAGGAGCCGCTTGGCATGTGCGAGGCCCCCGAAGCATGCCTGCGTTTTGAGACGCTCATCGCCGACCTCTCGTTGAAGTTCATCAACCTTCCCGCCAATGAGGTCGATTCCGAGATTGAAGACTCGCAGTACCGCGTCTGTCAGTGTTACGGCCTGGAACTGTGTTCGCTTTGGCAGTGGTCGGCCAAGTCTAGGGAAGTCCTTGTGCTGACGCACCTCTATCGATCCACGGAAGGCCCGCCAACCCCCGAGCCGATGGATGCCCAGGAGTATTTTCCCTGGTGCCTACAGCAACTACGGGCCGGCAAAGTGATATCGGCTTCATCCCTTGAGGATCTACCCGCCGAGGCCGCCCGCGACAAGGAGATTTGTCGCCATTTCGGCATCAAGAGTGCCTTGACAATCCCGCTCTCGGCGGGCAGAGGGCCGCTCATCGGCGCATTGTCCTTCAACGATACGAAGGAGGAACGCCTTTGGCCGGAAGCACTCGTAAAACGGCTTCAAGTGGTTGCGCAGATCTTCGCCAATGCCCTGGTGCGCAAGCAGTCCGACGAGGCGATTCGGGCCGCAACTGCCGAGAACAAGCAGCTTCGGGAGCGGCTCGAACGGGAGAACGTCTATCTTCGTGAGCAGATCACCTTGAATCACCACCACGGGCGAATCATCGGCAAGAGCCGTGCCCTCAAAAAAGTGCTTTCCGAGGCGGAGCGCGTGGCCGGCTCAGACACTCCGGTTCTCTTGCTCGGTGAAACCGGTACCGGCAAAGAGCTATTGGCACAGGAAATTCATGAGTCGAGTTCTCGCAAGGATCGCCCCATGGTCACCGTGAATTGTGCCTCGCTGCCCGCGACGTTGATCGAGAGCGAGTTGTTTGGACGGGAGGCAGGTGCCTACACAGGCGCCGCCTCCGCGCAGGTTGGCCGCTTTGCGATTGCCGATGGCTCCACTCTGTTCCTTGATGAGATTGGGGAGTTTCCTATCGAGTTGCAGGCGAAGCTGCTGCGGGTGCTTCAGGACGGCCGGTTTGAACGGCTGGGCAGCCCGGAAAGCGTGACGGTCAACGTGCGGATCATTGCGGCAACGAATCGCGACCTGGAGCAGGCCATGCGGGAAGGTAAGTTCCGCGCCGACTTATACCACCGATTGAATGTCTTTCCGATCCGTATTCCTCCGCTTCGCGAGCACCGAGAAGACATCCCGCCGTTGGTATGGGCCTTCGTCGAGACATTAGGCCGCCGCATGGGCAAGACGATTCAGAGCATTCCTCGCAAGACCATCGAGCAATTGCAGCGATACTCCTGGCCCGGCAATGTGCGTGAACTCAGCAACGTCATCGAACGCGCGATGATCCTTACCACGGGCGACTCTCTGCTGGTGGAAATACCCGCTCTCGGCCTGGGCGGTGGACGGCCGCTAATGACTTTAAACGAGGGTATGCGGGAGCAAATCCTTCGCGTTCTTCAGGATACGGGCTGGCGGGTCCGAGGTGCAGGCGGTGCCGCTGAGATCTTGGCCATTAAGCCAACGACATTGGAGTCTCGAATGGCTAAGCTTGGCATCAACCGACCGAGGGGAGCCTCCGATATTTCGTAGAATCTCCGAAGATCGGAGGTGCGAGGCTCCTTGCTTTTTGTTGGTTAGTTCTTGCGCAAGTCTTTACGCGCAAGCCTATTAACAGATTCCATCCGGGCTGTCTTGCCGCGGCACGCCCCTTGCTACACAGACACAGCGCTGCCCGGTAGTGCCCGGCCTGTTTGTTGCCCGTGGGCAAAGCTGCGGTTGGTTGTCCTGACACTCAACGACTCGCCAAATACTAGGTATCGAGCGGCGAAAGACGAAGGCTATCCGATGATACAAGCCTCTTTGTGCCTTGTGGCCCCCGAAAGAAAACGCGAGGAAATCCTGGGGGTACTGCTGTGCCTGAAAGGGCCCACAGAGGTAGCAAGAGGATGCCGTGGTTGCCGGATTGTCCAGGACGTGGAAAACGAGAACGTACTTACCTACATCGCAAAGTGGGATACCCAAGAGGACCTCGAAGAACACCTCCGCTCGGAAAGGTTCCGGAGGCTTCTCCCCTATGTCGAAATGTCGGTTGAGCCACCAGAAGTTAATTTCAGCACCATCAGCCAAGTTCGTGGAATCGAATTGCTGGTGAAGGTGCTCAGTGCGAAAACACAATAGCGAGAACAAGGGCATGAAAGTCATCATCGTTGGTGGAGTGGCCGGCGGCGCGTCGTGTGCGGCCCGCTTGCGCAGGTTAGACGAGAAAGCTGAAATTCTCATGGTCGAGCGTGGTCCGTATGTTTCCTACGCGAACTGCGGGCTGCCTTACCATGTCGGCGGCTCGATTGAAAAGGAGTCGAGCCTCCTAGTGGCGACGGAACAGACGTTGCGCGATCAGTTCGTGATCGATTGCCGGACTCGCTGCGAGGTGGTCGGCATCTCGTCGGAACATAAAACGGTGGAACTCAAGGACCTCGCTACTGGCGAGGTGACCACCGAAAAATACGACAAGCTCGTGCTGTCGCCCGGGGCGGCTCCGATCCGTCCGCCACTTCCCGGCATCGATCTTCCGGGAATCTTCTCGGTGAGAACCGTGCCCGATGCCAGGAATATCCGCGAGTGGCTTGATCGGGGTGCGGCCGATTGCTCTGGAATGAATTCGGGCTGCCAAGCCGTGACGAATCCGCGTCGAGCGGTGGTAGTTGGCGGCGGATTCATCGGTCTTGAGATGGTAGAAAATCTGGTCCACCGCGGGCTTGAAGTGACGCTGATCGAGAAGTTCAATCAGGTCATGCCCCCGCTCGATCGGGAAATGGCGAGTCTCGTCGAACGCTACCTGGTAAAACACAGCATCCAACTCGAACTCAATGACGGCGTGGCCGGATTCCAGCAGGCGGTGGATGGTTCGCTGGAAGTCCTCACGAGTTCAGGCAAGAGGCATCCGGCGGACATTGTGATCCTCGCAATTGGGGTGCGCCCAGAGACCGCGCTGGCGAAGATGGCCGGAATCGAGATCGGCCAGCGCGGAGGAATCCGCGTCGATGAGCAGATGCGCACGACCAACCCCGATATCTTCGCGGTCGGCGACGCGGTCGAAGTCAAGGACTTCGTTACCGGCCAATGGACGCTGATCCCGCTCGCCGGGCCGGCGAACCGGCAGGGCCGGATTGCGGCCGATGTGATTGCCGGACGCGACTCCCATTATCGCGGCACGCAAGGCACCTCGATCTGTCAGATCTTCGAGGCCACGATCGCCCAGACAGGTGCCAGCGAGAAGGTTCTGGTCCAACTCGGAGACAAGGACTTCGAGAAGATCTACCTCTACCCGAATTCGCACGCAGGATACTACCCGGGTGCCAAGATGCTCGCCATCAAGGTTCTTTTCCGGAAATCCGATGGACTCCTCCTCGGCGCACAGATGCTGGGCGAGGATGGCGTTGCCAAGCGGATCGATTCCTTCGCGATGGCGATCCAGATGGGCTGCACCGTTTACGACTTGGAAGAGGCCGAACTTAGCTACGCGCCGCCCTACGGAAGCGCGAAAGATCCAGTCAACTTCGCGGGTATGATTGCAGCGAATATCCTTCGTGGCGACATGCCGCTCTGCCACTGGAACTCTGTGGACGGTGAGCTCCTCCTCGACGTGCGGAATCCTCCGGAACTCGCCGTCGAGTCTGTTCCGGGCGCGCTCAATATCCCGCTGCCACAACTCCGCACACGCCTGGGCGAACTTCCCCGCGACCGCGAGATCCTTGTCATTTGCCGCTCTGCCCAGCGAGCCTACTACGCGACGCGGATCCTGCTGCAAAACGGGTTCAAAGCCCGAAATGTTTCCGGCGGCATGCTGTCACGATCTCATGCCGTTGCCCCTAAAGTCGAAAAATCTTATTAGGTTACTGAACAAGGAGTTATTTCATGGGAAGAAATCTGTTTTTCGGATCAACCAGGGTTCTCGTCGCACTGGCCTGCTTCGTCGTTGCCGGATGCGGCGACACGAAGCCTGGCAAGATCAAGGAGGCACCGCGAGTCACTGTGGCTCATCCTACCGCCCGTAGCTTGATGGATGAAGACGACTATAACGGCTGGCTGGAAGCCTACAAGACCGTTGATGTGCGCGCGCGGGTACGGGGCCACATTACCAAGGTGCATTTTCAGGATGGTGATCTCGTGACGGAGGGTAAGACTCCCCTGTTTGATATCGACGAGGCTCCGTTCAAGGCGCAACTGGCACAGAACGAAGCCCAGATCAAGGCCCTCGAGGCCCAGGAAGTATCCGCGAAGAAAGTCGCGGAGCGGGACCGAATTCTGATTAAGACGAACGCGGTATCGCAACAGGATCTGGATAAGTCGGAAGCGGATGCAAAATCTTTCGAGGCGCAGATCGTGGCGAAACAGGCAGAAGCCGATAGAACCCGGCTCGATCTGAAGTACGCCAAGATCATCGCTCCCTTGACCGGCAGGATTAGCAAGGCAAACCTTGTCGAAGGTGCCCTTGTCAACGCGGGTGGGACCGATCCCGTACTGACGACAATCGTCTCGATCGACCCCGTTTACGTCGATTTCAATGTTGACGAGCGTGCCATCCAGCGATATCAGCAAGCCAAGTCTAGCCAGATGGACAAGCAATCTTTACGCGACAGGCAGATCGCCTTCAACTTCGGGCTGGATACCGAAAAGGGGTATCCGCACGATGGCCGGCTCGTATTTACGGAGATCAAGTACGCCGCGGGTACCGGGACGGTTCTGGTCCGTGGCGAAGCCAAGAACCCCGATGGCCAGCTTGTCCCCGGTTCGCGGGTCCGAGTTCGCATTCCCGTGAGCGAGAAGTACGAGGCAACCGTGGTCCCCGATTCGGCCGTACTCTCCGACCAAGATCGGAAGTACTTACTCGTTCTCGGCAAGGACAACACGGTTCTGCGTCGTGACATCACCCCGGGAAAGTTGCTCGATGACGGCATGAGGGTCATCCTGCCGACGCCCGGTGAGGAGAAAACAGCCGACTGGATCAAGAGCTGGGAGAAACAGTGGGTGATTACGGTAGGCTTGCAGAGGGCACGTATCAACTACCCTGTCCAGCCGTTGGACACCGGCGGCCAGCCAGTCGATACCAAGGCTGTTTCGCAATAAGACCATCCCACAACCAACAGGGGCCTACCCATGTTTGCTCGTTTTTTTGTCGATCGACCGATCTTCGCCACCGTACTGTCGCTGGTGATCGTGATCGTTGGCCTGGTGGCTTTGACCCGCCTGCCGATTGCCCAATATCCCGATGTCGCACCGCCGACCATCCAGGTTTCCGCTACGTATCCCGGCGCGGATGCAGAAACGGTGGCGACCACGGTTGCCACCCCCATCGAGCAGGAGGTCAACGGCGTGGAGCGGATGCTCTATATGGCGTCTCGCTGCACGAACGACGGCCAGATGTTCCTGGACGTAACCTTCGAGTTGGGCACCAACCTGGACACGGCCCAGGTACTCGTGCAGAACCGCGTTTCGGTGGCCGCGGCTAAATTGCCTGAAGACGTCAAGCGAATCGGAGTGACCACTAAAAAGAAGTCGCCCAGTATCCTTCTTTGCGTCAACCTGGTCGCGGACAAGAAGCCGGACGGAACTTCCGTTTACAACCAACTCTACCTGAGCAACTATGCTTCGCTCAGCGTGAAGGACGACCTAGCCCGCGTCAAGGGTGTGGGCGACGTGACCTTCCTTGGCCCCCGCGACTACAGCATGCGCGTATGGCTTGACCCCCAAAAGCTTGCATCCTTGGGGATGACCTCGGCCGACGTGATCAAGGCCATCCGTGAGCAAAACGTCCAGGTTGCCGCGGGGCGACTCGGGCAACCGCCGGTTGCGGCCAAGGAGGCCGTGCCATTTCAACTGGTGATCAGAACCCAGGGGCGGCTGAGCAGCGAGCAGCAATTCGACGACATTGTCGTCAAGACGGGGGAGAAGGGCGAAGTCGTCAAGCTACGAGACGTCGTGCGCAAGATCCAGCGAGACGAGAATGGCCATATCGTCGAGAAGGGCACGGAACTTGGGGCCAAAAACTACGACGTGAACAGCTATCTCGACGGCAACGACTCCGTAACGCTGGCCGTGTTCCAGTTGCCTGGCTCGAACGCCTTGACGACCGCCGATGAAATCAAGGCGAAGATGAAGGAGTTGAAGAAAAACTTTCCCCAGGGCGTGAACTATAAGATCGTCTACGACACCACGGTCTTCATCGCCGAGTCCGTCCATGAGGTGTACAAGACACTCTTCGAGGCATTCATTCTCGTGTTCATCGTCGTTCTTGTGTTTCTCCAGGATTGGCGGGCTACGCTTATGCCGATGATCGACGTCCCCGTGTCGCTCATCGGAACATTCGCAGTGATGGCACTCCTGGGCTTCTCGCTGAACAACCTGACCCTCTTCGGCCTAGTGCTGGCGATCGGGATCGTGGTGGACGACGCCATCGTGGTGGTCGAGAACATCGAGCGATGGATGGCAACCGGTCTTCCGCCCCGCGAGGCCACCATCAAGGCCATGGACGAAATTACCGGACCGGTCATTGCCATCACGTTGGTACTCAGCTCGGTCTTCATTCCCACGGCATTCCTGGCCGGTATCACGGGCCAGTTCTATCGGCAGTTTGCCCTGACAATAGCCGCTTCCACGATTATCTCGGCCATCAATGCCATGACCATGGCACCGGCCCGTGCGGTAACCCTGATCAAGCCGCATGTCCACGGCCAGGAGAGCCAGCGAGAAGCCCTGCCCCGTTGGGGAATCGCGCTGTTGATCGGCTATCTTGTCTACCGGATTGCCGGCCCCATGGTGCTGGCGATGTTGGGCCTATCCTCCCAGGGCGGCGGGCACGGCACCGAAGCCGTTGAAGGGTCCGGCCCTTCAATCGTCGCGTTATGGAGTGTGCGGTTGTTGATTCTTGGCGCGGGGAGTGTATTGGGTTGGTTCGTTGCCCCGCCGGTGAATGGGGTTCTCAATCGTTTTCTGGCCGGCTTTAATTGGGTTTTCGACAAGCTCTCCAGCGGCTACGGATCTCTGGTTCGTGGCCTGCTCCGCGTGTCGTTCATCCTAGTCGTTGTCTACGGCGGGCTGCTTGGCTTGACCGCGTTGGGTTTCAATGTCGTGCCCAAAGGCTTCATCCCCGATCAGGACAAGGGCTATCTTGTGGTCAACGTGCAGCTTCCCGATGGTGCAAGCTTGGAGCGCACGGACCAGCTCGTGACCCAACTCAGCAAGGTCGCCTTGGGCGATCCAAAGGACCGCGAGCATTTTCCCGGCGTCCCTGGCATCGCGCACGTGATTGCCGTGCCCGGTTATTCCACACTCTTGAGCACGAATATCAGCAATGTGGGTGGGATGTTCGTAATCCTGTCCCCCTTTGAAGAGCGCAAAGAACACCCGGAGTTGCACGGCCAGCGTCTTGCCGCCGAATTGCGAGAGAAGTTTGGGGCCTTCCAGGAAGCCAATGTCGGCGTTTTTGGAGCACCCCCCGTCGAAGGCTTGGGATCGACCGGCGGCATCAAAATGCAGATTCAGGACAAGCGGGACGCCGGGTTGCGGGCCCTGCAAGGAGCCGTGGAGGCGACGGCCGACGAAGGTCGGCGCCAGCCGGGTATCGCTGCGCTCATCACCACCTTCAGCGCGAACCAACCCCAGATCTACGTCGAAATCGATAAGGATAAGGCCAAGGCTCAGTTCGTGTCACTCGAAGATGTTAACAACACGTTACAGTCCTATCTTGGATCCTATTACGTCAACGATTTCACCTTCCAAAATCGCAACTGGCAGGTCAACATCCAGGCCGATCCGAAGTACCGCATGCGCGTGGAGGACATCGGCCGCCTTGAGGTCCGCAACTCCAAGGGGGACCGCGTGCCCCTGGCCACGCTGATACGAGTGAAGGACACCTCCGGTCCAGCCATCGTCAATCACTATAATCTCTATCCCTCGGCCGAGATCACCGGCATCCTGGCACCGGGTACCAGTTCCCGCCAGGGGATCGAGATCATGGACGGCGTGGCTGCCGATCAACTGCCTTCCACGATGGGTTATGAATGGACCGAGTTGAGCTTTCAGGAACTGCTGGCGGAAAAGGACCTGCTTTCCAAACTGGTCTTCCCGTTGGCCGTCCTCTTCGTGTTCATGGTGTTGGCGGCACAATATGAAAGCTGGTCATTGCCGCTGGCGATCTTGCTGATTGTACCGATGTGCGTCCTCTCGGCCTTGATCGGTTTGTGGATGACCCATCTCGACAACAATATCTTCGCCCAGATCGGTTTCGTGGTCTTGATCGGATTAGCCGCCAAGAACGCGATTTTAGTGGTGGAGTTCGCCAAGCAGTTGGAAGATTCGGGCAAGAGCCGGCTGGAAGCGGTGGTCGAGGCCTCACGCACGCGGTTGCGTCCGATCCTCATGACCGCCTTTGCCTTCATTCTCGGCGTCGTGCCCCTGGCAATTGCCAAGGGTGCAGGCGCGGAAATGCGCGTTCCGCTGGGTGTGGCCGTGTTCAGCGGTATGCTCGGCGTCACGTTTTTTGGTTTGATCTTCACACCGGTCTTTTACTCGATCATTATGCGATTTGCCGGAAAAAACAATTCTGGACAGGTTCAGCCCAGTGCGGCACAAGAAAAGGAGGCTTAGGTGCAGAAGTAGGGTGGGGAGAGTGAAACGAGCCCCACCAAAAGCGGACCGCAACAGAATTGGTGGGGCTCGCTGCGCTCTCCCCACCCTACAGTTATTCGCGTTCCACACCTAGAACCGGAAGAGCCGAAAGGATCCGACATGAACGAAACCACACCCGAACGCTAATTGTGGACGATGTAATGAGTAACTCGCCAGCCGAAACTCGTCAGCCTTCATCGCCCCCCCGGGTCGTTGCCGTCAGCGGCATTGTATTTTCAGTACTCTATATCACCAGCCTGGTCCTCGTCCGACTCGCGGTTCCTGCCGATCCAAAGGATCCCGGTATCTGGCTTGCCGATCCGGCCTACCGGAACTGGGTCTGCATCGCGCTGAATCTGGTTCCATTCACGGGGATCGCCTTCCTCTGGTTCATGGCGGTGCTGCGCAACCGCGTTGGTTTGCTGGAAGATCGGTTCTTCGCCACGGTATTTTTGGGTAGCGGGCTGCTCTTTGTCGTCATGATGTTCGCCGCCGGGGCCGTTTCCCGGGGGCTGCTGGAAACTTTTGCGACCCCAGGCCGCCTCTCCGCCGACAGCGAGACTTATGTAGTTGGTCGGGCGATAGCCCACTCGCTCATGAATACCTTCGGCATGAAGATGGCGGCCATCTTTATGTTTGTAACGTCCATGATCGGGCTGCGCACGGCAGTCCTCGCACGCTGGGTATCCTTCGCGGGCTTCTCATTTGGTTTAATACTGCTTTTGGTCGTCACCGATTTCGCATGGATCGCGCTGGTTTTCCCGTTTTGGGTGCTTCTCGTGAGCATATATATCCTTATTGGAGACTTCCGGCACCCTTGAAGCCCTGATGGGCCTCGTAATTTGATCGCCTAAAGTGCAGTTGGATCATCTCGGTTCTCCAAGCACGACGAGCAACGTCAGGTATCCATCCACCAGAAATCCTTCATAACCCATGGCGGTGCCGTCCCACTTGCGCCAATCATTGCTTTGGCCCTTGGCGTTGCGCCCTTCAAATTCCCGGTTTTCATAGGCATCCAGCATTGGGGAAAGGATTTTATTCGCCCGCTCCGTTTGGCCGACCCGTTGGTAGGCGGCAATGGTGAAGTAGGCCATGCAGGCCGAGGCGCTGCCATTCAGGTAGACCTGGAATCCATCGGAGTTGTCCGGCAGTTTACCGAGGCCGCAGCCCGCTCGCCGCTCCCAGTAATCCTTCGGCAGGACGGTGATCAGGTTGCCGGGCAGCCCAAGGCGGAAATTGGTGTAGCCAACCTCAGCCATCTTGGTCCATATCCGATCCATGATACACTTGGCCTGTTCATCGGGCACCAGCCCATAGGTGATGGCAATGCCGTTCACGTAGAGGAAATAGTAATCATGCAGTTCGCCGTCAGCGCTCCGCCAGCCCGCAAGGACGCCGGTCTTCTCGTTGAAAAATGTCGGGTAATACGCCTTTTTCAACTTCGCCGCCGCCGCCTGGTAACGCGCCGCCTCGTTCGGATCACCCGCCAGGGTTGCCATCCGACCCATGTCCTGTAGGGCACGGTAGGCCAGCGCATTCGCGTAGGCGTCCTCATGTCCGAAATTGATCGTATCCCACCAGTTTGAAGGCCGTTGCCTATCCTTCATCCTTTTTATCTTTGTCCAAACAATCTTCCAGCTATCGGAATTCCCGGAATTGGCGTGATATTCGATGAGGCCATTCTGGTTGAGATCGGTCGCCAGCAGGGTATCGGCCCAGGTCTTGATCTGCTGGTAATGCGCCTTCAACCACACCAAGTCGTTGCGGCCTTCGACATAATTGCTCGCCGCAATCAGCAGGGAGGGTCGGGTATCAGCCGACTCCTCAGTGGGATGACCGTCCGGCCAACCTATCATCCCGTAGGTCGGTGCCCCGGCAAAAACGCGTTCCAGGGTCATGCGGATCAGGTCGAGAGCATGCAGCCCATCAACGAGTGGCGGGGTGCGCCGGGCGATGTCCGAGTATTCGTAGAAGCAGAAGCCGCATGGAGCACTACAGACATTATTGGCCAGCATGCGATAATTGGGACTGAGCTGGAGGATGTTCAGCCAATTGCGACGGAAGGAGTCATAGCGTGGATCGCGATCCTTTTCCTCGCCCAGCGACGGATGGATAGCGGTAACCTCCCAAGTGTATTCGATCCGAGGCGATGATTCGGTGGCGGGTGGCAGGATGATCTTGCTCCAGCCCTCCTGCCAGCCAAACTTGCTCTGATAGCCGATCAGCGGTTCCTTGACACCGATGGCGCGAAGGCGGAAGGAGCCAAAGCCCGGACAATGCACCACCGCTGGCAGTTTGACGTCGCCGGTCTGATTGAAGACGCTCCCCGGTGCCAACGCCGCTGGTTTGGCCTTCACCGCCGGTAGGTCGATGTCGCCAGCTTGCTGATAGAGCCCCAGGACGGTGGTATAGCAGCTACCGGTGGAGAAACTGAGTGCCAGCGGTTCCGGCGGCACTCCCGCCGACCATCGAGAGACAAAGCGCAGGGTTTTCTGTGTCGCCGTCAGCTCCCATTCAGCACGACTCGCCGCCATGTTCCGGGTGTAGGCGATGGTCACCTGGTCAGCGGTTGTGGAGCGGGTGGTCTGATAGACGACCGGTGATACCATCTCCTTGGACATGGTGTTCAGAGTGACTTTGCCCTTCCCCAGGCTGTCGACACCGAGAAAACTGAGGTTGGGCCTATTGGCTGCAAAGACCACCTTGAGAAAGGGAGAGGAAAAAGAGAGGCAATCCTCTTCCTTGGGGAAACGGCTCAGCGCGTCCTGTAGGTAGAGGGCGGCTCCGAAATGACAACTGAACCAGACCTCGTCACCCCATGTCGGGCCGACCAGGTTCGCCCCGTCGTTACGCATCCAATACGTGACCAGGGCGCACGAGTCGAGTGCGCGCCGCTTGAAAGTGATGTTGCCCGTGGCTGCGTGGAGATCGGCAAGCAGGGCGGCCCAATGCGCCGTGTGAATGCCCATGGTCTGGAAACAGACCTTCTGCTCGCGCAGGCCCTCGGCGGGTGCCCAGGCAGCATTCTTTTCCACGAACTCCTTGGCGATCCAATCGTGCAGTTTAATCGCCAGAGGTAGGTATTCGGCGTTCTCGCCGCGGTGGGCCACGAGCCAGCGGGCGGTGTCGATGCAGTCCCAGTTCGTCCGGTTCTCCTTGCCGGTTTCGGGAGCGACGTCTTCGTAAAACCCGTTCCATCGCATGGTCTTGACCGGGCCGTCAAGAATCCATTTCAAGGTTCTTGCCCGTGCCTCGGCCCAGCAGTTGTCCTTGCCTGGTCCTAGCGTCTCGAACAACATCACGGCGTAGATCGCCGACGAGGTATAGGCCTCGCGTACCGCACCGGTCCGCGGATTGACGCGGAAGGGCCAGTTTCCCGCAGGCAATTGGGTCTTGGCCAGAGTGTTGGCCACCGCCTCGGCCGCCTCGCGATAGCTCTTCTCGCCGGTTGCCTGGGCAAGTTCCAGCATGGCAAGGGCCATGATAGCCGGTTTGTCCGTCATGAGTGCATCGCCGTCGATGTTTCCCCCCACGATTCCTTTGTGGACGGTACTGTAGAACAACGATCCGTATTGGCAATCGGCCGGCGTGCGCCGCTGGAGGTTCCAGTCGGCCAGTTGCCTTGCCCGGGCTAGGCACTCCGCATCGCCCGTCCGCCGCAAGTGGGCCAGCAGCGTGCGGATGAAGAGGGCATGGTGGAACGCCGGATAGACGGTATCGGCGTTCAGCGGATGGCCGACGCCCAATTGCCGCCGCGGGTTGACCAGGGCGTAATTCACGTAACCCGGCACGGGCTTCCCATCGCGGTCCCGGTAGGCATTGCCGCTGGCCCAACCGTTGTCGAGATCGTGCAACACAAACCGGCAGGAGCGATCCAGGAAGGTCGCATAGTTCATTCGCGGCACAAGCGAGCCGTCCTTATCCCGCTGATAGACTTTGTGATTCTGCCCAGAGGGCACTACCGATGATGCCGGCTGCGGTTTTGCGCACAGAAGCACCAAACAAAACGCCGTAAAAATCAGGTATCGGGCCATGGCTACTCTCCTGCTCCAATCGGTATCCTGAGCAGTCTAGCAGCTTTGCTGTCGGGGTGCAATCAGGCCGAATCGCCGTGTGACGAATTGCCGTGCGCACAGCGATCCTCGCGCGCTGGGTATCGTGTGCGGGTTTCGCGTTTGGTATAATATTGCTCTTGGGAAAGATTGAGGCGGTCATCAAAGAGGTGACGTGAGTCCCTCACACATGGCGGAAATGGAGGAATAGGAAATGAATAGCCCAACACATTATCCCCTGCTTCTTTTTGCACTCTCCTGTATCGTGCTGTGGCTCTCGGCGCGAATTGGATGGGCGTTTCGCAAAAGGCAGATCGCCCTGGACGCGGAACTGCGCGAAGACTTCGGCTTTATCTTGGCTGCCACGCTGACACTGCTCGGGCTTATTATCGGATTCAGCTTCTCCATGGCCACAAGCCGCTATGACCAACGCAAAAACTACGAGGAGGCGGAGGCGAACGCGATCGGGACGGAATACGTCCGGGCCGATTTGCTGCCTGCCGCCGATGCGGCGACCGTACATGCGCTACTGAGGAACTACCTCGATCAGCGTGTTCTGTTCTACCTGGCTGGCGATGGACAGGAGCTTCAGCAGATCAATGCCCGTACCGCCCGGTTGCAGTCCGAGTTGTGGTCCGCGATTCGTGCCCCGGCCATGGCGCAGCCAACCCCCGTGATGGCCCTGGTCGTTTCGGGTATGAACGATGTATTGAATTCACAGGGATACACCCAGGCCGGATACTGGAATCGAATCCCCACTGCGGCATGGGGTCTGATGGCGGTCATCGCCATCGGCTGTAACATACTGGTCGGCTATGGTTCGCGAAGCGCAAAAGCGGGATACAAATTGTTTCCGATTTTGCCGATGATCGTCTCCATCGCGTTCATGCTCATCGCGGACATCGACTCACCGCGCCGCGGCATCATTCGCGTGAGCCCACAAAATCTGATCAGCCTAGCTGAATCGCTGCCGCCGCCCAGCGGAACACCTTGACGTCGAGGACGCTCTCCCGCCTCTTGCGGATGGCTTGCTTAGACCGCAAGTGGATGGGTATCGACATCGCGCACCTCGCCATTTCGCTCATCGAGAAGCGGCTCAAGGACGCCTTTAAGACTGGCCTGGAGTTTGAGATTCACGGTACGCCAAAGACCTCGACTCCGCACACGACCTCGCCACGCGGGACAAATATCAGTTCCATTAGCGCACGTCGTGTCCGCAAAGCCAGATGGGACTTCCATCGCGTGATGCTGGGACTCGTCTTAAAAGCGACCAGCCCCACCTTGGATACCAGCCGGACAAGTTTTCAATACTCGGTTGATGCTCCAGGATGTCTGCGAACAGAAAATTGGTCTGAAATTTGCAGCCTATGAAATGCGCCTTATGAAATGCAGTTGAAAATAGTGGCAATACCACGCTCCCTTCTGGAAAGTTTGTTTGTCGCAAAGCGAAATACAGCACCATGTTAAGAAACATAATGCCTATTTTATGAAACTTAAATCATTACTACAACAAGAATAGTGGCGATATAATACAGTTAAATATGATGGGCACGCCAGCAATGACAAATGATTTATCCGTGAGATTTGATGGATTTTCCGTTAGTGGGGTTGGTCGCACGATTCTGGCCAATGTCTGGCGAGAGGCTTGCCGCCCTATTGAAATCCAGGAATCCCTCCATAAGATAGGAGGAATCCTTGCTAAATTGGTGCCTATTGGACAGTTGTTCATTCGCAGGATCGACCAGCAGCGATCCTACGTGGAGACGGTGGCAGTGGGCATTTCCGTGCCCGATTATCTGTTGCCGGACTCTCGTACTGAGTGTGACGGGGACCAACTCAAGGAACTTCTGGCTTGGTGCCGCAAAGGGCAACTCCTGCAGCAGGGCAATTCTCGTTTTGGCCGAAGTCTTTTTGCCACGATCGTTCCCTCGGGAGTGACGGCTGATGTCGTGGCTGGATCGCTCGGTGATCCCGCTAATCCATCGGGCGTCCTTGTGCTTGTCGCACAACCTGGTACGAACTTTGATGATTCGCATGTCAGCCTGATCGAGTCGCTCCTCGAACCATTCTCGGCTGCTTTGGAAAACGACCAGTGACTTCGCGAAATAACCGCCATGCGAGCAGCGGCGGAAGCCGACAAGGAATCGCTGCTGAAGAAGTTGGGCCGAAAGGAATTGACCGATATCGTCGTGGGCACAGATTCGGGGCTTCAGCACGTCATTGAACGCGTGGAGCTTGTCGCGAGGAACGATGCCCCGGTACTCATCCTTGGTGAAACGGGAACGGGCAAGGAACTCATCGCCCGCATGATCCATACGCAGTCGCCGCGTTCCAGCGGTCCATTCCTGCGGGTGAACTGCGGAGCGATTCCTGCAGAATTGATCGACTCGCAGCTTTTCGGTCATGAACGAGGTGCTTTCACAGGCGCGGTCGAGGCGAGGCAAGGTTGGTTCGAGCGGGCCAACGGCGGAACGCTGCTGCTCGACGAAGTTGGAGAGTTGCCGCTCGCCGCTCAGGTCCGGCTGTTGCGGATTCTTCAAGACGGATGGATGGAGCGCGTGGGAGGACATGAGCCCGTCCATGTCAGCGTCCGAATTGTGGCGGCCACTCACCGCGACCTGGCTGCGATGGTGGCCGAGGGGCAGTTCCGCGAGGATCTCTGGTATCGCATCGCCGTATTCCCCATCCGTCTGCCTCCGCTCCGTGAGCGGCCTGAAGATATCCCTGCCATGGCGCGACATTTTGCCGAGCGGGCCGCCGTGCGGTTCGCGTTGCCCGAAGCTCCCCTGACGGCAGAAGACATTCAATTTTTGACTGCTTATCCTTGGCCGGGAAACGTGAGAGAACTCGGATCGGTCATCGATCGGGCGGCAATTCTTGGCAACGGCAAGCGTTTGGATGTTGCCCAAGCCCTGGGCGCAACCGAGCGGCCACCGGCCGCTCGATTAACTCTGTCGTTGCAACCATCTCCTTCGGCTGCGTCGGAGATCTTGTCGCTCGATGCGGCGATGAAGAAGCACATTGAGAACGTCCTTGCCATTACCCATGGCCGCATTGAAGGCCGCCGTGGAACCGCCGCGCTCCTGAAGATTAACCCGCACACCTTGCGGGCTCGGATGCGAAAGCTGGGAATTGATTGGGCACAGTTCAGGAGTGAAGAGGAGTCGTAACCAATGATACACACAGTTACAGAAACATCGGCGTCGATCGAAGCATTCGCCGTGGTCGCTCCGCCTTTGAAGCCGCAAACCCAGGAGGGTCGGATTCTGGTCGCTCTGGGGCTCTTGCGCGGGCCGCTACCCCATGCGGTAACCAAATGGCTGATTCGCTACCACGAGTACCTGAGTTCGCGTATGTGTTTTCCTTTTGAAGCTCGCTGCCCCGAAGAGACGGGAGTACTTCGACCGTGGACATCTATCATAAAAGTAGTTGAGTTGCTGGCACCCTCGGTTCGTTCCGCACAAGACGGGGCAGGGCTTCGGTGCATCGCATTTCGCGGCAGTGAGCAAACCGAGATACCGCTGATCGATCTCGACGTCGAGAACGACCACCCAAACGTGCAGCTTATCGAGGATTACTGGTATTGGTTCTGGAACTGGCAGTTTGATCCTCAAATCTAACCCGAAGGAGAAATCCATGTCTCGTCAGAAAACGTATGCAAGCATCGTTGAAACGACGTTCGATACGCCTCTGGTGAAGTTGAATCGAGTCGTTCCCGCAGGTGCCGCGACCGTGCTGTTAAAACTTGAATTCTTCAACCCTTTCAGCAGTGTCAAAGACCGAATTGGTCGAGCCATGATCGAGACTGCGGAAAAAGCCGGCATCCTTGGGCCGCAAACCCACATCATCGAACCGACCAGCGGCAATACGGGCATCGCCTTGGCATTCGTTGCAGCCGCCAAGGGCTATCGATTAACGCTCACCATGCCCGAGTCCATGAGCCTGGAACGCCGGGCTTTGTTGCGATCGCTGGGGGCAGGTCTCGTACTGACACCCGCCAAGGATGGGATGCGAGGCGCAATTGCCAAAGCCGAGGAGTTGGCAGCGGCCACGCCCAACAGTTGGATCCCGCAGCAGTTCGATAACCCCGCAAATCCCGAGGTGCATGAGCGAACCACGGGCCGGGAAATTTGGGAGGACACCGGCGGGCGTGTCGATGCTATCGTGGCCGGTGTCGGCACGGGTGGCACCATCACGGGCGTGACTCGCTATATTCGCTCCAAGAATCCGCACGTCCACGCCATCGCCGTCGAACCGGCCGATTCGCCGGTGATCTCCGGGGGCAAATCGGGCTCTCATAAGATCCAAGGCATCGGTGCCGGCTTCGTGCCCAAGAATCTTGATACGAGTCTCCTGAGCGGCGTGGAAACGGTCACGAACGACGACGCCTTCACCTGGGCGCGTCGACTGGCGCGCGAGGAGGGGATTCTCGTGGGCATCAGTTCCGGAGCCAACTTGGCGGCTGCGGTGCGCGTTGCCAGTCTGCCGGAAAATCGCGGCAAGGTGATCGTCACCTTCGCGCCCAGTTTCGGGGAACGCTACCTGTCGACGCCGCTGTTCGATGGCACCGGTGCCGAACAAGCTGCCGCGGCCCAGGCCCCCGCGCACCGTTCATGATCGCGGTCTGGATGTAGCTCGCGGATTATCGCGTGCGCGTTGCCCGCCTTGGTTTATATTCACGGTGCTCAAGTCGTAAGATTTGCTGGCAAGGCCGTGGTATTTCACGGCCTTGCGATGTGACTCGCGCGAATCTTGCCGCAGGCTCTGCCGGAGACAGATCTCTCGTGGAAAATCGCGTATATTTTTCCCCCAAGCCCTTGCCAAAGGAGAACGACGTTCCTATTATAACATCACCTGTGCCAAGGTCGCGTTGCGGTATCCAATCCAATCCATTGGATAGTGATGCCTTGTGTGGTTCGGTTCGACCGTTGAGGAGTATTCATGTCGGACAATCTGTTGCAGCGAAGCGTGACGACGTCGGTGGCAAGGAATCTGGCCAATACGACGAAGACGTCGCCGAAGATGATGTCGATCACCCCGCGTTGGCTTTTGCAGCTTCTGCCGTGGGTGCATGTCGAGGGTGGAACGTACCGCGTCAATCGGACCAAGGTAGAATTGACGAAGGCCGAGCGGATTGGTGTCGACGTTTCCAACGGTGCGGTGATCTTTGCGCCGGAGTCGTTGCGATGCGTGCCGCTGTTCTCCAAGTTGCCCGACGCCATCCTCTCGCGCATGGCAAACCGCTTCAAGACGGAGACGGTCTCTCTGGGCAATAAACTTATCGTTGAGGGTAAAGACGGTAATAAGTTTTTTGTCATTGCCCAGGGCTAGGTCGAGGTGCTCAGCAAGGGAGTGCATGGCAGTGAACTGCGTCTTGCCCTGCTGACGGATTGGGAGTTCTTCGGGGAGACGGAACTGACGTCGGACAAGCCCTCGGACGTCACGGTCCGCACGATCACGCCCTGTGTTTTGCTCACGCTGTCGCGAAAGGATCTCGACGTTGCGCTGGGCGAACTGCCGAAGCTGCAAGGAGAGTTCAAAAAAGCCGTGGCCGAACATGAGGAGTTACGTTCGACCGTTAATCGCTACGGGGAGCGGAACATTGATCTCGTCTCGGGGTTTGCCGAGAATGTTGTGATCCCGGAAACCTTCGTCGATTATTCAGCCCAACCACGAGAATATACGCTTTCGTCGGTCCAGACGGTGGTGCGGGTACATACGCGAGTTTCGGACCTGTACAACGGCCCTTATGACCAGCTCGAAGAACAAATGCGGCTGACGATCGAGGGGATCAAGGAACGGCAGGAATGGGAACTGGTCAACAGCCCCAAGTTCGGCTTGGTCCATTCGGTTGACCCGGCGATGCGCGTCAGCGCCCGTTATGGTCCGCCCACTCCGGACGACCTGGACGAGTTGCTGGCCCTTGTCTGGAAGAAGCCCGGCTTTTTTCTGGCACACCCCAAGGCGATCGCAGCCTTCGCGCGGGAATGTACCTGCCGGGGCTTGCCACCGGTGACGACCGACCTGTTCGGTACGCCGGTCATTACCTGGCGTGGCGTGCCCCTGGTGCCCTGCGACAAGTTGGAGATGAAGAGCCGTTACCAATCGAGCCAGTCGCTGGGAACAACGAGCATCCTCCTGCTGCGGACCGGGGAGGCCGACCAGGGTGTGGTGGGGTTGCACCAGACGGGCATTCCGGGCGAGATCCAGCCCAGCCTCTCGGCCCGCTTGATGGGCCTGGACAGCCTCGGCGTCGCCTCCTACCTGTTGAGTTTGTATTTCTCATGCGCCATGTTGACCGACGATGCCATGGGCGTTCTGGAAAATGTTGAAGTCGGATACTACCACGACTACGCAAGCCACGATGCCCGAGGCTTCGAGAACGGGCTGGGAATCTAGCGGCTTATCAAAACACCACAAGAAACCTTTAGACGACAAGAAACCTTTAGACGATTGGAGCAATTATGTCGGACAGCCTATTACAAAGAAGCGTGACGACTTCGGTGGCGAGAAACCTAGCCACGACGACGAAGACTTCACTGAAGATGATGTCGATTACCCCGCGACTACTCCTGCGACTTCTGCCTTGGGTGCAGGTCGACGGCGGCATCTACCGCGTCAATCGCACGAAGGTCGAGTTGACGAAGGCCGAACGCATCGAGGTTGAGGTTTCTGAACGCACGGCATCCTTCGCGCCGGAGACGCTGCGGAGCGTGCCATTGTTTTCCAAGCTGCCCGACGCCATCCTCAGCCGCATGGCCAGTCGCTTCAAGACGGAAGCCGTATCGCTGGGCAATAAGCTCATCGTCGAAGGCGAGGATCGCAACAAGTTCTTCATCATTGCCCAGGGGCAGGTTGAGGTGCTGAGCAAGGGCGCGCACGGGAGTGACCTGCGAATTGCCTTGCTGACGGAGGGCGAGTTCTTCGGCGAGACCGATCTATTGTCCGACAAGCCTTCGGATATCACCGTCCGCACGATCACCCCCTGCATCCTCGTCACTTTGTCGCGGAAGGATCTCGATGCGACCCTGAAGGAAGTGCCGAAGCTGCTGGATGAATTCAAGAAGGCCCTGGCCGAGCATGAGGAACTGGCTTCGACGGTCAACCGCTACGGGGAGCGGAACATTGATCTCATGTCGGGATTTGCCGAGAATGTTGAGATCCCGGAGACCTTCGTCGATTATTCGGCCCAACCTCGAGAATATTCGCTTTCATCGGTGCAAACGGTGGTGCGGGTCCATACGCGAGTTTCGGACCTGTACAACGGCCCTTACGACCAGCTCGAAGAGCAGATGCGGCTGACGATCGAGGGGATCAAGGAGCGGCAGGAGTGGGAACTGATCAATAGCCCGAAGTTCGGCCTGGTCCATTCGGCGGAGCCTGCCATGCGGATCAGCACGCGCTACGGTGCGCCCACGCCCGACGACCTGGACGAATTGCTGGCCTTGGTCTGGAAAAGGCCAGCCTTTTTCCTGGCCCATCCGAAGGCAATCGCGGCGTTCGAGCGGGAATGTACCTGGCGCGGCGTGCCGCCGGCAACAATCAACCTTTTTGGCGCGCCGGTCATTACCTGGCGCGGCGTGCCTCTGGTGCCGTGCGACAAGCTGGAGATGAAGAGCCGCTACCAGTCGAACCAGTGGCTTGGCACGACAAGCATCCTCCTGATGCGGACCGGCGAGGTCGACCAAGGTGTGGTCGGTCTGCACCAAGCCGGGATCCCGGGCGAGATTCAGCCCAGCCTCTCGGCCCGCTTGATGGGCCTGGACAGCCTTGGCGTGGCTTCGTATCTGTTGACCCTCTATTTCTCGTGCGCTGTGTTGACGGATGATGCCCTGGGCGTTCTGGAGAATGTCGAAGTCGGGTATTACCACGACTACGAGAATCGCAAGCAGAAGACCAAGTAACCGATAGCCAGCACCCAAGGCGTGACGCATGAACGACATTACCCCCGACGTGATTGCCTTGATCGCATCGCGTCTTTACAACGAAATTCCGGGTGTCAACCACGTTCCCAAATCGGAGACTGCGGTGCGCGATCTACCCATGCAGGCCACCGAGTTGCCGGCTGCCCTTCCGACGACGTTTCCCACGGTGGTCCCCAGGGCAGAGGTTTCTGCCGTCGAGGCTGTGCCGCCCGTTGCTTCGGCCACCACGATCCGTTCGATTGAAGCCGCGCACACGTTGTCGCCCGATGCTGCCGATAAATCGACCGACGGTCTTCGAGCGTTCGTCCGGCAGGTTCGGCTCACGGGCGTTCGATCGGACGCCGGTTCTTGCGTTCCCGGTCTCGATGGCGGCCTCCCCGAGCGGCTCTCTCCATCGAAGCCGCTGCCGCAAGACACGTCGCCTGTCTTTCACGTCCCCACCATCCGCCGAGATTTTCCGATCCTGAATCAACGGGTTCACGGAAAGCCGCTCGTGTGGTTCGACAACGCCGCGACCACGCAGAAGCCCCAGAGCGTGATCGACGCCATGGTAAACTTTTACGCGCACGACAACTCCAACATTCACCGCGGCGCGCACACCCTGGCCGCCCGGGCGACCGACGCCTACGAGCAGGCGCGGCAGAAAGTACAGGTCTTCCTCGGGGCCGGTTCCGCCCAAGAAATCCTCTTCGTGCGGGGAACAACCGAGGGAATCAACCTCGTCGCACAAACCTACAGCCGTAAATTCCTTCAGCCCGGCGATGAAATCGTTCTCTCCACGCTCGAACATCATGCCAACATCGTTCCCTGGCAAATGGTTGCCAAGGAAAAAGGTGCCGTCCTGCGGGTCATTCCCGTGACCGACCGGGGCGAGATCATGATGGAGCAATACCAGGCGCTGCTTGGCCCGCGAACGCGGCTTGTTTCCTTGACCCATGCCTCAAATTCGCTGGGCACGATTCTTCCCGTGGCCGAGATGACCCAGATGGCCAAACGCTACGGTGCCCGGGTGCTGATCGACGGTGCCCAATCGGTCTCGCATATTCCTGTTGACGTACAACAGATCGGCTGCGATTTCTTTGTTTTTTCGGGTCACAAGATATTCGCTCCGACTGGCATCGGAGCTGTTTACGTCAAGGAAGAGTTGCAGGAGATCATGCCGCCTTGGCAAGGTGGCGGGAATATGATCCGCAATGTTACGTTTGAAGAGACAACCTACGCTGAGTCACCAGCGAAGTTTGAGGCCGGCACGCCGAATGTGGCCGACGCGGTGGGGCTCGGCGCGGCCTTGGACTATGTCAACCGACTCGGACTGCCAAACATCGCACGGCACGAACAGGAACTGCTCCGCCACGCCACGGAAGAACTCGCTCGTATTCCCGGCATGCGAATCATCGGTACCGCCCCGGAGAAAGTTGGGCTGATCTCCTTCGTGCTCAAGGATCGGAAGACGGAAGAAGTCGGTCGTCTCCTGGATCAGGAAGGGATCGCCGTGCGGGCAGGCCACCACTGTGCTCAGCCTTCGCTGCGCCGCTACGGGCTCGAATCGACGGTTCGCCCTTCGTTTTCGCTCTACAATACCCACGAGGAAATCGACCGCCTAGTAGCAGCCATTCAACATATTCTTCGATCATAATCGGATTTATATACTGCCCGTGCTTGGGTTTGTCCTTTTGGATTGAACGAAGTTACCGCCGG
>JBAWVO010000073.1:0-23761 GCA_037147235.1 Planctomycetota bacterium | reverse complement strand
GGGGAGTATGCGAAAAATCTTCAGATGGGACAATCCCAATCACGGGCAGTATACAACACGCATGGCGACTTGGTCGTTGCAAGCGGTAGCTCCTTGTACTCCATGAACTTGCTCCAGCCAATTTGCTACACCCAACAGGGTACTTTTCTATCGTCGTCAGTTTGGACTGGATTGAACCCGCCCGATTGGTCCCGTATTGGTGGTGGTTGGATGTTGGGCGCCCTCAATCCAGATTATGGAGCGAGTACAGCCACAACAAACGGTAACTGGACTTACAGTGGATATACGAGCGCATCCACTTATAAGCCAATGTACGCTCTTTCGTCCCCCATCACCGCCGTACCCGAACCCGCCACCCTCACGCTCTTTGGCACGGCACTTCTAGGACTTGGGGTAGTTTATCTGCGAAGGCGGGGTAGTGCGAAGGCGTGACGACAGCTAGCTCATAGCCGTCCAATCCGCTCCGTACCCACTGCCGCCAGCGTCGAAGGTAATCCCCGATGCGGATGAAGTCCGCACCTTGCTCATAAAGCCGGTTCATCCGTTCGACGCAACGCTCGACCGTTTGCTTGGCAACGCCCACGATTCCCGCTGACGAAAAGCGATAGCCGAGGAAATGTCGATGAAGCAGGCGTAGAACAGCCCCGTCATCGCCATCCGCTCGTCCAACCGTTTCAGGTACAACGCCCCCATCACGGCAATTTTCTGGGGCTGATTAATTTGGCGTCCTGCTCCTGGTCGCGTAGCGACCGCCGATGGTAGCCGTGGGGTTTTAACCCACGGACCCGGAGCGGCATGCAAACATTGCGTCGCGTAGCGACGCCTGAATGTTTTCAATCGTCGCTACGCGACGAACGGATAACGGAATGCCTCGGACCGTGGGTTAAAACCCACGGCTACCCTCAGGGCGTCGCTACGCGACGAACGGCAGATTTCTACCATGGAATAGAAACCGACCGCTCCACCGATACCAATTCATACCTTCCTCCATCATAACCGGTTCGCAGTAAGTATTGCCAAAACAGGTCGAGCATGGCCCAGGTCGGACTCGCGCGGCGGGAGGCTGGGGAGTGGTCGTTAATGCCCTCACCCCCTGCCCCTCTCCCGAGTACGGGAGAGGGGAGAATACCCGGTCGGTCAATCGTGCTTGTCGGCAGTCTTTTCGCCGTGTTCATGCTCGTGGTCGGCGTTGCCCGACGTAGTGTACGTCGCCGCGTAAGGCTTGCCTTTGATCGTGGCGTTGAGACGCACGCCTTCTCCTCCCTTGCAGACCGCATCGCAAAGCTGCTTGTCGACGAGTACGAATCGCGGCTGGCTGCCGGGCGGATTGGTGTCGCTCACCAGCGTGAACTCTTTGGGTTGTCCCGCGACAACGACCGTCAGGAACATCTCTTTTTCTGGTACGGTGACGGGTTTGAACTCGCCGTCCGTAATATAGATCGCCACTTCTCCGGTGGTGTCGTTGTCGGCCAGTTCAGCATGGTACTCGTGGTTTCCTAGCAACTGCTGCTGGCCGCCATGCTTGCCGGGGGCACTGTGATCATGCTTCGGAGCGGCGGTTTCCGCTTTGTCTTTCGGGGCACTGACCGAAGTCTTTGGGGCGTCCGAGGGGCTGGGTGTGCAGCCGCCCCCTGCAATCGCGCAAGTCACCGTCACCGTCAGGCCAAACCACAGATTGTTGTTACAATGCATCGTAAATCTCCTTGTTCTAATAGGAATGAGTTTCTACCGAATCACAACGGTCCGCTTCTTCCGCCTCGCTCAAAAATACATCGTAAATCTCCTTGTTCTAATGGGAATGGGTTTCTGCCGAATCACAACGGTCCTCTTCTTCCGCCTCGCTCAAGGCGGCAGATTCCGAGCGCGTTTGTGAGACGACCTTCTCGGCCGCCTTGCGGCCGAAGGTCCAGAACAACGCGGGACGGACAAAGAACTCCAGCAGCGTGGAAGTACACAGACCGCCAATCACCACCGTGGCAATTGGATAGAGCAGTTCTTTGCCAGGCTGGCCTGCCGCCAGCGCCAGCGGCACCAAACCCAGGGCCGCCGTGAGCGCGGTCATCATCACCGGTGCCACGCGTTCCTGACCGGCTCGCACGAGCATCTGCTGGGACCATGTCTCGCCTTCGTGCTTGACCAGGTGGAGGTAGTGATCCAAGAGCAGGATGCCGTTGCGCGAGGCAATGCCGCATAACGAGATCAAGCCCACCAGGGTGGGAATCGTCCGATCCTGGCCGGTCACGACCATCGCTACCACGGCACCGATGAGCGCCATGGGCAACGCAGACATGACTTGCAGCGAGAGGTTCGCCGAGCCGAACATCGTGTAGAGCACGAGGAAAATGCCAAGCAGCGAAACGCCCGATAGGATGGCGATCTTCCGCGAGGCCTCTTCTTCACTTTTGAACAGCCCTTCGAGCGCAAGCTCGTAGCCGCCTGCTTCAAGTTGCGACCAGATCGGTTGCAAGGCCCGTTCGATCTCTTGCTTGACTTCGACCACGCTGCGTTTCTGGGGATTGCTCTGCACGATGACCTGTCGCCGACCAGCTTCGTGATCGATCTGGTTCGGCCCCCGGGCATTCGGGTTGATGGTGGCGATCTGTCTCAGGGGCACGGCGCCGCCGCCGGGCAGCGGGATCGCCAGCCGCCGGAGGGCCTCCAGATCCTCGCGCTGGGAAGGGGCCAGTTGCAGCACAACCTCGTAAAACCGCTGCCTTGCCGCTCCCTGGGACACGGTTTTCATCATCTCGGCCACCACGCGTCCCCGCATGGCGGTCTCGATCAGTTCGTTGACGGCACGCGGGGTGAGTCCGTAGGTCTTCAGTCGTTCGCGGTCCAACTCGATCCGAAGTTGCGGCACATCGGCCTGAATAGGCTCCGTGCGAAGGTTGCCCACGCCCGGAAGGTCCTGGATCGCGATCTCGATCTGCTTGGCGCGGGCGCGGAGATCGACCAGGTCATCCCCCTTGAGCTTGACGGCAATTTGCGCATTGGAACCGGTACGGAGGTGAGCCAATAGGTGCTGCAAGGGCTGGTCGCAGAAGGCCGCGGTGCCAGGTAAGTTCTTCTTGTCGATGAGTGCCTTCACCTCGTCAACAATCCGTGGCTGTTCGCGCCAACGGCTGCGAGAAAGGGTGAGTATGAACTCGGTGGTGTTGACGGGCACGGCGTGCTCGTCCAACTCGGCCCGACCTGTTTTGCGAATAATCGTTTGTACCCCGTCCACCTGCTGCAAGCGTTGTTCGAGGGCTCGGGCCACGGCCACGGAACTTTCCAGCGATTTGCCGGGCAGCAGATTGATATTCAACTGCAACGCGCCTTCATTGAACGGAGGTGTGAAGTCGCGTTTGAGGCAGAAGAAGACGCATCCAGCCACCAGGGCGGCCAACGCGGCCGTCACAAGCACCGTGCGAGGGAAGGCGAGGCTAAGGCGGATGGCCATGCCGGCCGCGCCTTTCAGTCCGCGCAGCACGAGACTATCGCGGCCAGAGGCAATGGCCGAGATACGAGGCAGCAGCCAAAAGGCCAGCACGGGCGTAACGGTCAGCGACACGAAGAGGGAACAGAGGATCGAGACGATGTAGGCAATCCCCAGCGGTGTGAAGAGCCGCCCCTCCATGCCGCTCAGCCAAAACAGCGGAAAGAAGACAAGTACCACGATGAACGTGCTGAATACCACCGAGTTGCGGATCTCGCGACTGGCATCATAGACCACGCGGATTGCAGACCGGGGGCTGCCATGCCGGCGGTTATCGCGCAGGCGGCGGAAAATGTTTTCTACGTCCACGATCGCGTCGTCGACCAACTCACCGATGGCCACCGCCAACCCGCCAAGCGTCATCGTGTTGATCGACAGACCGAACCAGGCGAACACCAGTGCCGTCATCACGAGTGACAGGGGAATGGCCAGCAGCGTGATGCACGTGGTACGGATATTCATTAGGAACACGGCCAGGACGAGCACCACCAGCAGGCCGCCGACCCACAGGGCCTCGATCACGTTGTCGATGGCCAGGTTGATATAGTTTCGCTGTTCGTAGAGCGATTCGATCCGCAGGCCCGGATAACGGGTCTTGAGCGACGTTTCCAGTTCGTGGAGGCTTTTGTGGATGTCCTCGGTCAGTTTTCGCGAGTCTTTATCCGGCTGTTTCTCGACGGTCAGGATAACGGCCGGGCCGCCAGAGTATTTGCCGTCCTCACCGCGGACATAGGCCGCGCTGTCGCCGCGTTTGACCTGAAATGCCTCCCGCACATCCGCTACGTGCTTCAGGAGCACACTGTTCGGTGTGCGGGCTTTGACGACCAGGTTTTCCAGATCCTTGACGTCGGTAACTTGACCTATGGAGCGTACCAGAAACTCCTCGGCTCCCTGGTTGGTGAGGTAGCCCCCGGTCACGTTCTGGCTGCTCTCGCCCAGTGCCTTTTCCACCTCGCAGAGCGTTACGCCATATTTGACGAGATCATCGGAACGAACCAGGGCGTGGTATTGCGCCCGCTCGCCGCCCATCACGAACACCTCGGCGACTCCACTCACCGCCAGCAGTTGTTTGCGGATCTCCCAGTCGGCAATGGTGCGGAGTTCGCGTGGCGAGGGCTGCTCCTGTTCGCTCCACAGCCCCAGGATCATGATCTGCCCCATGACCGAAGAGATGGGGGCCATCTGCGGCTTGACCTCCTCGGGCAGGCGGTGGGCGGCAAGCGTCAGTTTCTCGCCGACGATCTGCCGCGCCGCGTAGACATTGGTGCCCCAATCGAACTCGACCGTGATGATCGATAGCCCGACGGTCGAATTGCCGCGGACCGCAAGCACCCCGGTCGCGCCGTTGAGCACGGTTTCCAGCGGAGTGGTGACTCGCATCTCGACCTCTTCGGCCGCCATCCCCAGTGCTTCGGTCATGATCGTCACCCGGGGCCGGTTCAGATCGGGAAGCACGTCGATGGGAAGTTGCGATGCCTGGTACGTGCCAATTCCCAGCAGCAACAGCGCGCCGACAAAGACCAGCAGGCGATGTTGCAGCGAAAAACGAATAATTGCATTGAACATGGTCGTGAAAGGAGTGAGAAGTAAGGAGTGAGAAGTTAGAATAACGGAGCGGCAGGTGTTCCGTGAGCGGCTGCCCCTCGCTTCTCGCTTCTCCCTTTGTCCTTCCAACTCCTAACTTCTAACTCCTAGATTCTCGTTAGTGTTGTTGGCCGCAATCGCACGTTGACTGGAGTGCCCCGCCACTGCGAATCGCTGCCAGTAACTGACCGGCTCCCTTGACCACCAGTACGTCGTGTGGGGTGATGCCGGTGGCTGAGTCTTCCACGACAACCTCCGTAGGACCACGATAGCGGACCTTGACCACTTTCAATGCGAAGGTGTCGCCACTTTGGACGAACACGCAGTTCTGCACGCGGTCCTCGGTCACTGCGGTCAGCGGCAGTACCAGACAGTTCTTCAGGGTTTCGACTGAAACTTGCAGCTTGCATCGCTGACCGGGCTTGAATTGCCGCGCGATGAACCGTCGCTGGCCTTCGGTCTTATCGTAGACTAAGCCCTCGTTGGGCAATCGGACACTGAACCGCACCGTCCGCGATTCCTGATCGACCCGGTCGTCCACCCAGACCACTCGCAAGCCAGGTACGCTGCGCATCTGCTTCTTTCCGCCATCTTCCGTCTCAAACACGGCGGCTACCGGTCGGTCGCCCTGCACCGCCTCGTGCAACACCTTGACTTCGTCCTCGAACGCGCTCCCCTCGATCTGAAGCTCGCAATGGTCGGCGAGTACGCACATGGGTTCACCCACCGTAACCTGTTGCCCCTTCTCCACAGCTATTTCCTGGATTTGCAGCAGATCGGGTGCCGTGCGGCATACGTGATCTAGCGAAGCCTCGGGTGCATAAACCGTGAGGGATTCCACCAGCTTCCGGTTCCGCTCGATATTGGCAACCTGCTCGGCCGGCAACCGGTGCAGTTGCAGCACCTGACGGAAGGTGTCCAGCTCTGCTTGCAGTTGCCTAAATTCATATTCGCGGTTGAGTAGTTCCTTGCGAGGCATGATGCCCTCGGAGATCGATCGCATTCGCCCGATCTCCTCCTCGAGGACCTTGGCTTTCTGCAAGGCGGCCAGGAATTCGGCCTGATCTTTGATCAATTCCTCATGAGTCAAGACGATATCGAAGAGCGGTTGGCCGGGAACAACAGCCTCGCCCCGCTCCCGGTGTACGCGGGTCACGATGCCCGTCAACGGCGCGGGAACTTTCACGATCGACCGACCCGGACGGGTGCGGACGATACCGGGAAAGGTGACCGATCGCTCGTAGGGCTTGCGTTCGGCGTGACCCAATTCAATGCCTGCGCTCCAGCGGCCCTGCTCCGTCAAGACGATCCGTTCCTCGCCCTCGGCAGTTGCCTGCTGAGGCTGGTGTCCAGCATGAGGATCGCCAGACGCCGCAGCACGATTAGTGCCCAGACTACGAGCGACAAAGTCCGCTGCCGCCAATCGCCAATCCTTTTTGAAGGCCATCACAACGGCCGCCAACAGGATCCCGACCGCCAATAGACCCAATACGTTTACAAATTGTTTGATCCGAGCCATAGGTATCACCTTGCCAAGTACTTATCTAAACGCGGTTTTTCGCAGCGAAAAGCTGGTTTGCGGGCAAGCGAAGACGCCTTCTGGCTCGCGCGCCAAGCTCAGTCGGCTAGCAGCCAGCCGGCCGCGCCGTATCGGGGGGAACAGCGACTAACAGCGAGAGCGCGCAATCAAATCAACAAGACTTGTTTGGCGAGATGGAGGCGAACCGGCAGTAAGAAGTGGTCCGGTGGTGAGAAGCACTGCCCGCAGGAATTACCCGCTTGAGAAGGCAGAGCATCGAGCAGTGGTAGGTAGAACCCATGCAATAACGGCCGCCCGAACGAAATAGAGCCGTCGGTCGACTGGCTTGGGAGAACAAAGGAGCATGTGCTTCCCTGGCAATCCTGTTTCCCATGCTGGCCATGATCCGAAGGGCTGTCGCGGTCACCGGAGCAATCTCCATGAGTCGCGGCATCTTCTTGGTCAGAATGAGTCGCAGCTTCACAGGCGTGGGCGTGATGTGCGCAGCAACCCACCAGAAGATGGGTAATAAATACCACGGCAGTCACGACTCGCCACAACCCGGCCATGTATTTCCTCTTTGACACTTAGGTCAGCCTCAATACCCGATTATAACAGTTTCAACCAATCTAGTCCAGCCGAGTTAGCCCGGATTATTCAAGAGGATTCACCGCAAAAGAGCGCAGAGAACCCAAAGAATAGAATCTTTCTTTTGCGCCCTTTGTGTTCTCTCGCGGCGAATACTAATAAAAACTTTCGACAGAAACATGAGGGGCAGAAAATGGGAAAGAAATGGGGGCATGGCACGACCGTTGAGACTCCATGCTTCACTGGCCGCTCCCTTCACCAGTGCCCTCGGCCCGGAGGCTATCGCTAAGCAGATTCCCCTCGATGGTTGCTGCCGCCGTGCGGAGATCGCGAATGGCCTCCAAGTAGGTGATGTTCGTCTGGAAATAAGTCCGCTGAGTGGTCAACAGCGAGAGATAACTCAACTGTCCCTGCTGATAGCCCGTGGTGGTCAGTTTAAGGGATTCCTGGGCGTTGGGCAGAATGTCCTTGCGGTATTTCTCCACTTGGTAGCGGGCGTTGGTGTACTGCTCAAAAGCAACCGCCAGGCGTTGCTGCAATTCCAACTCGGTCCTTTTCACGTCATGTCGTGCGGCAATCAACTCGGCCTCTGCCCGACGGATGTTCCCCTGATTCCGATTGAAGACCGGAATGGGTGCGCCAACCTGTAGGCTCGCGAAAGTGTACCCGGATGCGTTGTCATATTGGACCGATGTTTGCAACTCAACATTGGGAATCCTTCCAGCATACTCTCGGCTTAACGCAGCTTGAGCACGAGCGACACCGGCACGGGTACTTGCCAGTTGTGGGCTTTGTGCCCATAGCTTACTGAGCGATTCTTCCCAAGTGAGTTGGCCCATGCCTTCCTGGATGTTGCCGATCAGGGGCCTTGGCGGCATATCGCGGGCACCCATGACGGCCGCCAGGTTCCGCCAAGCGGCAATGTACCGGTTCCGTGCGCGTTCCAAAAAGACTCGGGCGGAATCGGCCTCGATCTTTGCCTGCAAGACATCGTTCCGAGCCACCTCTTTGGCCTTCAGCAGTTCTTCGGTCGATTTGATTCCTTGCTCGCCAATTTGCACGAGTTGGCCGGTGAGTTCCATTGTCTGCTGGGCGACGAGCACTTCGTAGAAGGATCGCCGCACGTCGGTCAGTACGCGCATGCGCTGCGACTGGTAGGCCCAATTCGCCTGGTTGATCTCTTGGCAGACAACTTCTCGGTTTAGTTGCAGTTTTCCCGCCGTAACCAGTTCTTGGCCGACGAAGCCGCCCTGCTGACCGGCTCGACCTTCATTGCCGATCTCGCTGCCGATGTAGCCGGCCGTAGGATTCGGATACAACCCGACCTGCACGCATCGCCCGCGCAGGGCTTCAACCCGGGCTGCCGCCTGTGCGAGACTGGGGTTGCTCCGCTCCGCCATTGTCTCCAACTCGGCCAAGGTCATGCCGGATGCGGCTGGCTGCGCCGTGGAGGCAATCGGGCCTTGCTCGACAGGTTGCCCGAGCGGCTGGCCGCTAGGTTCCGGCGCAAGAGCGCGAGCAACGCCACTTGGAACTGGAGCCGCCGCAACCGGCAATTCCGGCGGCTGCGCCAAGGCTTGGCTCAGTGCCAGTCCGGTCGAGAAGACCATGAGTATCGTTGCGAGTCGCATAGCTCTTCGCCTCCATGCGTTGAGTGTGTTCGGATCGTGCTGCCTGGATCGCAGGTTTTGGTAAAAACGATCTTGCTGGACGTATTAGTTTTTCTCGGCAAGATAGGCTATTGCGATAAAATGGATTCCTTGGGCGGCTTAAACTCGATGCCATTGCTACAGACAGCCAGGAACTTGCATTGCACCACGCGCATCCTTGTGCGAAATGATTCCTTGTAGGAGGGCCAGCAGAAACTGGTGCCGGTTAGTCAAACTGTGCTGCTAGGGGTTGTGGTTCAGCGGTGCCTGTGCCGTCTTGAACTACTGCTTCTTTGTGGCCTTTGTAGATCCCGCGCCCAAACTTGTAGAACAAGGCCGGGGTAACGATCTGATCCAAGAGAGTTGAGCTGAACAAGCCGCCGATCACCACGATGGCCAACGGATGGAGAATCTCCTTGCCGGTCTGGCCTGCCCCCAGGGCCAAAGGCACTAGGCCAATCATGGCCGTCATGGCCGTCATCAATACCGGTGCCAGCCGCTCCAGGCTCCCCCGGATGATCATTTTCTCGCCGAACTCCTCGCCTTCGTACTTCATTAAGTGAATGTAGTGCGAGATCATCATAATGCCGTTGCGGCAGACGATGCCCGTCAGGGTAATGAAGCCGATCCAGTGGGCCAGCGACAGTGTCGTTGCTCCCACCCAAACACGAGGCAACTGCCACCATGACGCCTTGGCTATAGCTTCAGAGCCGGGCCAGTTGACCAAGAGCAGAATGAGTACCGAGCCGATGGCGGCCAGTGGGATGTTCACCATGACTTGAATCGCTGCCCGCCAGGAGCCAAGGCACTTGAAGAGCAGGAGTAGGATTCCGGCCACCGAGAAACAGCCCAAAATCGCCAGCCGGAAGTTGGCTTCCTTCTTTGCCTCGAACTGACCGCCATACTCGATGAAGTACCCTTCCTGCAACTTCGGCAGGATTTTCTCGTTGGCGGCACTCTGGATATCTTGGACCACGCTGGCCAGGTCCCGGCCTGCTGCATTGCATTGGACGACGATCCGGCGGCGGATATTCTCGCGGTTGATCGTATTGGGGCCTTTGGTCTCGATCACCTCGGCCAGAGTACCCAGTGCCACGCGGGAGCCGTTCGGGGTGCTGATGAGCGTTGCTTTGATGGCATTGACGTCGTTGCGAGCCTTCTCGTCGAACCAGACAACCAGGTCGAACGTCCGCTGTTGCTCCAGAACCTGCGAGACAGTCCGACCCTGCAAGGCCGTCTCCAGTGCCTTTGCTACGTCGGCTGGGGCCAGTCCGTAGCGAGCCGCCAAGTCACGTCTGATCGTCACGCGAACCTGGGGAATGTCCACCTGCGGCTCGATCTGGAGATCCACCACACCGGGAACCTTGACCATCATCTCGGCGATGTCCTGCGTCCGGTCGCGGAGTTCCTCCATGTCACGGCCATAGAGCTTAACGGCGATCTGCGAGCGGATACCCGACATCATGTGGTCCAGTCGGTGCGAAATTGGTTGACCGATGTTAAACTTCACACCGGGGACTTCACAAAGGATGTTGCGGATATCAGCCAAGACCACATCGCGCCGCCGTCCAGTTGTCTCGACTCCGAAGCGGTAGAGGCCGGGGATGGCGCGAAACATGGCGCGGTGCAATCCGGGCAAGGGGTGGTCGGGCTGTGTGATCCGGACGTCGATCTCCGAGAAGTTGACGTTCTCGGCATGCTCGTCGAGTTCGGCCCGGCCCGTGCGGCGGGAAACGTGTCCGACCTCGGGAACGGCCATGAGTAGCTTCTCCACACGGTCGCTGATGCGATTGGATTCCTCAAGACTGACGCCTGGCGGGCACATCGCGGCGATGGTCAGCGTGCCCTCGTTAAACTTTGGCAAAAACTCACCGCCCATCCAGAAGATGCTGCTGACGGAGATCACCACCAGGATCGTCACGGCCATCAGTATCGCGGTGCTGTGGCGTAGAGCGAACCGCAGAGCCATCGTGTCGATCCACTTGAGCCAGCGCAACAGAAAAGGATCGGCCTTCCGCTCAAGGAACTTGGCTCGGGGGAGCAGGTAAGCCGCCAGGACGGGCGTTACCGTGAGCGACACCACCAGGGAGGCCAACAGCGTGGTCAAGTAGGCCAAGCCCAACGGGGCGAACATCCGCCCTTCCAACCCAGCCAACGAGAAGAGCGGAAATACCACTAGTACCACAATCAACGTGGCGTAGAAGATCGAGTTCCGTACTTCGCAAGAGGCCAAGAAGATCACCTTGATGGGATTCTGGGGTTCTGGTTTCTGCCGGTTCTCCTTGAGTCGCCGGTAGATGTTCTCGATGTCCACGATCGAATCGTCCACCAACTCGCCGATGGCCACCGCCAACCCACCCAGGGTCATGGTGTTGATCGAAATGCCGAAGTAGCGGAAAACGAGAGCCGTGATGATGATCGACAGTGGAATTGCCGTGAGGGTAATGATGCTAGTGCGGAAGTTCCACAGAAAGAGGAACAAGACCACGATGACCCAGATGATCCCATCGCGGATCGCCTCCTCGACATTGCCGATTGCTGCTTTAATAAAGTCAGCCTGTCGAAAAATCTTGGTTTCGATCACTACGTCGCGTGGCAACGTGGCTTGAATCTCTTCCAAGAGCGACTCCACCTTCTGCGTTAGCTTCAACGTGTCGGCATTGGGCTGTTTTTGAATGGAGATCATCACAGAGGGAATGCCGTCGATGCTGCCTTCACCGCGTTTGACCGGTCCGGCGTACTGGACTTCGGCCACTTGGCGAATGGTAATCGGCACAGGGTTGCCGGGCCTGACCAGGGTCTCACGGATGTCTTCCAGACTGTTGGCACGACCGACGATGCGAATGAGGGCTTCCTGGTTCTTGGACAGCAGGAAACCACCGCCAGTGACGATGTTCGACTTTTCGACCGCTCGGGTCAGTTCGTCAAGGGTCACGTCGTGTTGGGAGAGCCTTTCGGGCGAGGTGAGTACCTGGTACTGCTTCAACTCGCCGCCCATGACCGACACCTGAGCCACACCCGCGATCGCTAAGAGCCGCTGCCGTAGGACCCATTCGGCCGTCGTGCGCATTTCCATCGGGCTCGTGTCACCCGTGGACCGCAGCCCTACCAGCATGATTTCGCCCATGATCGACGTGATGGGAGCCATGACCGGATGAGCCTCTGGCGGCAGACGCTCACGGACGAGTTGCAGCTTCTCGGCAACAATCTGACGGTCGATGAAGATATCGGTCCCCCAGTCGAACTCAACCCACACGATGGAAAGGCCAATACCGGAAGCCGAGCGGACCCGTCGCACACCACTGGCCCCGTTCATGGCCGACTCGATGGGAAACGTCACCAGCGTCTCAACCTCTTCGGGGGCCAGTCCGTGAGCCTCTGCCATAATGGTCACCGTAGGCCGGTTCAGGTCGGGAAAGACGTCGATTGGCAACTGAGCCGTCTGGTAGCCACCGTAGAGTACGATGACGACGGTGACGACCAGGACCAGGAAACGGTTTTTGAGACAGTAGGCGATAATATGGTTAAGCATGGCACTTCCTTGCGGGCACTAACGAACGCTACAATCAACCGCCACCCTTGGTGTTGTTGGGCAGTGCAGCATCAGGATGATCACGGCGGGCCGTCAGCGTGCTTGGCGACGAGCCAGTCGTCACGGACACCTTGGCAAGCATCCCTTCCTTGAGACGAAGGTCGGAGTTCTCCACCTCGATCCAGACAGGCAGAACTCGCTCCGACGGCTCCAGTGTCGGCGAGGTACGCACGACTTTTCCCGTAACGACCAGATCAGGATAGGCCGAAAAGGTCACCCGGACATCCTGGCCCACGTGAACCTTTGCGGCATCCTGCTCGAAGACGTAACCCTTGGCCCAAACCTTCGACAGGTCGTCGATCTCAAAGAGGCGGTTCTCTGGCCGGACCACCTGGCCGGGAACCACATCGAAACCGACGAGCCAACCATTGGCTGGCGAGCGGACCGGCACATGGGTTACAATCGCCGTATCGGCACCTGACGCCGCCAGGTCGGTCTGTTCCAGCCTTACCAACTGCTCCTCGGTCAGGCCCAGGAAGATCAACTTCCTGCGGAGGCTGGTCACCGTCTGAGAGAAAATTTCCAAGTCATTCTGAAGCTGCCAAACCGTTCTCTTGGGCACTGCGCCACTATCAGCGGCACCCTCCATGCGGGTCAGTGACTGTTTGGCCCAGCGCATCTGTGCAGCAGCCTGAAGGAGTTCGAGTTGCAGGTTCCGCAGTTGCTGGCTATCCACCTCCGCCAGCACTTGGCCCGCATGAACCGGTTGGCTTGGATCGGCCAGAAGCCGCGTCACCCGCCCTTCGACCCTGGAGGTGGCGTAGACCTGCCGGTTGGTCGGTAGTTCCACGGTGGCCTGGGCCACGATCACCGTCCCCTCAAGATCGTTCTTCGGATTATCTGTAGGCGGTTTGCCGAGCAAGGTGTTCTTCACGCGTGCCTTGTGTTCGTTCCCCAGGAGCGAGGCCAACAGGTAGTTGCCGACGACGACCACTTGGTCGCCAGGAAACAGGCCATCGAGGATTTCGACACGGTCGCCGTGCCGCAAACCGAGTTTGACTGGCTGGCTAACGAACTTCCCTTCCCCCCGCTGAACGAGAACGTACACTGAGTGCCGCGTTTGGATCAAGGCATCTGTCGGGCAAAAGACGGCATCCTTGGCGATCTGTACCTCGATATCCACCCGGCCGAACATGCCGGGACGCAGCAGTCCGTCGCGGTTCTCCATCGCCACTACCACGGCCTGGGTCCGTGATCGCTGGTCCATCTTCAAGCGGATGTGGTCAATCTGGCCCCGAAAAGCACGGTTTGGCAGAGCGGCAAACGTGGCCCTGATCTCTTGACCCTTGCGGAGATGCGCAACATCCGCCTCCAGGACTTCACCAACAATCCATACGGTCGATGGGTCGACGACGTGGTAAAGATGGTCCGTGGTCGCGACGACCTGCCCCACCCGTACGTCGGCGTGAGTGATCGTGCCTGCAATCGGGCTTGTGATCGAGAGCCAGCCGACCGTTTGCCGGGAGGATAGGATTTGTTTCAGCATTTTCTCACTAAAGCCCAGTGCCAGCAGCTTCTGGCGGGAAACCTCGCGCTGTGCAACCTTTTGCGTATAAATTGCCTCCGCCTCCAACAGGCTCTTTCCCGCTACTGCCCCTTGCTGGTCAAGGGTGGTTCGTTGTTCGCGCACCCGCTTGGCGAGTGCCGCTTCGGTCGTGGCCTGCAGCAGATCGGACTGGAGCGATTCCAGTTCCATGCTCACGATGCGGGCCAACTCCTGGCCTGCGACCACGGTCTCTCCCGGCCGCACCAGGACTTGTTCGATCTTCCCCGGCACCAAAGAGGCAATCATCGCCTGCTGTCGCCATGGCAACTCGACGCGGGCATTGACGCCCACTGCGTGTTTCATATCCGCGAGCGCGATCTTGGCGGTGGTCAGTCCGATCGCCTCACGCCCCTTCGTCGAGATCATGATCTGGTCGCCGATGATTTTCACGCCCTTGGTGGGCAGCGGCGCATGGTTCTCGTGGGCATGTAGGTTGCCAGGCCGAAAGCCGACCGCAGCGTCTGATAGGGCCGCCAGTCCGAAAGCGAGTTGCAATAATACACCGAACGGATGACAACGCATGGCGATGATTCCTCTTTGGCTAGGGGGTAGAGCTATGGCTTGGCCTTCGCTTCGGCGGCAGCTTCGAGCTTGGCAATACCCTCGTCCACCGCCTTGGCCACTCCGGGGAAGTCCGGATTCTTCTTGTTGTCGATGTTCTGGTGGACTTTCTCAAACAACTCTCGCAACTGCTGACCCGTAGTGTTGATCGTTTCCCATTGATCCTTGGGCACGTTTGAGTCGCGGGCGATGCCCGGCAGCCATTTCAGCACGATATCCAGTTCGTCCAGCGGGCGGTGGGCCTTGCCCGGTACTTCGCCTCCGGACTTGACCTCGACGTCCTTGCGGTACACCTTGACGCGGGCCACGGCATCCTTGAAGTCCGTGGGTTTCTTCACGTCGGCTTCCGTGATTTTCACATCATGCGGGTCGTCGGCGTGAGCGTGCGAGCCGGAACCGTCGCCGTGGTCATGGGCGGTGGCCTCCTTGGCTGCGGAACTCTTGGCGGTTTTCGATGGCTCCGTGTTGCTGCAGCCCGCAAGGCCAAGGCTGACGAGCGCGCACACGAGAAGTTGAGGTAAAGACAGTTGCGTGATCATTCGGATACTCCTTCTTGAGAACAGGATGGTAGATGCCGCGCAGGTCGCTGCGCGGAATTAAAAATACAAACGATTGAGGCACCTGGCGGATCGCGACCCGCGCAGGCAGTGACGACACGAGCCGAGAAACCGAAATTAGGTCAACTGGACCCCGGAACGCTCGTGGCGCGCACGGTCACACAAGAGAGTAGTTGTGACCGAATCAGAAGAATAAGCGTTGGCCGAAAGGTCAGTCCAATCGTTGAACCGGACTGACTGATACGCAGGGGTAAATACCCTGTCGGCACTCGGATTCGAGCCTATGGAGATCATTTCTCTACTGGCTCGCAAGAACACAAGCTCGGAACTGCGATGATCGTCAGAATCTTTGGCCGGGTGGCCCTTATCAGAAATCGCTAGTCGCAGACCCAGCAAGTCGAAATGAAGGTGCTGAAGATGACCGAAACGGGCGTTTCTCGCTGAAGAGGAGAATTGCTCGCACGAGGGCTTCCCTGCATGGTCGGAATGCGCGATGTAAGCTTCCCGATTAAGTTGACTGTCGTCCACGCCGTCGTGCCGATGGGAGAGATCCCTTCCCCCCGGATGCGCGTGCCTAGTGGCCGGCGGCAATACTGCCCCCGCCAGCACCATAGCTGAGAACAGCAAGTTCAGACAGAGTTTTGACAGCTCTCTGGGTATCAAGTCCTACACCTTAACTAAGTCAGGAAGCTTAGTGAATTTAGGCTACTTAGCTAATAAACACGGGATTATTGTAGGGGGTCGGTCTTGTGTTGTCAAGCTGTGTCCAGCAACACAACCCCTTCGTCCTGCATTATCGGCAAAATCCCAGTGATGGGCGAGTGAATTTCAAACACCATGATCGACGGATATAACTTGACCGTTGGTGCCGGCGGAACCTTGATCTTCGACTCCTCCAGTTTCGTGGACACCGTTATGATCGGCAAAAATCGTCGCGTGTCTTGCAATGCAATCGCGACAACTAGGCAAGCTAGGTCGGTTCGTCGGAATAGAAGAGTCCGGAGTTTTGTGAACGGATTCGATCTCTATGTCCGCGGATTCTTGAGCAGATCGCGGATCTCGATGAGCAGTTCCTGATCCTTGGTCAATGGCGGCGGCGGGGCGTCCTTCTTCGTCCGCAACATCCAGCCGAGGAACTTCACGATGAAGAGGAACAGGACCAGTGCCAGAATGAGGAAGTTCACCACTTCGCCCAGAAACAGTCCATAGGGAACCGATTTCGCAGTGCCTGGAACGACCCAGATCCATTCCGCATAGCCGTGTTCGGCGGGCATCACGATGCTGACCAACGGCATGATGATGTTCTGCACCAGCGACTTGACGATGCCGCCGAAAGCCGCACCGATGATCACGCCGACGGCTAGGTCGATCACGTTGCCCTTTAGGGCGAAGTTCTTGAATTCCTCAAACAGGGAAAATGCCTTCTTGGTCGGGTCTAACATTTTGTCTCCTTTGAAGTTGGGGCAAAACCTTTGCCTTTTAGCCCAAATTGCCGCAGGTGAGGTAGATTGCCAGGACGAATAGGCAAAATATGTCGGTTTACCGGGGGTTTGTCAAGAGAAGTGCGGCGGTCCTTGGCGAATGTAAGCCTTGACGTATAATTTCAAGGTGGCCTGGGAAGGCCGTCCTACAAAACCAAAGGAACCGATGTGCCATGAGAAATAGGGTATCCCCTTTTCGGAAGCTGGCTTGGACCACCCCGTGCGTGCTGGCCATGTTACTGGCCGGCTGCATGGGCCGCAAAGCGATGGACTTTCCCTGGTCCCAGTCGCAAGAGTCGCGTCTGGAGCATGTTTCCACTGCGACTTTTGCAGAACGGGTGTTGAAGTGCGAAAATCCGGTGCTGGTCGATTTCTACGCGGAATGGTGTGGCCCATGCAAGAAGCTTGGCCCGGTGCTGGATGATTTTGCCCAGGAGCATCCAGATATTCGCGTGGTGAAGTGTAACATAGACGAAAATCCCGATCTGGTCGACCGATATGAGGTGAAGAGTATCCCCTGCCTGCTGGTGATCCGCGGCGGACAAGTGACGTCGCGGAGCGTCGGGCCGGTCACAAAAGAGTATATGAAGGAGATGACGACATTGTCGGTGAGTAAAGCCGCAGAACGGCCATCCGGTGTGTTATGACGCCGAGTGTCGTAACTTTCGACAGAAATATGTGGAGCAGAAAAACAGGAAAGAAAACAAGGAACCGCGGATGACACGGATGGGCGCGGATAGGGGAAGGTAAAGCGGTCAGTCGTTTCGGCGGGGGCAGTCTACGGATTCCCCCGTCCCGAAGGGACGAATGACAATAGCCCAGCGATTTATCGCTGGGTTCGCAACGCGATCAAAACATGAGTCCCGGAGGGACGATTGAGCGAAAAAAAATTTCAGTCGTCCCTCTGGGACTTTCGGTTTCGGTTGCCTCTTACCCAGCGATAAATCGCTGGGCTATTCTCGCATGCCCCTCCGGGGCAGAGTTTATTCCGCGACTGGCCGTTTTGAAAAGCGGTGGCAAGTTTTCGCACTCCAAATTACAACCTCATCGCTTTATCCGAGATATCTTTTCGGCACCATGCCCCGTCCCAACGGATCTGCTTCACGCCACGATAGGCGTTGAGCTTGGCACCGGGAACGGAATCTCCCAGGGCTGTGACGCCCAACACGCGACCGCCGGCCGTTACCACGCGGCCCTGGCTGTCGAGGGCCGTGCCGGAATGGAAAACCTTCACGTCGGCCAGCTTTTCGGCCTCTTCTAAACCGCGGATGGGAAGGCCCATGTCGTAACGATCCGGATAGCCTTTGGCGGCCATCACCACGCAGACCGCCGGCCGCGGATCCCACTCCAAGGGCGGCAGCGCGTCGAGCTTGCCGTCAACCGTTGCGTCGAGCAAATCCAAGAGATCGGTTTTCAGTCGCATCAACAACGGCTGACACTCCGGATCGCCGAGGCGAACATTGAACTCCAGCACCTTCGGGCCTTGGTACGTCATCATCACCCCGGCATAGAGTACGCCGCTAAACGGCCGCTTGGCACGATTCATGGCATGAACGGTCGGCACGAGGATGTGCTCTTCGATCCAGGCGAGTGTTTCGCTGTTGACCAAGGGGGCCGGGCAATAGGCACCCATGCCGCCGGTGTTCGGGCCGAGGTCGCCGTCGTAGGCCGCCTTGTGGTCCTGGGCCGGCTGCAAGGTAACGATCGTGCTGCCGTCGGTAATCGCCAGCACGCTGGCCTCTTGGCCGTCGAGCCGTTCTTCAATCAACAGGCGGTCACCGGCGGCACCGAAGACTTTCTGCAAAGCAATCTGCTCGACGGCGCGAATCGCCTCGTCGCGATTGGAGCAAACCATCACACCTTTGCCGGCCGCCAGACCATCGGCCTTGATGACGATGCGGGAGTCGTTCCGCTCATTCAAATAATGAATCGCATCCAACGGGTCGCGAAAGACCTGGTAGTCCGCAGTGGGAATATCCGCCGAACGAAGTAGATCCTTGCAAAAAATCTTGCTGGCCTCAAGCTCCGCCGCAGCCTGGTTGGGACCGAATATCCGCATGCCTTCCGCCTGGAAGGCATCTACAATTCCGGCGGCCAAGGGGGCCTCTGGGCCGACGACGGTCAGTCCCACGTTGTTGTCTCGGGCAAAACGGATCAAGGCCGGAAAATCGTTCGCCTGGATCGGTACATTCTCGCCGTCGATATTCGTGCCGGCATTGCCGGGGGCGACAAAAACACGTTCAGCCCGCGGACTTTGCGAAATCTTCCAGGCCAGGGCGTGTTCCCGGCCACCGTTGCCAACAATGAGGACATTCATGTGCTAGATTCCCAGAGAGCTTTGAACCAAGCGATTCTAACCCAACCTTTGGGCCACGGGAAGGGGAGGCGGGCAGGGAGGAGACGGGCAGGGAGGTGTTGTCAGGGAGGAGGCGGGCAGAGCGAAACGGGGCTGGCATGGCTTTTTCCAAACCTGTAGCTAGGTTATACTGAGTTTCTACTGTGGAAAAGTGGCTCTTCCGGTTCTAGGTGCAGAAGTAGGGTGGGGAGAGTGAAACGAGCCCCACCAAAAGCGGACCGCAACAGAATTGGTGGGGCTCGCTGCGCTCTCCCCACCCTACAATTACGATTATTCGTGTTCGACACCTAAAACCGGAAGAGCCGGAGAAGTTTCTCACATTAATCCTTTCGACTTGTGATGTATTCCGGCCGGCAAAACCTCGAAGTAGCAGGCACACTCCGTGTGCCGTTCGCCAAGCGGCAACAGCCGCTAGGTTTCTGCGGAAGCTTATGTCTTCTGGCGGACGGCACACGGAGTGTGCCTACTACGATGCATTACTGGCTCGTCTTGACGGTGCTAAGCCTAATCTTCGCACCGGCGGCCAAGGCCCAAATTCGCGTCGGCACACCGAGCAGTCGGTTTGAGCTTTCCGAGACCGTGCAACTCGATCGCGCCGACGGCACTGCTTTGGCCCATCTGGAACGGGCCAAGGCATGTTTGGCGGAGCACCAGTGGGACGAGGCCGTCGAGACCTTGCGGCAGGTGATGGAAAATGCCGAAGGCAAGCTGCTGGCCGTCACTCCCTGGCGCTATGTCAATCTGAGCGATGCCTGCCAGATGCAACTGGCCGCGTTGCCGCCGGAAGCCTTGAAACTCTATCGTCGCCGCATCGATCCCGTTGCGCAAAAGTGGTACGAAGAAGGCGTCGCCCGCCGCGAGGCAAAACTACTCAGCACCGTCTTGCAACGGGCATTCGTCAGCAGTTGGGGCGATAAGGCACTGATGGCCCTGGGCGAAATGCGTCTCGAGGAGGGCGACTATTCGGCTGCACGCTGGTGCTGGGAACGCATCCTGCCTGTAAAAGTGCTGCCAGGCGAGATCAACACCTGGCCCGGCTATCCTGATTCGACGCTCGATCTTGCCACTGTGCGTGCGAGACTCGTGCTGGTATCAATTCTTGAGGGATCGCCCAACCGGGCAAAGGGGGAGCTTTCGGAGTTCGTCCGCCTCCACGGCGATGCACGAGGCCGACTGGGCGGCCGTGAGGTCCGCTATGCCGCTGCCTTGGCGGAACTGTTGAACCAAAGCACCTTGTGGCCGAAAGCCAAGCTGGGGCCCGACTGGCCGACGTTCGCAGGTTCGCCGACACGCAATGCAATCGCGCCGGAGTTGATCGACGTGGCCGGAGTCCAGTGGCGGGCTGTACTCAGACCACCAACTCCCACGCTGCCGACTCCTCTCGAATCACGTAGTTCGGCCGTTGCCGACAATCCGGTCGCGCCGCTGGCATTTCATCCGGTGATTAGTCAGGGGCGAGTCTTCATCGCCGATCAAGCGGAGATCTTCGGATTCCGCACCGATACCGGCCAGCCGGCGTGGGGCGACAGCGGAGCGTCGATCTACCGTGAAGGAGCGAATGTTCCTCTGGCGATGCCAGGTCCGGGTGAATCGTTGGGCACGCCACGCTATACCTTGACCCTTGCCGACGGCCGGCTCTACGCCCGCATGGGCACGCCGATTACCAATCCGCCACAGCAACCCGGGGTGTCGGTCGCGGCCGGAAGTATTGTCTGTTTGGGTATTGTCTGTTTGGACCTGCGCGCGGAAGGCAAGTTGTTGTGGAATATCCCCGCGGACGAAGGCTGGACCTTCGACGGTGCCCCGGTCGTCGCCGGCGCAAGATTCTTCGTGGCCATGCGCCGCAACGACATTCGCCCGCAGGCCCACGTGGCCTGCTTCGATACGACGACCGGCCGGATGCGTTGGCGACGGTTCGTCTGTGCGGCTGAAACGCCGGCCCGAGGCGCGCTCGCGGAATGTACGCATACCTTGCTGACGCTGGCCGGCGGCACGATCTATGTGAATACAAATCTCGGCGCGGTGGCGTCCCTGGCCGTCGAGGATGGCCGGATCAACTGGTTGAGTCTCTATCCGCGAGCTCGCAACGGAAACCTACTGCGGATGGACGCTCACTGGCAGCGCGATTTGAATCCTTGTCTGTTCGATCATGGCCGGCTTTATGTGGCCCCAGCCGATAGCCCAAGAATTTATGCCCTGGACGCCGCTACTGGTCAGATCCTTTGGCCTGGCCGGCACAACGACCGGCCTGCCGAGACCCCTATTCAAGACCCGCTGGACGACGTGGTCCATTTGCTTGGCGTTTCCGGCGACTACTTAATCGCCAGCGGCCACAAGTTATACTGGATCGACATTGCCGGTCCCCGGGCCGGCAATATTGCCCATGTCTGGCCTGCGGGAGCGGATAAACTCGGCTACGGCCGCGGGTTGCTTGCGGGTTCCTATGTCCTATGGCCGACACGCGAGAAGATTTATGTATTCCATCAGCAGACCGCGCGTTTGAAGAAGGAAATCGAACTCGCTCCCTTGGGCATTCGCGGCGGTAATCTGCTGGTGGCCGATGGCCGCTTGCTGATTGCCACCCCCAGCGAGTTGATTGTGCTGGGAACCAACGGCGGATTGAAGCAAGAACCACAGGTAGAGATAACAAAAGACTAATTATGCTCCAGGACACCGACATCCAATCTGTTCAAAAACTCACGGAAGCGTATCGACTTATCACCGAGCAATTAGGCCGGGTGATTGTCGGCCAGCAGCAGGTCATTGAAGAACTGCTCATCGCCATGTTCGCGCGGGGGCACTGTCTGCTGGTCGGTGTGCCGGGTTTAGCCAAGACGCTCATGATTCGTACGCTGGCCGACGCCCTGGCCTTGAACTTCAGCCGCATCCAGTTCACGCCCGACCTGATGCCGGCCGACATCACCGGGACGGAAGTGATCCAGGAGGACAAACTTTCCGGCAGCCGGGGATTCAAGTTTCTCAAAGGGCCGATCTTCGCCAACGTGATCCTGGCCGACGAAATCAACCGCACACCGCCCAAGACGCAGTCGGCACTTCTGGAGGCGATGCAGGAATACCAAATCACCGCCGGGGGTGTGCGACATCGGTTGGCAGAGCCGTTTTTCGTGCTGGCCACGCAGAACCCTATTGAGCACGAAGGCACCTACCCACTGCCCGAGGCCCAGTTGGATCGATTCATGTTCCACATCCTCGTCGATTATCCCAGCGAAGACGAGGAGTTCCGCATCGTGCGGCAGACGACGGCCGACATCGAGACGCAAGTCACGCCCACGCTCAGTGGCGAGCAGATTCTCGCGTTACAGAAGATCGTGCGCCGCGTGCCGGTGGCCGATCATGTCATCCGATACGCGTTGGACCTAGTCCGCCGCACGCGGGCCTCGGCTGCCGACGTCCCTGAGTTCATTCGCTCCTACGTGCAATGGGGTGCCGGCCCCCGCGCAAGCCAATACCTGATTCTCGGTGCCAAGGCCCGGGCTGTGCTGCAAGGCCGCTACCATGCCAGTTGCGAAGACGTGCGGGCCGTGGCCTGTCCTGTTTTGCGGCATCGTATCCTCTTGAACTTTAACGCCGAGGCCGAAGGGATCAAGACCGACGAAATCGTGCGACGGCTGATTGCCACCGCAAAGAGTGGTGGCGATGGGGCAGACGAAGTTTTCAAAACGGGATGAGAAGGATTGAAAATTGATAATTGAAAATTGTAAATTGCAAATTGGGCGGCAGGTATGCGACGGGCCGTTTCGCGGTTTGTCCAATATCCTGCGTCGAACCCGACCATCGACACCGCCTTCGGTTCGTAATCCGCACTCGCTCCTCTCTTCAATTTTCAATTTTCAATTTGCAATTTGCAATTTACAATTTCTTTCCCAGGCAGGGTGATCCATGCCGGCCGCCGCTGCCCAGTACCTCGATCCCGCAATTCTCTCCCGCATGCAGGGCCTCGCCCTACGCGCGCGGTTAGTTGTCGAGGGCTACGTGGCTGGCATGCACCGCAGTCCGTTTCACGGATTCTCGATCGAATTCGCCGAACACCGCGAGTACACGCCGGGCGATGATCTGCGGTATCTCGACTGGAAAGTGCTTGCCCGCAGCGACAAATACTGCCTGAAACAGTTCGAGGAAGAGACGAACCTTGTCTGCAACCTGCTCCTGGACACCAGCGAGAGCATGTCGTACCAGAGTGCCAAGGCACCAATGTCAAAGCTCGAATACGCCAAGTGCGCCGCCGCGTCGCTGGCCTACTTAATTCTCCAGCAGCGAGACAGCGTGGGTATGGTGACCTTCGACCGCGAGATCCGGGCCTTGGTCCGGCCTAGTGGCAACCCCTCGCACCTGAAGGAGATCCTGCACGTTATGGAGCGAGCGGCCGGCGAGCGGAAGACGGCCACCGGGCCTATTTTGCACGAACTGGCCGAGCGATTTCGCAAGCGGGGAATCGTGATCCTCTTCAGCGATCTGCTGGACGACGTCGAAGCCATCCTGGCCGGCCTGAAGCACTTTCGCCACCGCCGGCACGAGGTTGTGTTGATGCACGTTCTCGATCCGGCTGAGGTCGATTTTCCCTTTGATCAGAGGATGCTCTTCCGCGGCTTGGAAGGCATGCCCGAACTGCTGGCTGAGCCGCGTGCCTTGCGGAAGGCTTATCTTGACGAGTTGCAGAAGTTCTTTCATCGGCTGAAACACGGTTGCCGGCAGCAGCAGATCGATTATGTTCTCGTACGGACGGATCAGTCGTTGGAGGTGGTGTTGTCGAGTTATTTGGCATCGAGGAAATGAGATAGGCTCTTCCGGTTGTGTGTGGCAAGATTCTCTGGCAAGCGCGTGGCACGGGC
>JBAWVO010000072.1:0-23812 GCA_037147235.1 Planctomycetota bacterium | reverse complement strand
TTCGTCATTCGTCATTCGTCATTCGTCATTCGTCATTCGTCATTCGTCATTTCCTTCAAAAACTCCTCTACTGCCCGCCCCACCTCCTCGGGGGCTTCTAGCGGCGTGACGTGTCCGGCGTTGTCGATCTCGACGATCCGCGAACCCTTAATCGCCCTGGACATGGCCTTCATTTCGGCCACGGTGGAAATCGCGTCTTGCCGTCCCACGATCAGTAGTGTGGGGCAATCGATCTGTGGCAGCAGCGGGGTGAAGTTCGGCCGCTCGGCCAGGCCGCGCGATGTGGCGGCATAGCCGCTCGGATCGCCGGCAAGAATGATCTGCCGCAGACGATCGACCACTTCGGGTTTACTGTCCAGTGTGGCAGGAGCCAGGAGGCGGGGCAACATCGTTTCGGCCAGAAACTGGGTGCCCTCGCGCTGGATGCGCTGGGCCATTTCCAGTCGCCCCGCGGCGGCTTGGGGCGTGTCGGCCACTGCCTTCGTGTCGCAAAGAATCAACCCCGCCAGCCGCGACCGATACGCCTCAAAGAAACGAAAGGCCACATAGCCCCCCATCGAAAGCCCGCCGAGCACGATCGGCTCGGTGATCTTGAGTGCGTCGAGCATGGCGGCCAGATCGTCAGCCCATTGCTCAACGGTTACTTTTCCCGGCGTGACCGAACTACCGCCGAATCCACGGAGATCGGGGGTGATTACACGGTAATGCGGGGTAAGCGACTGGACCTGATGGGTCCAAATCGTATGATCCATCGGAAAACCGTGGATCAATACCACCGGGCGGCCGGTGCCATAGTCGGCCAGGGCTAGTTCAGCGCCGGGAAGAGTGAGGTGGGGCATGGGAGGCCTTTCGTAGCAGCACGAGCTGCTTCTGCACGGAGCGCGTGTAGGGCAGCAACTCGGCGGCTCGGGTTTGATACTTCAGGGCGTTGGCGTAATCGCCCTTGGCGAAATAGACTCGGGCAAGGGTGTCGCAGTAGGATCCATTCTCGCCGACCAACTCGAGCGAGCGTTTTGAGAGCTGTAGGGCTTCTTCGAGATCGCCATAAGTGTTTGCCACCAGCCAGGCAAACTCATTGCAGGGTTGGGCCGCGGCAGGATTGGAGCCAAGGTCGGCGGCTTGTTCTCGCAACTCGCATAGTCGCTTCTCGATCAGTTTGCGAATCTTCATGCGATAATCGGCCTTGGGATCGGGCATCTGATAGCACTCGATCAGAACCTCGATGTCATAGAATTGCGTGGCCAATGCCTTGTCCAGGCACTCGAACTGCTTCGTCCGATTGCCTTGGACTTTCCATTGGCAGGCATCGAAATAATACATGCGTGCCCGCAGGGTTCCCAACGTCACTGCATCGCTGCTTTCCTGGTTGAGCAATGGCCACTGGTTGGACCGTTTGGCATAAACTTTCTCGATGTGGCCCAGCGTTTCAAACGCACGATGGTCATCTTCGAGGTCGTGGTACAGTTCGGCCAGACGGCGTGCGGCGGCGATGCTGACCAGGGATTTCGGCGGAGCATTGTGGATCACATGCTCCCATTCCTTAGTTGCCCAATCGAAACGGCCGCGCTGTTCGAGACTCTCGCCCGAAAAATAATGCACAGCCAGCGACGGCTCGTTGTTATCGGGATTGAGCTTTAGGGCCTGGCTGGCCGATTGTTCTGCAGCGGCCGTGTCGCCTCGGAGAAATTGGGCTTCGGCAACGAGATAAAGCAGATTTGCCGATTCGGCAATCGTCGCTTTGCAACGATTTTCCACGAGAAGTGTCGCAGGCCAATCCTTTTGATCGATCAACCAATTCAGCAGTCGGACCAACTCGGTCGGTTCGCCACGGCGGAGCTTGATCAATCTTTCGACGCTGGCTGCGGCGTCCGCATTGCGATCGATCTTTCGCATCGCCGCAATCTGAAATCTCAGCAGGCTCTCGACGATGGACAATGAGGTGTCACGAGGCTGCCGGAACAGCAGTCCATCTTCCTCGGCGATGAGTTGCTTCCAGAGTTCGGCAAGTGCTTGGGGATCTCGCTTGGCTTGCAACCAGGCGAGAACCCACTGTGCCGGAGCGCGACGGCAAGTGCCCAGGTCTTTTTGGAGCGTTGCGGCGATATCGGATTTTTCGGTATCTCGATAGGACATAGGAACATCCCGGGCTACCCTTTTTTCGAGGGATGCGGGCAGGTCTGGTCCGGCCATTACCTCCAACAACCGCAAGGCTGCCATTTTTGCCAACAGGAGCGATCGTTCGTAGCGAATTACCCGACAGATCGCCGGAAGACCCTGGTTCTCCGGAAGGTGGATCAGGCCGATAATCTTGGCTTCGCGGTTGCCCTCGTCCAGGGAGTCGTAACCTGCCAGCAATTGCGAAACGTCCGCAGACTCGCCTGGGACAGCCCAGTTGCTCCGGATCACATTCAACAGCCGATTCGCCCGCGTGGCGATTTCCATATCGTCGTAATCGGTGGCCGCAGTGAGTGCATCGACGGCATCAAAACCAATCTTGCATAATTCCGATTCAGCCTTTTGCCGGACAAAGTAATCGGCATTGCCCAATGCCTCGATCAAAGGGCGGAGTTGTTCAGGGGAATAGGAAGGGACCGTGGGGCTAGCGTTTGTCGGATGACCGCTGACGCGGATTGGTTCTAGGGATCGTGGGGGAGCAGCAGAAAGAATCGGCGGAGAGGCCGTGAGAAAGAACAGCAGCAAAGCTAAGTACCTGCCCAACATTAACTCCGCGTTTTTGTGGTGCGGCTGTCCCGGCTGCATGCCCAGGCGAGACGCCCGCACCACAAGTTGTTTCTGGACGAGCACTAAGCGGGACCTTTCACTCTGTTTGATCACAGTCAGGCCGATCATTGCCATTTCATTTCTTTTCAGCAGCGGAAGTGGGCGACTTCACCTTCTTGTCGGAGTTGTCCGGCGGCGAATCTTCCGGCCGGCTGTGCTTGTCGATAATGTCCTGCAGGATAAACGGCTGAGGCAGCCCCCGGTCGTCCTGGTCGAGGCACTTCTGATAACGGCGGATCACATCCAGCAGATCGCCTCCGAGACAGATGTCTTCAACGAGCGAGCGAAACTCCGGGTCATCGAGTACCTTGCGCCAGCCATGCATGCCTTTCTCATACTCCGGTCGGGCGCGAATTAAGTCGCCTTTAGCGAATGCCTGGTCGCCATCGTGAATGGCTTTTCTCGCAGCTAGGCACTCGGCTGTCTTTTCGGCTCTGGCCCGCGTTCTCCAGAAATCGAAGTTGACTTTTGACCGCTCGCGGGTTGTGTACTTGGCCAGAGTCTCGTCGTTCTCGATCTCCTTGGCCAAGTCCAAGGCTTCCTGATGATGGGCCTGCGGCGATCGCCGCGCAATTTCGTCCGGCTTGGCTTCCGCCCGATCCTTCAGGTCCATGTCCACGCTCGGTTGCAACAGCGGTTTCTCGCTCTTCTTGCCCTTGCGATTCTTCTTTTCATTTTTGTATTTATCCAAGGCTTCGCGATACTTATCCCAGCTTGCGCGGTCCTCGGGTGCCAGGTTGGGTCGTTTTTCCTTTTCCAATTCGTCGCGTACTCCCGGGGCGAGCTTATTCAGTTGATCCTTCTTCGCTTCGGCAGAATCGAACAGTTCTTCCTTTCGGTTCAGTTGCAGGGCAAGGTCATAGGACGTATCGATGGGGCGCTCACCAAAGGCATACCACTCATCCTCCGCGTTCTGCCAAGCCCGCTGGGCTACCTGACCAAAGGTACCGTCCTTTTCCAGGTTGTCGGCATAATAGAACTGGCAGGTCGGGGCATGGGAATAAAAAATTACCTGGGCCATGCCGCGAACCGGGTAACGGGGCGGGGCAATCTTGCTCTCGGCAGTTAGGAACCATGCCTTGCCCACGTGCCAATTGTCGCGCAAGTTGCTGCCGGGCGGAAAACCGCTGGGCGGGGTAAAGCGTTCGCGGAAGTCCTTGACATAATCAGGCGGTTCTTTACCGTCGGTGCCTCGTTCGCCGCTGAAAAGGCGGCGGTAATACTTGGCCGCGTCGTCGCGGCCGATTTTATTGGAAATGAACCAGCCCATGTCCCAGCAGAGCCGCGGTTCCTTGTCGTTCATGCGCACCCCGTCCAGCATGTAGTTCAGCCCCTCGATGACCCAGTAGAACTTGTCGTGGTAGTCGTCGAAGGAGACGGAGACATTGTAGGACAGGTTCCATGCCTGGTAGCGCCACACAAGAATCGAGTGCGGCTGGAGTTTGCTGATCTGGTCGAGCGCAGCACGAAGGCGGGTCCAGTCTTTCTTCATTTGATACTCGGTCGCCTTCCACCAGAGCGTCGTACCGGCGATGCCCCGCATCCCCAACGTCGCCAGGCGGATCGTTTCGCTGGTAGGATCGATCTGGCCCAACTCGGTCTGGCTCAAGCCATGCTGGTCGCGGTACTGAGCCAACACTCCGCCCGGCTGCCCCTTGAACTCCTTCGTGCTCAGCGTGGCCGGAAAGCTCAGCCAAAACAGAACGACGATCAGCACGATCATCGACACCCCATAGATCCACTTGCGGCGGCGGGAACGGTCTCCCGCGCTGAGACTGGGTGGGTTCATTATCATGGAACCGGAACTCATTGGGCCACCTCCCGTTGCTTCAGGCATACATAACCTAAGAGGATTACGGGCAGCAAATAGGCCATCTCGCATAAAAGGCATCGCGCGATCAGGTCGCCGCCCACGTTAAAGCCGCAAGCCACGCGGTCGACAAAATCATTTTCGGCAACATTCGGCACCACCGCGGAGAAATGCCGCATCATCATCGAGGTCGCTTCGTCCATCACCTTGATGGCGGTGGTCTTCATGCCTGGCTCCAGCGCCGAGACCATGTTATCCCCGGTCATGATCCTCTGCGCCGATTCAAAGGGGCCGCCCCCCACCATCTTACCACCGGCCAATTCAACAAGGTAACCGCTGAACAGCCCGACGATAATGGCAAACAGGGTTGCCAACAATGCGACCGGGCCGCTGAGGAAAGTGCTGAACATCACGCCCAGGCCAATGACCAAAGCCATTTGCAGCCAGATTCCGAGATAACCCTTGAGGAAGTTCCAGGCAAACGAACCGTCGGCAGCGCGGAGGTATAGATCCGCCTGGGCCATGCCATAGTATTGCTGGGGTTCCAGGCATTGCAGGGTGATCTCCAAACGGCCATCGTCGCTGACCAGGTCGCGAAAAAGATCAATCGTTTCCGCTTTGCCGTCACGGCCCGCGGTAACAAAGCTGCGGGGAATCATCTGCACGTCGGTAGCAAATTTCTTGGCGAGAAAATTCCTCAAAAACACCCGTTTGCCGGTCTTGGGGTTGCCCAGTGTGATGGTTCCCGACACGCCTTTTTCCTGATTCCCCTTATGGGTGCGGAAGACCTCGAGGGTCATTTCCACGGGAATGCCGGTAGGAAATTTTGCCTCGGGAAATATATCTTCGCTTATGCCTTCAAATGTCCAGATTGCGGCGGCCGCCGTTCGCCCTTCAATGAAGCTGCGATAAGTCCACTCGTCGCCCACATTGATGCCTTTCTCCTTTGGCTTACCCGTCTTGTCCCGGAAAGAGAGTGTCTTGGCATAAATCGGTACGCGGGCTTGCAGTAGGCCTTTGGGCTGGCCAAGCGTGTAGGTCTTCTTGTCGCCGCTGTCGGAAACGTAGAGATCGTGCGTGTGGTCCTTCTGCACCTCCACGGTGGCCTCTCCGGAAGGATCGATCGTTACTTCGTGCTCGTGTTCGTGCGACCGGCTCGTCGCGCCCTGCAACAGCGTTCCTCGATCACCGGGCAGTGATTTGGCGTGCAGCATGTCGGCCGTCAGTTGGTGCGTGTGACTGAGGCTCCGGACAGTGAAACCATAGCTGATCAAACCGATGCCGCCCAGCAGGACCGTGCCCACGAAGATGAATCCCAGCACGCGTCCCAGCACAATCTCGATCTTCCGCACCGGCTTGGTCACGATCGTGTGCAGTGTGCGGTCGCGAATATCGGCCGGCAGGCTCAGCGCACTGAGGACCAGCGAAAAGAGCATCGATAAGTAAACCGTGAAGTTCAGCACTACCTGGATATAAAGCTGGCCCGGGTGAAGACTATCTTTCTTGATGAACAAGGCGGCGAACAGGATCAAAACCACAAAAACCACGAAAACCACCACCACGCGGCGGCGGAGCGACTCGCGAACCGCCAGCCACGCCAGGGCGAAGACGCGGCGGGCCGATATGCGGGCAAGATCGCTGGCAATATCGACCATGGCCCGGCCGCATTGCCGCGTACCCGCCAAAGGCCCGCCCACCAGGATCGAGGCCAGCCAGCCGCAGGCATAAACCACGCCCGTCAGGCCCGTCGCCACCCCAACCCATGTATACAATGCACCGCCGGACCAGTTGGAACCCAATAGAGGCACCATGGCAGCGAACATCGGCATGGCGGCGGAATCGATCAGCCAATTTCGCGTCTCCGCCGTGGAGCACAAGGCCACAGCGGAGAGTACCATCAGCGACAATACTCCAAAAATTCCGCCGATCCACAATGAGGTTGTCGGCCCGGGAGCGGTGGAACTGCGCCGCAGGGCAAACAACAAACCAAGTCCACCCCCGACCAGCAGAACTAGGAGTAGAGTGATTCCCAGCGGTTGCCAAAGAAGCCCGTCCGACCAACCGGCACCGAGGAGCCACTCCCCAAGCGGCGCGATTTGCAGATTCTCGATAACCATGATCTAACCTTGTTCGCTGCTCGAGATACGATCCGCCTGTTCGGCACGGACGCGGCGGCCCGGATGGGCCTCGCTCTCGGTGATCACTCGCACGAATAACTCTTCCAGCGTCGTAGTGGGATTGCCGATACTGTGGACCGTACCCTGGTGTTTCAGTACGACCTGCCGGATTTCCTCCTGGGCCTCAAGGCCAAGGCCGGAGGTGCGGATCTCGGTCACGTCGCGGACCTTCAGCAAGGTATCGACCCGGCCCAATTCCTTTAGTTCACCCTGGTGCAGAATGGCAATACGGTCGCAGACGTCCTGCACATCGGCCAGCAAATGGCTGCACATGAGGATCGTCTTGCCCTGGTTTTGCAGTTTTCGGATCAAGAGCTTCATCTCGTGCGTGTGGATCGGGTCCAACCCGCTGGTCGGCTCGTCGAGGAAGAGAACCTCCGGATCGTTGATCAAAGCCTGCGCCAGGCCGATCAAGCGGGTCATCCCCTTGGAGTATTCCCGCAACTGGCGGCGCCGCGATTTGGTCAGCCCGACCATTTCGATCAGATCGGCCGCCTTCTGCCGCCGCTTAGCTCGGGGGATGTTGAACAGCCGGCCGTAAAAGTCCAGCGTCTCCTCGGCATTGAGGAAGCGGTAGAGATAGGACTCCTCCGGCAAGTAACCAATCCGCTCATTCTTGGCGACTTCCGTGGCATCCTGGCCGAGCACCAGGGCCTGGCCACTGGTGGGGTACAAAAGGCCCAGGAGTAGCTTAATGGTGGTGGTTTTGCCCGATCCGTTAGGCCCCAACAATCCAAAAACCTCGCCGCGGCGGACCTCCAAATCGAGGGCCTTCAGGGCGCGGACCTTCTGCCGCCCCCAAAAGTCGCGGTAGACTTTGGAAAGGTTTCGCGTTTCAATGACAACTTCCGACTGCATGCTCGACTCACATGGACAGAGCGACGGGGAGGCCGCCTATCGCTATGATAGAAAGCCTAGACTCAACAGCCCCTTTACTATAAGCTGCCGAGAATGGGTTTGCAAGGCAACGCCACGCATGCCGAGCCAAAAATGCGGATGTTTTCACCGAACCAAGGTTAGCCGGAAAAAGATTTATTAGAGTTACGTTAGATGACCATGAACCGAGCCTTTTTGACTACCGAGTGGCGGTATCTAGCCATGCTCAACTATACCATCGACCCGGCAATACTCCAAACACTCTTGCCGCCGGGAACGGAAGTTGATTTTTTTAACGGCACGACGTATGCCAGCATTGTCGGCTTCCGCTTCCAGCAGACCAAAATCTTTGGATGGGGCATTCCGTGGCACCGCAACTTCGAGGAGGTCAATCTCCGATTCTACGTCCGCCGTCGTACGGCCGATGGCTGGCGGCGGGGGGTGGCCTTTGTTGGCAAATTGGTGCCACGCCACACGATCGCTTTCGTTGCCCGCACGCTCTACGGTGAGCCATGCACCGCGCTGCCGATGGGCCATCGCATCGAGCACGGTGAGTCGTCGATCCACGTGGAGTATCACTGGAAGCGTAACGGCAGGTGGGAATCGCTGGGGGTATTGGGCCGCGGCGAGTCGCAAGCTCTGGTGGCTGGTTCCCATGAGGAGTTCATCGCCAAACGCGACTGGGGCTACACAGCACACCGCAGCGGAAGCGAGTACCAGGTCGAACATCCCCCTTGGCGGATTTGGTCCGGCACGGAGAACTACCTACATGCCGACGTACTCTCGCTGTACGGCGAGTTGTTCGTCGAAACTCTTTCCGCCCGGCCTGTTTCGACCTTCATCGCCGACGGTTCGACGGTCACGGTGCGAGGTTGTGCCAGAGAGGGAATAAATGTCGGCAGTTATTGAGAACCTTCTGGGGGCGGACGGTAGCAGGCAGACTCCGTCTGCCGTCCGCCAGAAGCCATCGGCTTCTGAAAAACAACTTCGACCACGGCCGAAGGGCGGACGGCACAGGGACTGTGCCTGCTACTTTTCTTTGTAACAGATTGGCCGCTGGCCCGTTATCTTCTTGGCAGCACACTGGCAAAAAGGAATTATTATGCCCAATTCAGGTACTCGACGGCAATGGGTGCTTGCGGTCTTGGATCGCCATGAGGCGGCACTGGTACGCTATGCCGTTCGGCTTTTGGGCGATGGAGATTCTGCCCGGGAGGTGGTGCAACATGCCTTTTTGCAGCTTTGCGAGCGCACACCGGAAGAGCTTATCGGCCGCGAGGCCCCCTGGCTCTTTCGGGTTTGTCGCAACAAGGCCGTGGATCTGATCCGCCTGCGGCAGCGCCATCGCGGCGACCCCGAGGCCGATCTGGCTACGTTGGTCGGCCGCGAACCCGATCCGGCCGAACAGGCCGAGCGGCAGGATCTCTGCGGGGAGTTGACCCGACGGGTGGCCCAACTCCCCGCAAGCCAGCGCGAGGCGATTGATCTCTGGTGCGAAGGGTTTTCCTATCGACAGATATCCGAGATCGCCGGCCAGAGCGAGGGCAATGTCCGCGTGCTGGTCCATCGTGCGATCAAACAGTTGAGACAAGTTATGAAGGTAACCGTGTAAAACGAGGCACAATTATGAATACAAACTACCAACACGACGGCGAAGACGAACTCCAGGCGGCACGGCGAACGGCCCATGCACTGGGGCAAACCGAAGGAGCGGAACAGGCGGAGGTGGCGGCAGAACTGGCCGCTTCGCCGCGGGTACGGCAGGAAGTCGAGGCCGATCAGGCCCTGGCGGCCCGGTTGAAAGAAGCGGCCCGCGAGGTTCCGCTGCCCGTGCCTTCCCCCGCGCTACGTGAGGTGATCGAGCGGCGGTTGGCCGAGATTGAGCCGGCGACTGGTCGTGCTGCCGCGCAAGGCCCGGCCCGGCCGTGGTGGCGGAGCCGCCTGATGGCTCTCGCCTTGACTGCCGCCTGTCTCGTGGCCCTCGTCGTACCGATCGTGCGGTCGACGAATTTGCTCGGGCTGGGGAAGGAACACAACGTGGCTTGGCAACAAAACGGGGCGACGAGCGAGAGCGACGCAGGGAGCGGGGAGCAGGGAGAGGGGAGGAAACAGCGCACCATGGCTGGGCAAAACCCGGCGACTGGTAAGCCCTCCGCCAGGGATGTTCAGTCATCGAGATCGACGCTCATACTTGAAATGGAGAACGTCGGAAGTGGAGATGCAGAGCCTGCGCAGATGGATGCAGACCCCATTTTTCAAAAGCCCGCCAAGCAAACTCAGCAAGCCGGTAATGAACATTATAACGACGACAGCAAGAAAATTGATCAAGCACACGCTGGAGTTGCCGGTGGTGATAAGCCAGCGGACGTCAACACTCTCAAGCCTACTTCGGATTTGCCCTCCGCCCCTAAGCCCAACGCATACGCGAACACCGACAGAATGGGCGACGGCAAGGATAGCAAGGGTGGCAAGGGCAAGGGCCGTAGTTCCAGGGCCGATGCGCCAGCCTTCGGCCCCGACCCTAAGCTCAGTGCTAGTGCGGGCGTGGGGTTCGGCGAGCGCGCGCCTGGGCTTGCCGCCCCCCCCTCAGTTGAAAGTAACAAAGATTCCGGGTTCGAGTACGGCAACCGCGCGCCTAGGCTTCCGGCCCCAGCCACCAGCACGCCGCCAACTCAATCTGACCGATTGACATACGGCACGGCGGTAAACTCTGACGCGGGCGCGGTCGGCAATGTCACCCTTGACGAACAAAACCTTCCTGCGACGAAGGGGGACAAGAAAGAAGACGTTCGCATGAACTGGCGTTCTAAGGGGCAACCAACCAAGGACGAGAAGGCAGCCCAGGATAGTGGCGCAACTGCTTTGGCACTACTTCCTTTTCGCGGTGCCGGACAGATTTTCCGCAATAACCAAGAGGCAACCCCGCAAAAGCCCCTGGAAACCTGGAAACCTTCCCACATCGTCCCCAACACGTCCCGCCTGATGGTCGGCGATAAGGAAGAACTGCCGCTAAAGGGGATGCAGGTCGATGTCCGCGTGGACGGTTTTCGGGCACGCGTGCTGATCGACCTCTACTACTTCAACGACCACCCGCAACCGCTTGAGGGCAATTTCCAACTGCGGCTACCGGACGAGGCTTCGCCCTACTTCTTCGCCTTCGGTCGGACGGTCTACCAGGCCCCGCGGATCACACCAACTGACTCGATGTTCTTCAAGCCGCAACAGGTTTCGCAAGGCGATACCACGCCGGAAAAGATCCTCGCGCTCCGCGGCAATAGTTGGGAGCAGCCCAAGGTGGCTCGGATGGTGCCGAAAGAAAAGGCCGCTTTGGCTTATCGCGATACCGTCCGCCGCCGCGTCGATCCGGCCCTGGTCGAATGGTCCGGGGCGGGTGTCTTCCAGTGCCGCGTATTCCCCTTGGCCCCACAGTCGATGCACCGCGTAACGATCGGCTACGACGTCGATCTGCTCCGCGTGGGCGACGATCTGGAACTGCGGCTCGACCTGCCTGGGCAGACACCGGCGACGATCGTCGATCTGAACATTGCCGCCAGCAACGCCCGGCAGGTGAGCCTCGACGCCCCCGCCACGGCTTCGGCTGACGGGCAGCGGATTTCCTATCGGCTGATCGACCCCAAGGAACATCCGCTTGCCGTGCGGCTGCGAAAGCCGGGCACGCTGATGCTCACCGGGGCCGATGAGGCGACGGGTAATTACTTCGCCACTCGCGTCGGTCTTACCTTGCCCGAGACGCCGACCGCCGATCGCTCTAAGCAGGCCGTTTTCGTCGTCGATACGTCGCTGAGTGCCGGCCCGCAGTTCCCGTTGTGGACCAAATTGCTCCGCGCGACGCTGGAGAACAACCGCGATAGTATCCATGAGTTTGCCGTGGTCTTCTTCAACGTAGAGACCTTCTGGTGGCAAGAGAAGTTTGTGGCCAATACTCCGGAGAACGTCGATGCCTTGCTCGACTATGCCGATGGCTTGGCCTTGGAAGGGGCGACCAACCTGGGCCGCGCCCTGAAGGAAGCGGCCTCGCCCGCGTGGCGGAAGAAGGCCGATGGGCCGGGCCCCGATCTGTTCTTGCTCAGCGATGGTGCGGCGACATGGGGCGAAGACCGATGGGCACTGCTGGCGGCGACCCTCGCCACCGGCCACTCTCCCGAAAGGAAAGGGGAGAGTGCGCTCTTTGCCTATCGCACGGGCTTGGCTGGCGGTGATCCGCGGTTATTGGCCTATCTGGCCGAGCAGACCGATGGCGCGGTCTTTTCACTCGTCGGCGAGGCAGAGATCGCCTCGGCCTCGGTGGCCCATCGCAATCGGCCCTGGCAGTTGACCGGCATTGAAATGGCCGGCGGACACGATTTACTGGTAGCAGGACGGCCGCAGTATGTCTTCCCGGGCCAGCAGTTGCTGGTGGTGGGTCGGCTGGAACAACAGGTTTCTGGTGGGGCTCGCTTAGGCTCGTCCCACACTACATCTCAGCCCGAATCGCCTCTCATGGTCTTCACGCTACAACAAGGCAAGACGACGCAGACGATCAGCGTTAAGATGGACCAGGTTCTCGCGTCGGAACTGGCGGCGCGGACGTTCGGTCAAGTGGCTACGACTCAGTTGGAAGATGCGTCGAGCGCAGCCGCCGAGCCGATAGCAACGGCCTACGCCAGGCATTTTCGCGTGACGGGCAGGACCTGTTCGCTCCTGATGCTCGAAACCGAGCAGGACTACGCCCGCTTCAATATCAAGCCGGAAGAAGATAGTTTTGTCGTCAAGGATCGGCCCGCCGGCACGGTCGTTGCCAAGGTGGCAGCCGAAACGACCGCGGCCATGGGCGATCCCAAGGCAAATTTTCTGGCCTGGTATCGTAAGGTCCGCGAGTCTTCGGAAGTCCACTTCGATCTGCCGGCCGCGCTGAATATTGCCTTGGAGGGCATGCCCAGCGAGACCTTCGCGGTGACGGCTTCGCTGTTGCAATGCAAACTGCGGCTCCGCAAGGACTTGCCTGAGAATCTGCGTCAACCGTGGCAGTCGGGCCTTCCGGATTACGAAACGCTCGATGCCGAGGCCCAGCGGCGATTGGCGGCCTACGGGTCGGACGATGCCTTGCGGGGATTAAGCTCGCTCGTCGAGGATCGACCGGGCGACGCGGCCCTAGCCCGTGATTTGGCCTTCTCGGCTATCGAGTGGCAGCGACCGGGCGAGGCCTATCATCTTTTGCGACGGGCAGCAACGGCCAGAACCTTCGAGCCGATCACGTTCCACGCCATGGCCCATTGCCTGGAGGTTATGGGCCAAACCGATCTGGCGATCGTCTACTATGAACTGGCCTGCGGCGGGCAGTGGGACGGCCGTTTTGGCGACATGCACAACATCGCCCAGTTGGACTATTTACGATTCCTGCGGCACGTGGCCGGCAGCCGTGAAAAAGTCTTATTGGCTGAGTATGCCAAGGCCCGCATGGCCACGCTTGCGGCCGCGCAGCTTCGCGACACGGCCGACGTGGCCGCGTTGATTTTATGGAACACCGATGGCACGGACGTCGATCTGCACGTGATCGAGCCGAGTGGCGAAGAGTGTTTTTTCAGTCACACACAGACCCGTAGCGGCGGGCACATCAGCCGCGACGTGACGACCGGCTTCGGGCCTGAGCTTTACTTACTGCCCGATGCTCCGGCAGGGAATTACCGCGTCAGTGCCCACTATTTTGCCGCCGATGCCAATCGTGCCAGCACGCGGACGAAGGTCTTGGCGTTCATCTACGAAGGCTGGGGGACAAAGGATGAAAAAGTGACCGTCAAGGCATTGGCGTTGACAGGGCGGAGCGAGAACCATGAGTTAGGAACGGTAAAAAGATAATCTCCCCTCCCCCATACTCGGGAGAGGGGCCGGGGGTGACGGGCCTTGATCATAACCTTGCCAACTGCTATCACTGCTAGCTCGAAGTAGGGTGCGTGGAGCACGGAGGCCCGCGAAATGGTGCGTTACGCGAACCGGTCTATTCCGGGGTAGATGTTCTCGAAGTATTGGGTCCGTGCGCAACGCACCATTTCCTGTGTGTTGGTTCTCTTCACGCACCCTACGGCCTGCCGTCACTGTTAGCAGTTGGCAAGGTTGTGATCATGGCCGGGGTGACGAGAACGCAGTCCTGACTCACGGACGTCTCACGACGGCTGCGCGGCGGTCGGCGATCCAGCCACTTTCAACTCGGTTACCTGTAGCAGGTCAATAACGCTGAAAGTATCATCGGAATGATGCACGATAATCGTTCGACCACTCGGCGATTGCGAAAGAAACTCGCTGTGCGGGACATTGTACGCAGTACCGTCGGCCAGATGAATCGTGAACGGCCGAAACGGTCGCGATTGATGCATATTGCGAAGTCGCTCGACGGTCATGGTCTTGGTCATAGTTCCAGTTCAGACTTTTTCCACATACACATTATCTGCAAGGAGCCATGGAATTGTCAAGCCAGGATTGTGCGTGGCAAGATTTTCTGGCAAGCGCGTGGCACGGGCTTCCAGCCCGTGGAATTCGACACGGGCAAGATGCCCGTGCCACGGTGGCATCCGTCTGCCAGAGAATCTTGCCACACACCCAGGATTTATCTTCATTTCTCCCCGTCCTGACTGGGTTCGTCCGCGAAGAAAGGCGAGCATAAAGTGCATAGTGCTGGTCTGGCCCCGTTCCGCGTTCGACTCGGAAGCACATCGGCAACAACAACACGAACTCGCCGTGGATCGCCTGTATGCGGCCTGGCGGGAAGCCGTGTTTGCCCGGACAAGATCCCCTTCCCCCTTCCTTAGCGACCGAAGACCCACCAGCACTGCGGTTTACTCGACGCCACCCTACGGCTTGTGCAAACGATCGAGTGCTTCGAGCACCATTTGGCCCGTGCTTCCGGGCTTGAACAAGGACTGTTGCGCCCCTCGCTGGTCCTCGGGCAGGAGTCCGGTATTGGAAAACGTCGAGAGGATGTACTCGGCGTCGTCCCGTTGGATGCCATAGAGGAGGAAGTATGCGGCGTCGAGTTCGGCGCGGAGTTCGGCCCGCTCGGCCTCCTTCCAGAGATGGACGCCGTCGCCGCGCGACCCTTTGAAGCCGCAGGCCTCGGCCAAGGGAATCATGTCCTCGGCCGTGCAGGTGAGTTTCAAGACCCGCTCGCTGATCCACTGTTCCAGGGTTTCCTTCTTGGACCACGGGCATTTTTCCGCGTAGGTGTCGGGCGGCAGCGTGGGAAGCTGTTCGACGATGAAGAAGTTAAGCGTGATACCGCCGATCTTCTGCCGAGTGACATAGTCGAAAACGAACGAGTTCAGATTCGCGAGCAAACAGGCTTGGCGGTGCGGTTCGGCGTCGTTAAGCATGAGAACGAACTTGTTGGTGACTGCGGCGCGGGGAATGAACGAATTGATCATCGTCCGCTCATTGGTCGGGCTGGTGATATCCTTGAAGCCCAGGAACCACGGCTGGTTGCCAGGCTGCGTCTTCAGGGCTTCATGCACGACGGCCTCATCCACCCACCAGCGCGGCAGAGCGCGGAACTCGGGGTTTTGGTGCTGCACCAGCGAAGTTTCGGCTTTTTGGCCTTGGCGGACCCAGTTTCCTTCCTCCACGGTAACGCTCGCGGCGCGATGGTCGAATGCCTGCACCATTTTGGCCTCGTAAAGCGGCAAGGCCCGCTTTTTCGCCTTGCGGTAGACATTCCCTTCCAGCCTGAAGCCATTCCCCTCCCACACCTTAGCCTCTTGGAAGTGCTCGGCGTCATTGGTCTGGTGGAACATCGTGAAGAATTTGATCTCCCACGGATTGCCGCCTTGCTTGCGGTTCTCGTCGATCAGGATGGGGATGCGTTTGTAGATGCTCTTCGTCAATTCGGCGTCGCGCCGCGTGCGGAAGATGGGGCAAGTCTTGGTGTTCGGATTGAACAGCGCCATATCGGACGCCGTAAGCCGGATGTGGCGTTGTTTCTTCGCCTCGGCAGTGTCTTCGATGCCGTGAGCGAAGAATACGAAGTCGGCCCGCTCCGTCGTTTTGGACGCACCTCCGAAGACCAGCGCCGAGAACTTGAACCGTCCATCGACGTCTTCAAAAACCTTATTGCGGTTCTCGAAGTCGTAAAGCGAGACAAGCCGCTTGGCCATCATCAGCTCGTTGAAGAACTCCTTGGTGGTGTCGTCGGTGGCGATCCCCGAAGGGACGAGCAAGCCTGCCAGACCGTCGGGAGCCACCAGCGTGCGGGCCAACTCGGCAAAAAGCATGTAGAGATTGACGTCGCCTTTGCCGGTGAGCGGATAGCGGCCGGAGCCGCGGGCATAGTCGAGCATTCTTTGGGCGTGTTCGCGGGCGGCAAGGTACGAGACGTGCAGCTCCGGGTTGGCTGTGGGCATCGCCGCGATGCGTTTCTTCCGGTCGTTGGCGCTGACAGCCCCGGCCGTCGCCGGGTCGGTCAACGAGAAGAACTCGCGGTCCTGCACCTTGACCCGTTCCCAGGGCGGGTTGCCGATGACACAATCGAATCCCGGCTGCGGCCGCGCAAAAATGGCGGGAAACACCGACTCCCAACCCATTGCCTTGGGCCGCCTTTGCGGATCGGGGTGGTTGTGGCTGACAATTGCCTCATCGCTCACCAGGCTGTTGCCCCAGACGATGTTTCGCGAGAGATCGCCCAACGTGTGGCCCTTGCGGGCACTGCGAATCCAGAGGGCCAGTTGCGTGATTTCGACTGCTTGTTCGGAAAGGTCCACGCCGTAGAGGTTATTGGCGAGGATCAAGTCGGGAATGGAATCTTCAAGCTTGACGATCTCTTCCCCCTCCATGCCCGCACCGGCCAGGCCGTGAACGACCGCCTTGTAATGGGCGTCCAAGGCTTCGTAGGCGCGGATCAGAAAGGCTCCCGAACCGCAGGCCGGATCGCAAACCGTGAGCGATTTGAGAACTTCCAGGCAGTCCTTCCAGTACGCAAACATCTTCCCGGGATCCTGGTCCGTGCGAGCCTCGGGATCGATCTGGTGCTGTTTCTGCAAGGCGGCAAATCGCTCCAGCACCAGGGCGTCGATCGTCCGCTCGACGATCAGCCCGGTGAAGGCCGGGGGCGTGTAATAGATGCCGAAGCGCTTCCGCTGCGCGCTCTTGGGCATTTTCGAGGCCGGCGACTCTTCGCCCGCCCGCCGGGCCTTGGTTGCCTTCTTGCGCGGTGCCAGGGGGATCGTGCCGTTGGCCGACTCCAGATCTTCCGCGCCGGCCATCAGGGCGAAGAGGCCGCCCACGCGGAGTTTTTCCAGTTCCGTGATCGATCGCTCGAAGAGATGCCCGAGAACCTCGACGTTGACTTCCTCGGAAAAATCGTAGTTGCCGAAGCCGGCGAAGGCGTTGGTCCATTTCTCTTCGGCCAATTCCAGGGCGTTGATCGCCGGATCATCGGCGAACAGCCCGCCGTTGAACGCGGGGATGTGCCGCTTGCCTTTGGCGCCCTTGTCGATGGCGGTGAAGAGATCGAGAAAATTCTCCCAGGCCGGGTTCTTGGCGCGACTGACCATGCGGATCTCCGTCCGCGTGTCTTGCAGCAAGTTTTCCGGCAGCAGTTCGCGGTCCTCGCAAAAAGCGATGAAGATGATGCGGTCGAGCAGCTTCTGGGAGATGCGGATCGCCTCGTCGAGGTTTTTGCCCTCCTTGCGATGCAGGTGCTCAATCAATTCCAGCCGCCGCCATTGATACTCCTTGTACAGCTTGTCGCCGACGCCTTTCTGGCGATCGGCCGTCTTCTGGAGGAGTTCGAGGGCTCGCGACGCTTGGCCGATCCGCGATGGGAGCAGCCCGCCGCGCTCGAAGAGGCAATAGAACTCGTTGAACCGGTCGGGCTGCCGCAATTCCTGGAGCGAGAACTCTTCATAGACCAGCGTTCCCTTGTCGCGGTGATAGAGGCGGATCGTGCGAAAATTGGAAACGATGCCCCAGGGGCAACCCGGCAGCGCGTTGAGGTAGTCCCAGCATTGTTGCACCGCAGTGCGGCCGTTGGAGCGGTCGCGGTCGAGGTCGGTCATCGCGCCTTTGAGTTCGACCACGGCCAGCGGCACGCGGATTCTCGGAAAGTGGCCAATGGCCGCATCAGCGGCCCCCACCTCCTTGACGTGGAACTCGTGTTCGAGTTGCCAATCGTCGGGGTTGGTCGTCTTGACCTGATAGCCGAGCCCGTCTGCGAAAAGCTGGCTCAAGAATTGGCTGCCGATGGCCTTCTCTTTGAACTGCGGGAGATGTCCGTTCGTTTCCAAATCGGCCCAGCGAACGGCGATTTCGTAGGCGCTATCTCGCGCCGCGGTTCTCAACTGAATGCTCTCGGCCGCCTCGCGCAAGAAACGAGGAATGAACAGCGCCCGCTGGCGACGCAATCGCCGTTTGACGATTGTTTGCTGCTCGACTCGATGCGCCTCCTGGGCTTCAAAGAGGGTTTGGCCCGCTGGAATTGGATTCTTGCGTCGTGCCATATCGGATTCGCGTTGAGCAATTGGTCGGACCAGGGGAGGTCACGGATTTAGCAGTTAGGGTCAGCAGGGTCAGGGTCAGACTGGCACTATGCACTTTAGGACTTGCGAAGCATTTGGTGCATAGGGGGAAAGATCGGGGGACAGCATATATAACTCTTGTGGGAAGCGAGGGGTACAGGTCCGGTATTGGCAGGGTAGACAGTCTATGATAGTTTCTGGGTAGTGCCTCGTACTGCAAGAATTGCGCCCGGTGGGATGGTGTTTCACGTTCTGAATCAGCGTATCGTTCGGACGGTCGGCCGAGGACACACCCATCGGCGAACAAGGCATCGCCCCCCCAATGAACGATGGACTACGTTCTCTATTTTACCAATACCCATCTAGCGGAGCAACGAAAGCAATTGATTCCGATTCCTTCTTTGGAGTGATAAGAGTCTTTCATTCGTCCTAGACGATCGCGCAGAACTGATTCGTCATCGGTCAGCTTTTGACATAGGGAACGATGACATTTTTCAGCATCGGAAAATGTTTGTTGTTCAAAGTTACCAATGTGGCTCCGGTGACTTCCGCCGTGGCCGCAATGAGTGCATCTGGCAGAGCAATATTGTGACTCTTTCTGTAGTCACGACGATGCAATCCGCCCTTTGCGGCAATCTCTTCATCAACAGCAACTGCGCCAAAGGTTGTTATAAACACATCCAATGCCTTTCGTTCTTCTCCTTCTCGCACTCCAGAATACAATTCTGCAATTGTAACTGCTGAAATCAGGAAAGGGATTGTCAAACCTTCGATATAGCCGACAGCCTGTGGTTGCTCTCGGAAGTAATCGATGAGTACATCAGTATCAACGAGCAATAGCTTCGTCATGAATGCTCCTGCGGCCTCTCCCGGTTCCATTCGCTTCTCAGTTCTTCCAGCGTTGGCAAGTCTTCTCTGTTTTGCCAGATGCCGCGGACTTGACGCAAGGCCGCCAATCGCTTCTCGTGCTGGTACTCTTCCAGCATGTGTTCAACAGCTTCTCGCATCAATACGGCGGGAGTTTTTCCCCTAAGCTGGCTAATCAATTCAATTTCTTGACTCTCGGCATCCGTTAAAGTCACTTGTGCTGTGGGCATCGCTATACCTCCTTTCTTTCAATTGCATGGTGTTTCACGTTCAGAATCAGCGTATCGGCCGACCGGCCGAGGTCGCACCTATTGGCCCGCCAACTGCACCATCAGGCCGCTTGCTTGTCCTTGCGGAGTGACGTTCAAGTTGATGAACCGTTTTCCCGCTGGCGTGGAATCGTTGCTCACGACATGGAGTGGGCACTCGGCGTCCGGCGTCTCGTAGTTGAGCGTCGGGAAAAGTGACCCGGCCCGCAGTGCGAGCAGACTGGCGATCAATTCGATCATCCCGCTGCCTGCCCCGAGGTTGCCGAAATAGCTCTTGGCAGCCACCACGGGCAAGGTGCGAGCCCAATCACCGAAAGCGTCCGCGATCGCCTGGGCTTCCTCGACGTCGCAACTCTGGGTGCTCAATCCATGAGCGTGGAGGTGATCGATCTCCTGGGGCTTAAAGCCGGAATCTTGCAGCAACGCCCGCAGCACATTCGCCATCGCCACTTTCCGCCTAGCAACCAGCCTGGGAGCGGCGGCAGCGCTCGAGGCTGCGGCGACGATTTCACCGTAGATCGTGGCACCGCGGGCCTGGGCATGGGCAAGTTCTTCGATGACGATTGCCCCGGCGCCTTCGCCCAGCACCATGCCACTGCGATTCTTGTCGAAAGGACGACTGACCTTTGTCGGATCGCCATTTCCGCCGGCAACCTCTTCTTGCATGACGGTATGCACGATCTTCATCGTGTGCAGTCGCGTGCCGGTGGCCCCGCAGACCATCGCGTCGGCATTTCCGCGGCGGATAATTTGATAGGCCTCCCCAACGGCCTGATTGGCGCCCGCCTCGCGCAAGGTCAGCGAATTGCTCGGCCCACGAAGATCGTTAAAAATGGCCGCGTGGCTGGCGGGCATGTTGGGCAGGTACTTGAGCAACCAAAGCGGCGACATTTTGGGCATGCCTTCGAGGCCCCAGCGGGGAAATTCAAATTTCCCGTCGCCGTTCAGGCACTGCTGAACGCCCTCCGTAAGCTCTTCCGGCGGGCTCAACATGTAGTCGATGCCGTAGCTGATGCCAATCCGGTCGGGATCGATCGTGCCAATCTGGGCCGCGGCGTCGGTCAGTGCCAATTGGGCCACGGCCACGCCCATCTGACACTCGCGGCACATCACCCGCAGGGCCTTGCGAATCTGCTTCTTCTGCTCTTTCTCCAGGGGGCCGAAGTCATCAATCTCGCCCGTGAATTGCTTGGCCTCGGCGGCGACATGCACAGGGACCGCACCGGAAGGCAGAACGGTAAGCGGGCCGACGCCGCTGCGAGCCTGGTGCAGGGCATCCCACAAGGATTCCTTGGTACTACCCAAAGGGCTAATCAGACCAATGCCCGTGATGACAACTCGTCGCTGCTTTGAACTCATGCCTGCTCCGTATCATGCGGCCCAACACTGCCGGGGAACCGGCGTAATTGTTTCATTTTAAGGCTCTCCGCCAAGTTTGTGGTGCGGGCGTCTCGCTTGCCTAGTTCAACCACAACACCTTGGCAGGCGGGACGCCCGCACCACAATTGCCCGCAAACCCGGCGGAGAGCCCATTTTAACTGGAAGGGCCGAATGCGTCGAGAGAAGTTCGGAAAGAACAAAGTGACGGAAAGAACCACCCTAATGGTGGGTCAATGCGTTGTGACATTCGGACGGCAGGCATTTTTTGGGTTGCCGGGAATTATCGGTAAAGTGCCAGTATCCGCCGGGGCCGACGACAATTCGTTGCCACCGGCAAGCTCTTCGCGGAGAATCAGAAGGTCTCCCGGAGCTTCGATGCCAATGCGAACAATGCCCGGCGCAATGCGAACCACCGTGATGGAGATTTTGTCCCCAATCAGGATTTTTTCCCCAGGTTTTCGCGATAAAACGAGCATCAATTTCGCCCGGCCGAGGCCGGCGATCCCTCCCAACGGGGCATGAAAGGCCGATGTGTGACTTCAACGCACGCTAGCTAATATAACTCATTCGACTGTTTCCCACAAGCACCCTACGCAGAACGGAATTCATTCCGTTTGCCCGAAAAAGACGAGACAACGGAATAAATTCCGTTCTACGAAGCAGTTCTCTCGGACACTTACCTGATTGAAAGATTAAAAAATGTGGATTGGGGGCCTAGAAAATCGGTTCAAAGACGATTATGATTGAGTTTCCGATTATTAAAAAAGATCGCTCACATTCTAAAATGTTATTTGGGAGAGAATTTGATGTCCGAAGCTTCCGAACTCTATGACGCAATTCTCAGTGGCAACGCCAAGAAGGCGGAGGAGGTCACTAAGACCGCGCTGGCTGCAAATGTCGACCCCAGCGAGTTGGTTCAAAAGTACATGATCCCGGCGATGGACGAAGTTGGGAAGCGTTTCGAGTGCAACGACTACTTCGTTCCCGAGTTGCTAATCGCGGCGAGGGCGATGAAGGTCTCCTTGGCTTTGATTACCCCCTATCTGGCCAAGAGCGGCGTAGAGCCAGCAGGCCGGGTTGTGATTGGCACCGTCCAGGGTGACTTGCACGACATTGGCAAGAACTTGGTTGCCTCAATGCTCGAAGGTGCTGGATTTCAGGTCGTTGACTTGGGCGTGAATGTGTCTCCCCAGAAGTTTGTCGAAGCCGCGCAAGAGAAAGACGGCACCATCGTCGCCCTCAGTGCCCTGTTGACCACGACGATGACCATGATGAAGACGGTGATCGACGCATTGACCCAGGCAGGCATCCGCGGCAAGACCCACGTCATGATCGGTGGTGCCCCTATTACCCAGCAATACGCCGAGGAAATCGGTGCCGACGGCTTCACCGACAATGCCGGAGCGGCCGTGGCCCTGGCTCGGAAGTTGATGAAAAACTGATTGTATGCCTGCTTCCAATGCGAGTGTAGACTTTCGCGACATCCTTTCTAGCGGCCGTTTCTATTACGGAGCTGAGGTCGTCACCACGCGCGGACCGCTAACCGATGATCGTCCGCAGGACGTGGTGGGCTTCGCGCGTGGTCTGTTGGATGATCCGCGAATCGGCTGGATATCAATCACCGACAACCCGGGCGGCGGGCCAATGCTTCCGCCCGACTGGCTGGCCGGAAAGTTCGCCGGTCGCGGCGCAAGGATCGTGGTCCATTTGACTTGCAAGGATCTCAATCGCAGCGGGCTGGAAGGGGCCGCTTGGCGTTATGCCTCCGAAGGATTCCCCAACATCCTGGCCCTCACCGGCGATTATCCCACGGCCGGCTTTCGCGGCTCGCCCAATCCGGTCTTTGATCTTGACTCGGTAAGTCTGACCGCGCTGCTTCGGGCGATGAACGGGGGGCTGGAAGTACTGGGGCGCGGCGGCAAGAGGGAGACTTTACCCAAGACCGACTTTTTTATCGGCACCGCCGTTTCGCCCTTCAAGCGGCACGAGCGCGAGCTGATGCCGCAGTACTATAAGCTCCTGCAAAAAATTCGCGTTGGTGCCCAGTGGGTTATTCCCCAGTTGGGATACGATATGCGGAAGTTCCACGAGATCAAGCTTCTGCTGGCGTCTCGCGGGATGGCTGATTTCCCGGTGATCGGCAATGTGTACCTTCTCACGCGAGGCGTGGCCAAACTGTTCAACAGTGGCAAGTTGGCTGGCTGCGTGGTCAGTGACAAATTGTTGGAACAATGCGAAAAATACGCCGCCGGCCCCGACAAGGGCCAGGTATTCTTTCGTGAGTTGGCTGCCAAGCAACTCGCCGTCTTCCGTGGCCTGGGTTTCTCGGCCGGCTACCTGGGCGGAAGCGCAAAGTTGGAAACCTTCGACAAGATTATCGATCTAGCCGAGAGTTACGCGGCCGACGATTGGAAGGAGTTCATCAAGGAAATCCAATTCTCACAGCCGGACGAGTTTTTTCTCTTTGAACACGATCCTCAGACGGGGCTGGCAAGCCCAGACCGTTTCAATCCGCAATTCAAGGCATCGTTGGTTCGTCCTCCGAGGTCGAAAGAAGTTACCCCCAGCTATCGCCTTTCACGCCTTGTACACGCCCTGGCCTTCACACCTGGCAAGGGGCTTCACGGCTTGATTCAGCGGCTCTTTGGACGCTGGGATAAGAAGCCCGGCATCAGCGGCCGAGTGGTTTATTCGCTGGAAAAAGCTTCCAAAAGCACCTTGTATGGGTGCCAGGACTGCGGCGATTGCAGCCTGCCGGAGTGTGCCTATCTTTGCCCGCGGTACTCCTGTTCCAAGTGCGGCCGGAATGGCCCATGCGGCGGTTCGGCCGATGGACGTTGCGAACTGGACGATAAGGAGTGCATTTGGGCACGCATTTACGAGCGACTGAAGAGCTACGGCGAATCCGAGACGATGCTCAGCGGCCCGCCGGCATTTTATAACGCACAACTGGACCGAACTTCTTCCTGGGCAAACTTTTACCTCAAACGCGACCACACGGCAGGAAAAGACGAAGCAAACGAAAAGAAACCCGGATAAAACCAAGGAACCCAGGGACTTAGGACCGGCGCAGAAATAACTGTCGTGTTTTGCCCTCACCGAGCGGGGGCGGACGGCACACGGAGTGTGCCTGCTACTTTTCTTGCGACACTT
>JBAWVO010000071.1:0-23892 GCA_037147235.1 Planctomycetota bacterium | reverse complement strand
CACGGAGTGTGCCTGCTACTTTTCTTGCGACACTTATTGATGCGCCGATCCTTACTGCCACACCGATCCCACGCCAGCAATCGCTCCCAGGATCATGGTCACGGCAACGTAGAAGGCATAATGAAAGAACCCATTGCTTGTTTCCAGATCGAACGCGAATTTGCCGGTGGCAGCTCCCACGCCAAGGAACGGCGGAGCGACCAAAAACCAGACGGGGAGTTCGATCATGCCCATCTTAGTCTTCACATAAGCGAACACGGCCCAGAGAATCATGTAGACCCCCGCGCAAACGGCCGCCCGGATATAGAGCTGCATGCCGCGATAAGCCTCTAGCTCGTCGTCGCGGAGGAACGTGTAGGCGGCCACCGCCAGCGGCGGCGAAACCAGCAAGAGACCTACTCCGCTCAACAGATAACGCAGCGAGACTGAGTCGGGACCGAAGAAACGCACCACCAAGGCCCATAGGATCGCGGCTACGACCCCTCCGCCGATCACCGCAGCCACCACCGGCTTGATCTGCACTTCTCGCCGGGCGATCGGCTTCAGCAGCAGCTTTCCCGTGACGCCCTTGCCGCCGCCCATAAATTCGTCCGGCGCATGGACTTTGACCTCGGCCTTTTTCGCCGGGATTGTGATCTTCGTTTTGCATTTCGGACACGGCCCCGTCTTGCCGGCAAATTTGTCGTCAACATTGAAGCTCTTCTTACAGCCGGGGCATACAATCAGAATAGACATGACAGCTCACCAAAGGGAGGATACCATCCACTGCTGTCCTCTAGTTTCGCATATCCGCATGGCGTGTCAAGAAAGCCTCTTCCCAAAAAAGGAACCGAAAGATCCCAAAAAAATTCCCCGCGATCATTGTGTCCTGCGAAATCGTGAGTTAGTATCTATAGATAGGATCCCATCGAATTGTCCCTGAGAGTCTCTTATCGCAGGACGGCAGGCTTATGATCGAATTCCTTTGTCCGGAAGGACACAAGATCCGCTGCCCCAAGGAAAAGGCGGGGCGGCCGGCAAAGTGCCCAAAATGTGGAGTGAACTTCCATATTCCTACCCTCCAAGAGTTGGGTTCCGGGGAATCGGCGATCGCGGACGCCTCCTTGGTGGGGGAAGAAGTAGCCGACGTTCCAGTGGCGTCTCCTTCTTCCGGCGACAGCGGAAAGCAGCTTGCTGCTACTGCCGCCATCTCAAAAGAGCGTCAAATCGAGTTCCTCTGTCCGAACGGACATCACCTCCATGGGCCGGCCAGCTTACAGGGCCGGGCGGGTGAATGTCCCGAGTGCAACTCGCGATTTCGCATTCCGATCATCGATGAATCGGAGGAGTCCCACGCGGACGAAGCATCCGCCGAGCCGGAAGTCCCCGCCGAGGAAGAAATTACCTTGGAAAATCCAACGCTCGTGGAGGATCCCAGACAAGTTCAATCACCCCTCGATTTCTTACAGGTTCTGGAAGGCGGCAGTTCCGAGCCGACGAAGCCGCCCGGCACCTCCGGGGGATTAGATGGGGGGGTTATCAATTTGACTTCCGGCCCTGACGGCGCGGTATTCGCGGTGCATCCGCTGGCCACGCTTTTCATGGAACTTTGGGCCGCTCGGGGCGAAAGCAGCCGGGTTGAGGTCCATTTGGAAAGCGGAAGCGTGCTGGCGCCCGATGGCTATTTGAAGTCGCATTCTCAGCAAGATTATGCAGTTCTGGTAACCCGAGATCCCGATGGCTGTTCCACCATTACCGTCGTGCCCTGGAGTTCGATCTCGCGGATCATCCTGCGGTCGGTCAAGGAAGTGCCTGGAGAAGTGGTGCGGTAAAACAGCGCAGGATTCCCGCGTGATGCTGGTTGAGATTCACCACGCCCGGGTTACGCCGGGCAGTGCCGAAGGGTAGTTCCCCTGGGCATCAGGCACCGTGGGAGGTGGGGCGTCCATGGCATAGCGATCAGGTGCCAGATGCAACTCGGAATGGATCGCGTCGTCCCAGGTGACGAGCTTTCCGGAATAGGTCGCCATCCGCCCCATGACGGCCGTCATGCTGCTGGTGGCTGCGTAGTCGCCCTCGCACCGGTAGGATCCCACGCCGCGGATGCTAGCCATCAGGTCGTTGTGCTCGAGTTGATAGGGATTCTGACCGGCGAAATTCTTGCCCCGTAGCGTTCGCGGCGTGGCGGCTGCCATGCCCCATGCCCCCTCGCCTAGCGTCATCTCGCCTTTTGTCCCATGCACATGCTCGCCGACGTAACTCCAGGTCTCCGGCTGCTGTCGGGCTTGGCAATAGTGCCGCGTGCCGTCCGCGTATTCAAACTCAATCATGTGCCGATCATAGATATCGCCCGTACCCGGGCCGATGCGGATCTGCCGCGCTCCCATGCCGTTGGCACGGACGGGATGGGCGTCCATAACCCAATTGGCCACATCGATCTCGTGGCAGGCCTGCTCGACTAGGTGATCGCCGCACAACCAGCAGAACAGGTTCCAGGAGCGGACTTGGTACTCCATCTCGCTCATTTCCGGCGGCTTGGTCCCGCCCGCTCGTCCGCCGGACATATTGAAATAGGTCCGCACGAGCCGTACCTGGCCGACCGCACCTTCGCGGATCTTTTGGATCTTTTCCAGGTAGAGCGGCTGGTGCCTCCGTTGCAGCCCGACCACGACCGATAATCGTTTCGCCTTGGCAACCTCGTTGGCAGCCAGCAACTGCCGATAGCCGGGGGCATCGACACAACAGGGCTTCTCCAGGAAGACGTGCTTTCCCGCTTTGACTGCCGCCGCATAGTGGATCGGGCGAAAATGGGGTGGCGTGGCAAACAGCACGAGATCGACGTCCGAGTCAATCACTTTCTGGTAGGCGTCGAAGCCCACGAAGCGGCGTTCCGGCGGAACATCGATTCGCGGGCGAAGATCGTCGTACTTTTGTAGGTTTTTGAGGCTGGTTTCCAGGCGGTTGGCAAACAGATCGCCCATGGCGACCAGTCGCACCGGCCCCGTGGTGCTCAGCGCATCGCGGCACGCGCCGGCACCGCGATTGCCGCAGCCCACCAGGGCCAGGCAAATCGTATCGCTCCCAGCGACATGCGCCGAGCCGACGATGGTAGAAGTAGGATTCATGTTGAGGTTCTATCGACTCCCTTCGTCCGCATGCCGTCGGGCACCATATACCCATGGTCGTGGTCGGCAGGATGGGAGAAGAGCAGGGGGTGAGGTATGTTTGAGTTACGACTTTGTCATCCGTCGCATCAGCGCGACATCGTCGGCCAGCATGCCCGGCTTGTTCTTGTTGTAGATGCCGACGCACACGCCATCCTTGGCCGCAATGTTCTGGAAGGTGTACGCAAAGGCTTCGTCAGGCGGCAACCGCGCTGCGCCCAGAATCTTGTAGGCCACGACCGGCTTGGCAGTGATCGAGCGGATCGTTTCCACGGCCTTGTCGCGACATTCCAGGGCATAGTTTTCCGGGTGCCGATCGACGCGGAAGAAGCACTGGAAGTAGAAATCGGTGGGGAAGCCTTGTTTCTCGGCAACCGGATGGATGTCGGGCCGGTGGGAGGCCATGCCCGCCGCCATGCCGCGACTCTTGATATGTTCCATCCAGCCACGAACGACCTCAAACGTGTTCTTTTCAAACTGCTCCTCGACGCGATGCCCCTGGATATAGACGGCCTTGGCACCCCCTTTGGCGCAGGCGTCGATTTCCTGTTTCATCTTCTTGGGTGACCCATGGGGTTGAGCGATCCAGGTGGTCAACTTGCCGCCCTGGTCCCGATACTTGTTGAAAAGCCGGATCCACTCCGGAAACGGCGGCGCGGAGACCGCCGTCACGCCCAAGGCGGCCGCGTCATCAAGGATCTGAATGATCTGTTGGTCGGTGTAGTATTCCTTCATTTGCCGGCCCAGGTCGCCGTCCTGGTGGGCGTAGCCGAAGAACGGGTTCGATCCCAGGATTAGCCGCGAGACTTCGACATGTCCCAGCCGGATCGTGGGCATGGCGGCCGGAGTAGCCGCCCCGGCTGTCGGCTCCGCCTTCGCAGCCATGCAATCGACCGACTGCATGGCCGCCATGGCCCCGGCGAGCAGCGCGGTATCTTTCAAGAATTGGCGGCGCGAAAATCCTTCGTTCATACGAATCTCCTTTGCTTACATTAAATTCTATTGGCTTAATTTGTCGCGTTTTGAGGATGGCGGATCTTCCGTTGTTTCTCCTTCGTTCCCGCGGGCTGCCTTGGGCTTGTCGCTGGGCTGGCCTATCCAACTCTTCAACTGCGAACGCCAGAATTTGGCGTTTGGCGAGGACGAATCGAAGTTCTTGTTCAAGGCGAAGGCCGTATCGCCGATCAGGAAGGCCTGGCCGCTCTTGATTCCCGTGCCAACGATGACCGGCTTCGACCAGATTTCCGCCCCCGGCAAGCCGGAAACGGGCCAAGCGGCGTAGAACTGTGCCTCGGGCTGTTCTTCACTGGGATACCAGAACATGGCGAGCGGGGTCGTCTCAGGCTCATGAACCCAAGGGGGCGCGGGCATGGGTTTAATGTGGAGTTTGAACCTTTCCAGCAAAGCTCGGCTTGGCTCGGCCTCCGGCGATCCAACCATGCTTAGGAAGAAACCGCCCTGCTCAACAAAGTCATTCACGGCGGCGATTTCGCCACTGCTGAAGGCACGGGCAGGCGCAATCGAAACCAACATGGCTGCCCGATTCAGTCGCTCGGGTGAGATATCGGGTGCCACCAACGGCAAGTAACCGTTACTTGCCAGCACGCGCATCAGGCGGCCAATGCCGTTTTCGCCCCAAGGATCCTTGCCCACCGCTTCCAGGTGCGAGCCGTCCACGTAGATGATTGGCTGGGCCGCCGTTTTGGTGCCCGAGGGGAGCAATCCGGAGGTTGCATTGCTGAGCAGATTACATGCGATCAGGGTCAGTGCCAAGGCCACGGACGCGGCAGCCACGCGGAGCGGTTCAAACCGGCGAAACAGAAGCACGATCGCGGCACCCGCAGCCGCCGCGCCCAAGAGTTGCCGCCACCATGCCAGCGGCGTTGAATGGTTGGCGGCCAATGCGGAGAGCAGTGGAGCGGTGAATGGGTAAGAAAAAGGAATTCCGTCGTTGCTCAAGCAGGCGGCCGTGCCCAACACCACTACCGTTCCCTGCCCCACGTTCTGCTGGGCCGCAAGGACCAAGTCGCCCAAATGATCGCCTGGCGAGTAGGGCAAGGCGTCGGGCCGGTCGAGATCGGTGCCCAGTTCATCCCAGGCCCAACGGCCCACGACCAGCGGCCCGGCGGGCCACGAAACGCGGAGGGAAGCCGCATGATCGAGGCTGAAGTGGCTTCGCCCCGGGTTACTACTTGCCGTTGCGGCATGGGGAGCCGACTGGAGATTGTCTTCCCATCGCTGCGTCAGCGAATTGGCGGTGTCGTCGCGGAAGGAGATCGCGCTAGGCTCCAAAAGAGCATTGAGAACATTCTCGTCAACTCCCAAGTTCGTCTCCGGCTCGCCGGCGACAATCATCCGGCCGCCGGCGGCGACGTACCTCCAAATTTGGTTTCGGATCTCGCTGGGAATCGACGCCTTAGTCGCCGCATTGGCGGCTGATCGGGGCGGCAAGACGATGAGTATGTCGGCACCAAGGAGATCCGCATCGGCCAAGTCGCGGGAGCGAATAAATTTTCCGCCCAGACCCTCGACCAGCACCGGCAGCAACCCATAGCGAGGCAGCCGCCCCGGCGGGACCGTGCCCGGGTCGGTCAAACTCCAATCGGTCGCGCCATCGTCGTAGGCCACGATTCGCCGGCCGGTCAAGCCAGGTTTGACGGGCGAAAGCGTTAGTGTGATCGCTGTCACGATCAGCAGCCCTGCCGGCACGAAGCATTGCCAGTTCATCACCGATTTTCGCCCGTCGTGCGGCACGACCGGCCCACTCGGAAGGCTGCGGTTTCGACGCTTCCCGTCCGCAGCGGGCAAATTCTCGTCAGTTTCACTTTGGAGATCATGCGGTGTCGGCTGCCAAGTGGTCAGGCGGAACATGGCGACCGCCACTGCGGCGTGGAAGACCGCGGCAAGCATGGGCAAATTCCATGGCAACAGCGTGCGAATCGCATTGCCCCAGGTCCAGATACCCAGGTGTGAGATATCATCGTGCTTGGCAATTACTTGCGATGGCAGTAGTGCGGTCAGGTCGTGGCTGAAGGCTAAAACCACGAGATATGCGGTTTGCGCTAGGAAGATGAAGAACACGGCCCATGCGGCGCGTGCAAAGTGCGGTTGCGACGTGGTGATGAGCCAAGCGACCGTTAATGCTGCCATGAGTACCAGAAAGTCCACGCCGCCAAAGCTCGCGCCAATCAGCAGTGGCCGGCCGGTCAACCAACCCGCCCAAAGCCCCTCAATGTAGCCCACGCTGTTTGTGAAATTCCAGGCGGCGGAGCTATCGCAGACGAGCCGAAAAACGGCCAGGGCCGTGACCGCCGAGGCAGCAGGGCAGGCCAGACTGGCCGTCAATCCCGGTCGCAGTTGGGCAATGGCCGCCAGCAAGACCGCCACGGCAAGGATGTTGACGACCGGTAAGGAAGACGCGGTCATCAGCAGGGCGATCAACGTCGCCCCGCCGAGCAGCAGGCCTTCGCCGATGGAAATGCGGCGTCGGCCTGGAATTGCCGCGATGACGATCGCAGCCAATAAGAGCCAAGTAAACGCTCTTTGCAGCGGCGGCGCGAGCCATCCCAGCGAACCGGCTGCCAGCCATGCGGCCAGGATGCCCAGAAACAGGATCATCAGCACCCGAACCGGCATGGGCGGTGCGGTCTGTGTTGTCGAGGAATTGTTTTCAGTTTCAGCATTCATGACATGCTTTTCGCGGGACAAGATCTGCTTCAATATCCTTCTCGATTGGAAACACGACAAGCCCCGCGCTCAGAATCAGACTCATCCACAAGAGTACGCCTGCGGCACGGATCGCATCGATGGCCAACAAACCAAGTGCTCCTCCCCATACGACAATGACCGGGACAACCCACTGCCAGCGGTAACGGCCACGCAGCAACAGGATGGCCAGTACGGGCGTGGCGGCCACGAAGTGATAGCTCCAGACGACGGGGGAGAACCAGATCGTGGCCAGCGTTAGCAGGGCAATCTTTGCCGGCCCCCGTTCGGCCCAGTCCTGGGACTTGACTGGGCGACAGTAAATGGCCACCCCCAGCACCAAGATTGCCATCATCGCAAGGAACACGGCTTGAAGCTGTTGGGGCGTTAGATTGGCAAGCTGGACCCGTCGCCGTACTTCGCGATTGTGGAGTTGCTCCTGTTTTTCCGCCGGAATTTCGGCGGAAAACTTTGTTGCCAATTTCGCCGCCGGCTGACTACCCAACGACGTCAACATGCGGCGAAGGATGACCGCCACGGACTCGTTCGACAAGCGGTCTTCATCTCCAGACGCGACCGTCGCCAATTGCCGGTTCATGGTGCCGGCAGCACCCAGTTGCCACCAAAGCACATGTTCCCGCCAGGCCCCGGAGGGACCGAAGGCCACGACACACAGCGCAACGTCCAGCACGAACACGGTGGCCATCGCAATAAGGGCACCCTTCCACTTTCGGTGGTAGAATAGAAATCCAATGCCCAATAGGGGCAAGAGTTTCAGCCAGGCACCGAGACCCAACAGAATTCCGCCGACCTTTTCCTCGCCGCGACAGGCCCGATCGAGCCCTAAGATCATGAGCCAAACCATCAGGACATGGAAACTACCCATGCTCATGCCGTCGATCACCAAAGGCATCGCCATGAGTCCGGCGGCCAAGGTGGCGTGCCGCTTGGCCGCTGGGTCCAGGCCGACCAACATGCGACCGCGGATTGTTCGCAGAAGGCCAATCCATGCCGCACAACCGATACCGTACCAGAGTACCGCCGTGACCGAAATTGGCAACAAGGCAAACACGATCCAAGGAACATCGGCCGAGGGCCAGTAGCGGGCCAAGTTCGATTCGGGGTTGCGAGTGCCATGTTCAAATACGTAGCGTCCCGCGTCACAGAAACCGGCCAAATCGGCGCCATGTTCGATGGCTCGCTGATAGGCCATGGGAAGGCCGATGATCAGCAGACCGAGCATCAGAAACCACCCGAGGTGTTCCCAAAGCGGTGCCCGTGTGCGATCGTCGCCGTCGGCACGGTTGGCCGATGGCAGGGAGCCGGATTTTCGCGGTACAGGCACGCAACCGCCGACAGTGTTCTCGATCATTGTTTATCTAGTCCCCTCCGCGACGTCTTACTGGGATCACTCCCATGCGTCAATCTTCACATTCGACTCGGCAACGCCGAACTCACGGGTCAGACGCAAGCGGAACGCCTGGATCATATCCTGCGGGCCGCACAGATAATAAGTGGCCGCTTTGCCATCGCGGGCATGTCCAACGGCTCGCTCCAGATCGATCCGGCCGGCGATTGTCGAACCCGTTGCGCCGGTTTCGGCGTAGCGGTCCACGCGAAAAGCCGGAAAACGCTCGGCACAACGATCGGCAAAGTCGCGAAACACCAGTAAGTCCTGGCAACGGGCACCATAGTGCAGCCAAACGCCGCCGCCCAAGCCCTTGGTATCCGTCGCATCTCCCCCCACCCCTCCTGCGCACATTAGAGGGGGATTATTCCTGACCAGGGCGTCTTCCATGAATGCCACGAAAGGCGTGACGCCCGTGCCGCCGGCAATCAACACCACATCATGCTCCTGGCTTGTGCGGATGATAAAATCGCCGTAAGGGGCCTTCATCCAGACCTTGCGGCCGAGCTGCAATTCAGCAAGAATTCGCCGCGTAAAAGCTCCTTTAGCGGCGATCGTCAGCCGCACATGGTCCTTTTCCAGGGAGCCACTGGCCATGGTGAAGCAACGAGACTCCGGCCAATGCCCCGACGGATCGTAAGCGTCCAGGGCCAAATGCAGAAACTGGCCCGGCTTCCACCGCGGCCGCGGCGTGAGGCAACGGAACTCGTACGTCGCCACGTCATCATCATGCCGAAGGATTTTGGTCACCTCGGCTGAAAATTTCATCGGCATTGCCATGACGGTTACTTGCCCTTCATGAATCGCTGGAATGTTTCGCCCATATAGGCCAGATGCTCGCCCGTCATGCCCGGGTAGACGCCGATGAAGAACGTATCGTTCATGATAATGTCGGTATTGCGGAGACCACCGACGATCCGATACTTGGTCTCGTCGTAGGCCGGGTGCCGAACAAGGTTGCCGCAGAACAAGTTGCGGGTTTCAATTTTCGCGGCTTCCAGGTAACCGACCAGTTCGTTACGCTGGAAACCGGCATTGGGACGCACGGTGATTACGAAGCCAAAGTAGCACGGTTCGCTATCGGGCGGCGTTTCCGGCAGGAGCAGCCGATCTTCGTGGGGCCGGAGCATCTCTCGCAATGTGGCCCAATTCTTCCGCCGTGCGGCGATGAAACCATCAAGCTTCTTCAATTGGGCAGAGCCAATGGCCGCCTGGATATCGGTCACTTTCAAGTTGTAGCCAATGTGGGAATAGACGTACTTATGGTCGTAGCCGAGGGGCAACGTGCCGAACTGTTGGCTGAAGCGTTTGCCGCAGGTGTTGTTCTCGCCGCCGCCGCAATAACAGTCGCGGCCCCAATCGCGAAACGAGCGAGCGATCCGCGCGAGCAACTCGTCCTCGACAAGCACTGCCCCACCTTCACCCATGGTAATCTGGTGGGCTGGGTAGAACGACACGGTGGCCAGATCGCCGAACGTGCCTACCGGCCGACCGTGCAACGTACTCCCCAGGGCGTCGCAGCAATCTTCGACGAGCCATAAGCCCTGCTTCCTACAAAGTTCGGCCACGGCCTTCGCATCGAAGGGAATGCCCATCGTGTGGGCAATCATTACCGCCCTTGTTTTGGGGGTGACGGCTGCTTCGATGGCCGCGACGGTGGGAATGTAGGTCGCCAGTTCCACGTCGACGAAGACGGGCACCGCCTGGTTCTGGATGATCGGGTTAACTGTGGTGGGGAATCCGGCGGCTACGGTGATGACTTCATCGCCCGGTCGTACCCTGCGGTCCTTCAATTGCGGCGACGTCAGCGCACTGAAGGCGATCAGATTGGCGGACGAGCCGGAATTGACCAGCAAGGCCGTATCCCGATCCATCCGCTGGGCCAGCGTGCTTTCAAATTGTTCCGAGAATCTCCCGGCCGTGAGCCAGAAGTCGAGACTCGCCTCGACGGCCATTTGCAGTTCTTCGGCATCAAACACGCGGCCGGCGTAGCGGACCGGGCTCTCGCCAGGCACAAACGGCCGCGGCGCGAAGGCCGCCTGGTAATACTCCCCAACCAAGGTGGCGATTTGGCGGCGTATCTCTTCTGGGCTTGACACTACCTTTCTCCTCTTCTAGGCCTGTTTCACACGACAGCATCCTGCAACAACCACCCGCCAAGATGCTTTGCTGGTCATTTATCCCCTGCAATGGGTATCGTTTATGACCAGAGAAGCTAACAATAACCGTTCCGGCTGTCAAGATGGCCCAGCCAGATGGCCAGACAGAGGGCCCAGCATCCAGGATGCTGCGGAAAGCGTGGTATCGATATGCCAGAATGGGCTTCTTATCTACAACCCAGACAGGCGACTGCTGCTGCTGCTGCGGCTGCGGCAGTCGCACCAACAACACGGAAACGCTTCTCGGCGATCTCCTCGGTGGCCGTAGGATATGGCCATCAATGTCCCGGACAGCCACCGGAACCGTGGGACTGGCAACTGGCCCCAGAATCATCGACCATGCCTGTCAACCACGCCCGAGCCACTTCATGCACGTCACCGGCGCAGCCGCGAATGACCTTAATCCCGTTGCTTGCCAGAAGGCTCACGGCCCCACCGCCCATATTGCCCGCCAACATCACCGATACTCCCATACTGGCCAGTTGTGGGACGATGCTCGACTTGCATCCGCAGCCAGGCGGGGGAGTCAAGGTCTCTTCCGATACGATCTTGTTCTCGTCATCAACGTCAAAGATGGTGAAACATTGGCAATGGCCAAAGTGCTCATCGACTTCGGTGCCATTTGAAGGTAGAGCGATTTTCATGCGTCTTCTCATTCTCTGCTGAATCCAGTGTTTGGGATTTAGAGGGAATCAATCCCTGCTTCTGCGGGACATTTCCCACTTGCCGGAAGTTCACCACTAGATGCGAACTTACCGTTTGCCGCTAGCCAAGAACCGACCAGGCCAGCAACTCGGACCATTCTAGCACGGATTCCCCCTCTGCGTCCAGTTCACCCACGGCCGAACGATCTTCTCCGGGTTGTGGCGAAACCGGCCCAGACGATTGTTGAGGAAGTCGCATCGCCACCAAAGGCATAGATGCCATGCCGTCGCTGCTCCCCGTACTATGGACATGCCTGAAGGAGCGGTTACGATCATTCTAACATCCGCCATCATGGGTTCGACCGAGAGTCATTGAAGTCGCAGCTTATCGAAATTGGCTTCCAGAATCCACAAAACATCACTGCTCACATCATCCGTAAACCGGGTGCGGATGGATTAGAGCGAGACTTCCCGGTGTTCCTGATCATGGATTTGTTTTGTAACCGTCAGCGGCAGCCGTGCGTCAGTCCTTGTAGAACCATATATCACGTACGCGAAACGAGAAGGAACTACCATGCAAGCGACATCATCCCGGAAATCCTTGATGCCCATCGTCATCGGAGTGCTTTGCGTTGCCGGGGCGGTGGCCTTCAGCAAGAAAGGTCCTAGCTGCTTTCCGGGTGCTTGGTCGTGTAACCGAGCTCCCGCAACCACATCAACACTTGGAGAAGAGAACATGTCTGTCGCAAAAGCAAAATCACAAGTCCAGCACGCCAACGAGACCAACTTTGAAAGCCTAGTATTGAAATCCGACATGCCTGTCCTGGTCGACTTCTATGCCGACTGGTGCGGTCCCTGCCAGCGACTCGCGCCGACGCTGGAGGAACTAGCCGGGGAGACTCCAGAGGCCCGAATCGTCAAGATCAATGTCGAAGATAGCCCGAATCTGGCGGCACAATACGGTGTCGATTCCATCCCGAGTCTCAAGGTTTTCAAGCACGGGGTCGTAACCGAGCAACTTGTCGGCCTAGCAAACAAGAACCAGTTGAAGTCTATGATTTCTCGCTGACTGCCGTGTCGCGCATCCATAGTGACAGAGCAAGTTTTGGGTAACAAGCCATGAAATGCCAAGAACTTCTGAGTGCGATAAATGAATACTTGGACGGAGAGACCCAATCAGCCCTCTGCGAGACACTCCAGGAGCATTTGGCGGACTGCCATTCCTGCCGGCTGGTGATCGACAACATCCGTCAAACAATTACGCTCTATCGGGCCGGTGAGGAGATGTCTTTACCCCCAGGCTTGCACGAAAGGCTCTGTGCCATCATGCGTGAGCGATGGGCTGCAAAGTTTCACATTGAACCGAAAGGAAACCAAAAATGACGATCGAACGAGGATTACGTCTGATTGCTGGGATTGTTGTGCTTTTGAGCATCTTGCTCGCTTGGCTCCACAGTCCGTACTGGATCGGACTGACTGCTTTCGTCGGCCTGAACCTGTTTCAATCGGCCTTCACGAATTGGTGCCCGATGGTCTGGTTCCTGGGACGCGTGGGCATGAAACCATGCGTCGCCGGGCCAAAATAGCGGATATAGCCATCGTTGTTGGCAAACGGATGCCAAATGCAAGCCTTCAAGGAAGAGGAGCAAGCCATGGATGGGCCAGTATTATGGTGTTCAAGAATGGCCGGATCATGGCCAAGCAGAAAGGCGTCGTCAGTAAGTCTCGACTCATGGCGATGTTCGACTTGTAACACGCCGCCGTGAGTCGTTAGAATGGTGGTTCTGACTTACCTCTAGTACTGGTGGACCTAGACCCCGCGGGCGAAAACCATGAAATGTGAAGAACTACTTGCCGCGCTAAACGAGTACGTGGACGGCGATTTGGATCCGGGAATCTGCGGCCCGTTCCAAGAGCACCTCAGCGGCTGCAATCCATGCCAGATCGTTGTCGATAACATTCGGCAGACAATCAAGCTTTTTAAGGCTGCCGAACACTATGATTTGCCGGCCGCATTGCACCAGCAATTGAGCCGTGTATTGCGTGAGCGGTGGAAGGCCAAGAACCATGAAGATCGCCCCCTCGTCGAGCAAGCAAAGACGGGCGATTTCGCCGCTATGGAATCGCTCTTGATGAAATACGAGCGGCAAGTTTTCGGTGTTGCCCGCCGGATCGTCCAGCAACACCAGGACGCCGAGGAGGTCACCCAGCAAACATTCGTGAGCGTAATCGAACATCTGGGTGAGTTTCGCGAAGAATCGCAATTTCGCACATGGCTCTTGCGAATTGCCACGAACCATGCGGTTGCCTTGTTACGGAAACGGGCAGTCCGTGCCGGTCCGTCCCTCGACGACCACGGCTCAGACGACACTTACGATGAGATCCCGCACCCCGAGTATATTGCCGTCTGGAGCGAAACGCCCGAGGATATTGCCATGCGGCACGAAACGCGACTGCATGTGGACGAAGCTCTGGCTACGCTCAACGAAAAGTACCGGGTGGTATTCGTGTTGCGCGACATCGAAGAACTTTCGACGCGCGAGACAGCCGAAATCCTGGGGCTTAGTCAAGCGGCGATCAAGGTCCGACTCCTGCGTGCTCGGCTGATGCTTCGGGAAAGGCTGACGCGACTCTACGGCGATGAGGCCACCCGAGTTACTCCTCATAGTCATCCGTAGTCACGCTGTTGTCTTCTTGTGCCACACTGAGTATTTCGCACTTTCTAAGAATATCGCTTAATCCAGTCGTGGCGGTTCCGCATTACGCCCAGTCGCAACATCGATGGCGTGGGGAACCTGAAGCGTCAGGTCGTGGAATGCCAGGGCCGATACCAGGCAGATTACACCTTGAGGCACCCGTTTGGCGACGGCCACAAGGTCAGGGTTCCCCTGGGGGGCCGCCTCACTAAGGCGATAAAGACCACGGCTCATGCGTTCGAGCAGCCCGTCCTCAAGCATCCGATAGAGCGTCACGCGGTGGATGCCCAGTTTGAGCGCATCCGCCATGCGCAGAACCCCCACCCTGGGCATGAAAGAGTTGCCGGGCATTTTCCGTACTCGGCGGGTGATTGAGCGGGGGGGTTGATGAAGCATGTACAAGTTACCACCAGAAATCAACATCTGGAGGTATTATGTACATTTGCGGGTCGCCGGTCAACTGGAAATCATGGCCCCATGCCGGGGAGACCTTTGGGTAGCTGGGCGCGATCGTTGAATGTTTGTCCAGGGACTGCCGGTACATCGCTTTGTTGTCCTGTTCGGCGGATGTGCTCCACTTTCCGTCGGGCTTGGGAGACGCGGAAGCCCAGGTTGTTGTTCCGGTTCTCAGGCGTGTTCCTGTTACGGTTCGCCGACCGGCAGTTCCTGGCGTTGTTGTTCCAGCCGCCGCCGCGATTCACGCGGTTCGAGCCTCCTTCGGACAAGACCCCTCGATGCTTTCAATAACTCGGCGACGGAATGACTGACTCTCCGCGCGCCGCACGAACGCTAAGAGCGGTTCAACGTTCCTTCGGCGGTTCTTGCCTCTCGCTCAAAGCCGTCCCCGCCATTGCGAGAAGCAAACCAATCACGAAGTTTCTCATTCCATGCCCTTCCATAAGAGATTATGATCGAAAGCTACGCTCTGATATTATCACCGACGCCGGTTACCGGGAAGACTCCGCGGAAAAGCCGACGAATGCCCCATAGAGAATTGAGCCATTTGGCACTGCCCGATGTGGCCGTTTCCCTCGGGAAGCGACCCCTCTGCCTGACAGTTGAACGGTCAGCAGATTGGTGCCCTTGCCTGCGGAGGAGGGGCAGCACCACCACAGGCAATCGCCATAAGGCAGTCCGGCAAAATCCTGCGATTCAAATCGTCTGCGGGTCAAGAAAAACCGCCGGTTTTCTAACTTTTTGCCGCCGGCCGAGCTGCTTCGACGCGGAGGATCAGGGTGACCGACGCGTTCTCAGAAGGGGGGTGACGGCTCCTTGCTACCCGCCTCCCCCGGCTTGCACCACCCAAGCGGCGGACGCGTAGCGACTTTGCAGCCGTGGCGGGTTGGCGGCTATCGCCCCAATCGAAGGCGGTCGCCCGTGAAGTTTCCCAGTTCTGGCACCGCGTAAATCTTAGCTATCGTCGCCTCGACATCGTATTCCACGCGGCGATAAGAGATGGTCGTACCGTCGAAAAGTACGTACGCCGCCCGCCAGTTCTCATCTCGTGGTTGACCGACCGAACCCACATTACAGATCACCTTACGGTCGTCTAGTTGGAAACCCGCTCCGCATTCTACGGACGAAAGGTACTGCCAGCCCTCGGGGCCGCCCTCGATAAAGATTCCCGGAACGTGCGTGTGCCCGTTGAAGCAGACGTGCTCGAACTGTCTGTCGATCCGCTCCATCTTCTGCCGGTTGCAGATGTCTTCAGGGAAAAGATACTCGTTCCGGTAAGCTTCAAGATCAGGGGCGAAGCCCGCGTGTCCGGGAGAACCATGCACGTAAAGCGAGTCTTCCTCTGCATGGCTGCTGGGGAGGCCTCCGAGAAACTCGATGCGGCGGCACTGCGTCGCAGCATCCTGGGCCGAGGACTCAAGCAGGAACTGCGTCCAGATGATACTCTGCTCGGCGTAGACACTGAATCCGCTTGTCCCGGTGAAGACAGCGTTGTCGAAGTTGCCTTGCAAGACAACGGCCATGTTCAACGAAAGGTCGATGCACGCGACTGGGTCCGGTCCATAGCCGGTGGTGTCGCCAAGATTGTAGATCGAGTCCACGCGTAGGCGTGCAATGTCGTCCAGGACGGCATGCAACGCTTCCAAGTTGCCATGAATATCACTGAGGATCGCCTTCATCACAACTCCTCGGCACCGCTAATGGTAAACTTGCCCGACGCCGCCCCAACCGGAGCGACCAGCGTCAAGCTACGGTTGATTCTACTTCGGCGAGGCGGCCTGCACCACGGCCAAGGCGTGCCCGCAGGGCCTCAGCGGGCGGGCGGTGTTGGCGGCCGCTACTTTGTTTCCTTCTTAATCTTATCCAATGCCTCGGCTGTTGCCTTGCGAATGAACTCATTCTTATCGTTGAGCAGTGGTGTGAGGGATGGGATTGCTGTCTTTGCGTCGGGGCCGATATTCCCCAGGGTCCATACAGCGTAGTCCCGAACCAACCAATCCTTGTCTTTGAGTAAGTCTATTAGGACGGGGATGGCGGTCTTCGCGTCGGGGCCGATGCTTCCCAAAGCTCGAACAGCGGCCTGCCGAACGTCAGAATCTTTGTCATTGAGCAATTCCGTGAGGGCCTGGACGGTGGTCTTCGCCTGGGCGCCAATTTTTGCCAGAGCATCGGCAGAGGCATATCGAATGAGTTTATCCCTATCCTTGAGCAATTCGGTGAGGACCGGCACGGCTGCCGCCGCGTCGGAGCCAATGTTTCCCAAAGCGTTGGCAGCGGCCAGCCGAACATACTCGTTCTTGTCCTTGAGCAATTCGGTAATGGCTGGAATCGCTGTGGAACCACGGATTGCCCCAACAGCTAAGGAAGCAGCCTGCCGGACATGCTCGTCTTTGTCCTTGAGCAATGCGGTGAGGGTTGGAATTGCTGTAGGACCGACCTTCCAAAAGGCCACAATAGCAACATCTCGGACCTCGGAATCCTTATCCTTGAGCAATTCGGCAAGGGCTGGAATGGCTGCGGGACCGATCTTCCCAAGGGCTTGAGAAGCACACCTCCGAACCTCTTCGTCCTTGTCCTTTGCTAGAACAGTCCACTCACTCAGGGTCTTTCCTGCGTAGCTTGGCTCTTTGGCCTGCAACGGCGTTGAGGCAGGTTTGGGTTCGGCCCCAAGGCAACCGCCACAAAGAACGAAACTCAGCAGCAAAGCAAAGGTTCTCATATTCATTCTCGTCCAAATCCGCTCGGCCTCCCGATGCACGATGCTGCCCTTCCTTGAGACAACTGGGCACCGCACGGCCTCGATCGCCACCAGGCGAAGCCCATCCACGCCATAGTATCCTACTTTTGCCGCCCGCCGCCTGCAATTCTCCCGCCAACGGGCCTTTTACGGCCAACCAGGAAGTCGACAAGGCCAACGGGAGGCGTAGTGGACGGCGAAGCCGTTCAGGCACAGCCCGACTTTGCCACTACGACGTGCTGGAGGTATTGTTATCTTCGTGGTACTTGCGGCATGTGTTGCCTACGACAAGATAGGCGACAAAGCTGACCGCGCCCGTCAGTGCCAGCACCAAAGTGGCTGTGAGTGTGGTACAGATTCTTGTCATTGCATAGGCTGCAATCCATGTAAGGACCGCGGCGGCAAAAAGACCGAGTGCTAGTCTTTGAGCCCGTGCCCAAGATGGACTCTTGGGGGGGATAGAGTACGCCCACCAACGCGCCGAAAAAGGCGCAGAGCGTTCCAAAGACGATTTCTAGGATTAGCTCCACCATATCGAAGGGCTTCTGCTGCCTACCAGCGGGCACAACCCACCCGACGCCGCCCCGGCCGGAGCGACCAGCGTCGAGCCATCTACGATTGTACTGCGCCGCGGCGGCCAGCACCACGGGCAAGGCGTGCCCGAAGGGCATCAGCGGGCGGGCGATGTTGGCGGCAATCGGTTCCAACTGAGGGCAGTGAGCGGCCTGCATTGTTCTAGCGGCCTCGGCCGGCCTTGCGTTCATAATCTGGGATCACCCATGTCTCCAGGCCGAGTTCCTTGCAGTACTTCAGGACTAATGCAAGCTGCGTTTGTGGTTGCTTGTCGGGATACTTCCTGCCGTAGATATGCACCATCTGGCCAGACCGTAATTCCTTCAGTTGCGGTTTGATCGCCTTGAATCCCTTGACCGCAGCCTTGAGAACTTCTTGGTTGGTATGCTCAGTGTCTCGCTCTTCCAATGCCGGAAGAAGCGAAAAGTATGCCGTGTCCCGTTCCTCCCAGATGCGAAGATCCCATCCATTCGCAGAGACTTTCACGCGAGAGAAAGGATCAGGTTCCTTCTTCCATTCGGCATTGTGCTTCTCAAGGTCCTTGAGCAGCCAATCCATTTCCTCGCCCGCATTACCTTTGAGGACTTTCCTTAGCCCCTTCAATCGCTTGTACATCTGGAATCCCCAGCCCAAGTTTTCTTCAAAGATCATAAGAGAACCATGAGGCATTTCGCCGTGCTCGGCCACGACGAGCATGATGATACACGGGTTCTCAGCGGGGTGCTTTTCATGGAACACCTTAAAATCTGACGCCTGATCGAGGAACCCACTGAGCATAAGGTGCTCGATAATCAGACTGGCTTGGCTTCGGTCGATATGCACTGTCCGCCATGCGTCATCCTTCTCGGTACGACGGGCAACGGAAAACACAAGGCCAGAGCTGAACGTCAACTCAAACCCGTCGATTGCTGCCTTGAGTTGCTTGGCTCTGGCAGCAGCTTTTTTGGTCGGCTGCGGCTCGACGGTCTGTCCCCTGGCGGAATCAAAAGACAGCACGACTAGCAACAGCGGCAGGATTCGGTTCATGGGGTTCTCCTCGGTAGTTCGACGCCGCCAACGGTCGGGATAGGTGACAGCCGCAGGCTGTTCGCCGCAGGCGATGGAGCACCTATTCCGTGTTGTGAATCTCGGTGTGTTCGATCGTTTTATGCCGATCTTCCCATGCTTTATTGTAACGTGTCTGATGTTCGTAACTACCCGGCAAGCACAGAAACACCCACGCAATAAGGACCAAATGCAGAGCGGCGAAAAAGGCAAGTCGTCCCGGCACACCGTAGCGCGATCTCCACAGTTCGGGCAGCCAGATAATCAGGCTTGTTACCCAGCAGAAGAGGAATACGAGAGAATGCGTGAAGTGCTGCGCATCGAGCAGGAGAATAAAGCATGTGCCGATAAGGCAAAGCAGAATTGACACTGGCGATCGCCACGAGTTCCAGTCCCGCGGCAGTCCCTTGCGTAGCTGGGTGGGCGGAAAATCATAGCCGCAATGCGCGCAGACCGTCACTTGTTGGCCGATCTCACCGTTGCATTTTGGGCAGTAGGCCATTCTCGGCAGACCGGATAAAGATTACACAACGGATTGGCTAAGCCGTCAGCCCCCAGGCTGATCCGGCGAAGGCGGACTCTGCGGTTGGCCGGTGTCGGCGGATGTATCGAGTACCTTACGGATCGCATGGGTTAAATCGTCAATTGACACGAGGCCAGCCATTGCAAACCCGAATGATCTTGGTGCCAGCGGATGTGCGGCGATCACCGAACCGACAACGTAGAACTGGAAAGACGGTTCCATTTTGTCTACGTGAAGATCATGGATCAAGTGAACGTCCCGGCCGACCTTGACAGCCGGCACGTCAAAGAATCGCGATATAGCTTCTCTTGTTTCGAGTAGCAATGCGGCATCGTTACAGGGTCGCGATGACATGAATTGTTCTTCGGTTGAATCGTTGCAGGCTAGCAAGTACGCGCGAACCTTCCGCATTGTGGATGAACGCCAAACCGAATCACGGACAAACAGAAGCAATGTGGCAACAAATGTAATCGTCGAGGGCACCGCAGCCATTGTCACACGGTCGGCCCATGCTGCGCCGCTGACGAAGGTTGACGCGGCAAGTCCGATGACGAACGTCACGAGAGCAATTGCGACGGAGCATCCAATCAGCAAACGCATGGGTCAGACAAGTTCGTAAGTGCCAACGGTCTGGCTGGCCGACGCCGTAGCCTCCGACGCCAACCAAGCCCACAATTCGTTTGATTCTATCAACGCCAAGAGGCTTGCATCACTTCAAGGCGTCCCGCTCTGCGGCCAGCTGTTGTTGGCACGACGCGCGCTGAGCCTAGTTGGCTGGGGCCACAAGCTCAGGAAAGGCGATCTGCTGTTTCCATACGGGCGGCTGGCCCAGGTAATTCTGCACGTTCTTTTCCAGAACCATTCGCTTCGTGGAACGCGGCAGAACAAAGAAACCGTAGACGGTCACCTTGTCTCCGCCGTGACTGCTGCCGACGCGTCCCATCGTCTGATACGAGTTTTCGTCATACCTGAAGAGAATGCGATTGTCCTCTTCGGATATTGAGAACACCTTCAGCCCGGTGGAGTTCACGCCCTCACCTTGAAATATGCCGATTACCATGTATTTGTCGAAGTCGATCATCGGGCAGGTAAGGGGCTCGCGCAAATCACTAGGATCGGTCCTTCGCTGCCCCATGCGTTCCCTGCGATCTTGCCAATTCTGTCCCATGTGCTCTTGCCAAATCCGCGTTAAGACGCCATGGGACGTGATTCGGTGATACCGGTGTATTGCCACATGGCTATCAGCGCCGGTGATGGTTACGCAAGGCTTGAGCATCCGTCCGGCAGATTCTTCTGCCGCCTTGGCGATCAGACATGCCAATGCTAGCACAATACCAATAGCCGAAGCCACACCTAGTCGTTTCATACTGTATTCCCTTCCGAGAAGAGTCCGCAAACTTGATGATTCTCGCTGGGCCAACGGGGTTCTAAACCGCACAGTGTCTTGCGGGAGGGTGACGCGCGCACTCCGTGCCCGTGGGTTGCGCGGAACCCTTTCGCTGCGCCGTATTTTACCACGCGCAATGAGGGGATTCGAGACCTGTTTCCGAAGCCATTTGCGCGTCTATAGAATTAGACTCGCGAGTGGCATGGATCTTGGGTCTTTTTTTGCAACATTTCTGAATTTCCGCCCACGCCCCTTCCAGGAGGGAGTGCAAAGGCTGTTTTCACGGGCACTTGAGCCACCTGGGCCACGGCCAGACCGCGCCGGACCTCCGGTCAGAGGCATGGTTCGGGGCGTTGCTAAGGCGTGACGCTAAAGTGAGCTTGCCTGCGGCGGTCCAGGCACACCGATGCGTCGAAGGAAATCCACCGCTTTCCCCTCTGATAGTAACTTCTGGCAACCTCTGGAGTTGTGGTTTTGCCACCGAGTGACCAAGTTTTTCTTGACACCCCCTGCCGCGGCCCCGGTTCACGACCGTCATTACCCCCGCACCTGTCAGACTGCTCTGCTTCCATTTTCTCGACGGCTGGACGTGCAGAATCGCGTGGTGACAGCTAATCGTGGTAGGGACGCACGCTAGGACGGCGTAGGGAATGGATTCTAGGGGCTGGAAGGCGACAACTCCGCAGCCATAGGAGCGTAAGCAATCTGCGGGAGATGCCTGGGGCCAATTCCCAGTTAAGCCGTCAGCCCCATGCCTAGCCGATAGGCGAGATAGGTGCAGGTTGTCGATAATCTCGGGGGGGATATTACCGAAGTGTTTAACTTACAACAACCCGTACAACAAAGCCCCCGGCAAGCCCCAAGAAACAGAAACGGCCCCCGTCGAATTATCGACGGAAGCCGTTGACCTGCAATACTTTACCTAAGCGGAGGGCACGAGATTCGAACTCGCAACCCCTTGCGGGGCACCACATTTCCAGTGTGGCCGCTAACCATTCGCTTACCCTCCTAAGTCGTTATGCTGCAACGACTTGCGACTCGTCTTTCGGATGCACATTCCATCCGGATACGATTTTGGATACGGTTCATGCTGATTTTGTCGCCAATGTAGGGGGAGACCCCTAGTTGTGAGGTATCTCGCAAGAGTATCCAGGGGCAGTTGATGGTCCATGCCCTCCCCCTCAACCATACTTTGTTGTCGGGGAAACGGCAAGAGGGGTAGACACAATCAGGAAAAATCCAAAAATCCGGGCCATCGGCCTTCAGCGAACCGTGCCCGGCGTCGGCTTTCAGTCATGGACCTCGCCTGCGGCCACGACGGTGGCACCGGAGGGGTTTGGGTGGCTGGGATTTGAGTGAAGGATTTGAGTGAAGGGTGTCTATCAAAATCATACAAGGTCATTTAGAATGGCCACTTCTCTTTTTCTCGCTCCCCAACGCAACCGATCCCAATCATGCGAGCCAATAGCGTCATAACGTCCCTCTTTGTTCTCATCAGCCCGCTCGTCGCCGCGGCTCATGCTGAGGAGCAGTCCTGGGGCTCGCGTTTCGATGGATGGAAGGCAAAATTTGGTTCGGCGGAACTGCAAAGAACAGGCTTTCTCCTTATCGACTACCACATCCATCTCAAGGGTGATCTCACGCTGGAAAAGGCCCTGGAGTGCAGCCGCAAGGCCGGCGTCTTCTACGGCATCGTGGCTAATTGTGGATTGAAGTTTCCCATCACCGATGATCAAGGCATCCACGATTACATCAAGAAGATGAAAGGCCAGTCGTGCTTCGTCGGCATGCAGGCCGAAGGCCGCGAATGGCCGACGTTGTTTTCCAAGGAGGCCATCGCCAAGTTCGATTACATCTTCACCGACGCCATGACCATCGTCGATCATCGCGGCCGCCGGGCGAGACTCTGGATGCCCGAAGAAGTCGAGGTTCCCGACAAACAGGCCTTCATGGTGCTGCTCGTGCGGACGATCGAACAGATCCTCGACAACGAACCGATCGACATCTATGTCAACCCGACCTACCTGCCCGACGTGCTCATCAAGGAATACGACGCGCTCTGGACGCCCGAGCGGCTCGATCGAGTGATCGATGCGGCGGCTCGCAACGGCGTGGCGATCGAAATTAGCAACCGGCTGAAGCTGCCCAAGGCCGATTTCATCCGCCGGGCGAAGAGGGCCGGCATCCAATTCACGGTTGGCACGAACAATATTGATTCCAAGCTCGGCCAGGAGGAATATGCCTTGCAGATGATCCGCGAGTGCGATCTGAAGCCCAGCGACATGTTCCTGCCCAAACCCGACGGTAAGAAACCGATCCAGGTGCGGGGATTCAAGGCAAAGGCCAAGGAAGAGATTCGACAGAAAAATAATGGGACAGAAAAATAAGAAAAGGAATAGGGAGCACTAATTTTCGCTGATTGACACAATGATCAGTGAAGATTAGTGTTCCTTTCCCCTCTTTTCTTCCCATTTTTCTGTCCCTCATTTTTCTGTCGAAAAAAATCTGCGCTACCAGTCGAAAATCTTCTTCAAGGAATGAATGGTTGCGGCCCGGCCGCCACGGGCGATGGCAGTGGTTAATGGAAGGCTTTTGGGGCAGACCTTCACGCAGTTTTGCGCATTGCCGCAGACCTGGATGCCGCCCTCGGCCGTCAAGGCATCGAGCCGCTCGCCAGCGTTCATCGCGCCAATCGGATTCATATTGAAATAATCGACCTGGGCGATGGCGTGGGCGCCAATGAACGAACGATCGACCGCCTCGCGCAATCGCACTTTGAACTGTTCCTGGGTCTCGTCGGGTTGCTTGAGCAGTTCCATCTTCAAAAACTGCGGACAGGCCTCCAGGCAGCAACCGCAACTCATGCACTTGCTGTATTCGTAGGCAAACTGCTGCTGCTCCTGCGACTGCCGAGAGCCGGAGCCCATGTCGTAGTAACTATCAACCGGCACCCAAGCCTTAATCTTCTCCAGCGAAGCGAAAAGCCGTGATCGGTCGACCATCAGGTCGCGGACTACCGGAAATTTGGTCATCGGCCGCAGTTCGATGCATTTTGCATTGTCTTTGAGCAAGTTATCGATCAGGGCCGAACATGCCTGCCGCACGCGGCCGTTGATCACCATCGTACACGCCCCGCAGACCTCCTCGAGACAATTGCACTCCCAGACGACCGGCGCAACATCCTGCGCGTTGGTGGTGACGGGCGATTCAGCGATCTTTTGGAGAGCCGAGATCACGTTCATGTCAGGCTCATGCTCGACGTGGAACTCATTCCAGTAGCCTTGTTTACCCGGCAGATCCTGGCGAAGGATACGGACGGTGAAGGTGCGGTGAGGTGTCGCGTTCATAGTTGATGACCAGGGGGAATGACGAATGACGAATGACGAATGACGAATGACGAATGACGAATGACGAATG
>JBAWVO010000070.1:0-24002 GCA_037147235.1 Planctomycetota bacterium | reverse complement strand
GCCGATGGGGCAGTTGACCTGAGCGCAGACAGGTCAATTTATAAAAACGCCAAAGTAGGGACCGACCCGCCACGGCTTTTCCCATTCTTTCGTGTAGTTCAGGCGTGTGCTGTACGCGCGAAAGCCGTTGGGGTTCTTCGGGATGCCGGGAAGCGAGGGAAGTGTGCCTGGGGTGGTGGTGGGACTGCCCCGGGGGATGGCGGTGTCTGCCGCCTGCGCACATGGCATGGACACCAGCAGGGCGATGGCGAGAAGGAATTTCACGGGTCGTGGTTTCATGGGTTCACTCTTTGCGGTAGTCGATAACCGTGCCGTTGACCAGTAAACTGTGTCCATCATGGCTGATCGTGCCGCCCGTGGGTACGAGCACCAGTACGATCGCGGAATCGGCCGGGATGGGGATGACGGTCTTGCCTATGGCACCTTTCAGGATAAAATCCCCTTTCACGGAATCGTAGAGATCCCGGGGGGCGGTTCCAACATCGATCGCGACCGTCTTGGCGATCACGTAGGGATTGTAGTACAGGTAAGTCGGATACTTTACGCTTGTGAGAAAGTCAGTTTTCGCGGCGTCCAGCCTAAAAATGAATTCATGCTCGGTCGTATCGATGATCGCCCCCCACCACAAGGCAAAGCCTCCGCCATAAACGGATTTGTGCCCCGCGAAGTCGCCGTCTGCAAAGAGTGGATGTCCAACATGGCTGCTGCACAACCGCTCATAGGGTATCGCAGGATCGGCCTCCGGCCTGCTCTGGGCGGCTTTGGGAACATAATCTGAAAAGAACCTCTTGGCGTTGGTAATCACATTGACCGCGTACTTTCCAATCGCACGGGCGAACCGGGGATCATATCGCACCACAGGCAGCACATAGGGCAGGACAATCATGGTTTCCATGCTGAAGGCAACACCGCGCGCCTGTTCCCGCGTCCATCCGCGCCAGCCGATCATCAATCCGTTCATTTCGTATTCACCCCACCGCCCAACATGCATGGCTCCGCACTTATGGTCAAACACCCACTCCAGCATCTTGCGAAGATCGAAGGAATGGCCCAGGGCATTCAAGCGGGCTGCTGCCAGCACGCCCATTGCACCGCTGGGAATCTCATACCACGGATTGGTCTCAAATGCCTGGTAACGGGTCAAGGCATTGACGGCTTCGTCCATGTATTCTTGCTTTTTCAGCAGTCCATAAGCGAGCAGCATGACATAGGCATATCCGGCGATCGCGTCAGGCTGGCGATATGTTGGATCGCCCGTAAAAGGGGTTCCCTTGTCAAACTGGTAGCCCTGTGCATTGAAATCGTAGCCGATTTGCCGGGCCATCCTCATGATCCGGTTCACACTATTTTCCCACATCTCCAAAATGGCGGCATCCCGCGACAACGCCAGCCGTATGATCGCCCCGGCCAGGGCGGTGAGGTCCATCAGATACCAGTACTCGATCCCACGCTGCCCGATATTGTTAAGGAAAAGCCCGTACTCCCTGTTGTAAAAGGCGCCGAGTGCGGGCGTGAACTCCCTGACATCGTCGCCCCTGAGAATCTTTCCAGCAACCACGCATCCCAGGGTGATCAGCTCCCGGCCCTCTTCCTCGACGACTGTCCTGAAGTATTTCACGCCCTGCGCATCGGTTTTCAGAGCCCCATTGGCCGGGTTCGTCAAGAAGTTGTTGACTCGCTTTGCCAGGAACTGCCAGTCAGGCGGGGAGGTAGAGGGGATCTTCGGCACATCTTTCAGCATTTCTAGGTTTACTTGGCGATTCATAATAACGTCCGCATCCTTCGCCGCAGATGCAGGAACAATCGGCATTCCGGCCGCCTGCTCTACCATGCCGGACTTCGACGCAGCGAGCCACATGCCGGTCACAGCGGCCGACTGGACGAAATCTCTTCTGGTCAATTTCATATTCACTCCTTATTGGATGACAAAACAGTCTTCACCGCATCGAGATATTCCATCTTGGTGTCAGGCTCAAGGCATCTGCCTTCGATCACTTGATGATCGGCCAGGGGAACGTCGATTGGATCGCCACCCGCGTGCCGTTGCGTTGCGACTCCTTGCAGGCATTCATCACTTCCAGAACATGCAGGCCGTGTTCCGGGGTGATCAGCCCCTGCTGCCCAGTGCGCAGGCAGTTGGCCGCATAGGACGCACCGTATTGCCAGGTATAATCGCCCGGCTCAGGGCAACAATGCTCAACCTTGGGATTCTTTGCCGTGGCCAAGTCAACCCCGTGCGGCCCCCAGTCGTAGCCGCTCAGATACATTCGCCCCGCGTCGCCCACCACGTCGATCGTGTAATACTCGCGGGTTGTATCGCGGTGCTCCTCCTTGCTGAAGTGCGTGAATCCGGTGGTAATGTGGGAAAACCTCGCGTTGCCATGATCGATCAGCATCATGGCATTGTCCTCGGCCTCGACCTGGATCTTCTTGCCGTTGATCGTTCTCTCCGGCGTGATGATGCCGGCCAACCCCACGACCGCCTTGGCCGGCCCCAGCAGTCCGGTAAGTGTTGTGACGTTGTAGACGCCCAGGTCGAACAGCGATCCGCCGCCCTTCTGGAAGAACCATTCGGACCATGTGGGACCGGTGTGCCCATACTCGCCCCGTGCGCTCGCCACGTGCCCCAGCTTGCCGCTGGCGATGGTCTCGGCCATGAAGCGGAACTGCGGGCTGGTGATCACGGTCGGCGCGGCCCAAAGCCGCAGGCCCTTCTCTTTCGCCAACGCCAGCAGTTCCCGACCTTCGGCCACCTCCGTGGCCATCGGCTTCTCGCTCCACACGTGTTTGCCGGACATCAGCGCCGCCTTGTTCAGCGGAAAATGGGCAGGCATTGAGGTTGTGTTCACCAGCAGATCGAACGGCGCACCGGCGAGCATCTTTTCGATGTGCGGATAATGGTTGGGCACCTTGAACCGCTTGGCCGCCGCCTTGGCCCGCTCGACGATGATGTCGCAAACGCTGACAAGCTCGATATAGTCGCGCGTCGCCAGATCGGTCAGGTACGCGTCCGAGACGTTTCCGCAGCCGATCAGTCCCACGCGGATCTTCTTGGTTAGCGCGGCTGCGGGCTTCTCGTCTGCCCGTGCGGTGGGCAAGCTGAGTCTCGCTCCAGCGACAACGACACCGGCCGCAGCCGTCTTCAAAAAAGTACGACGATCAGAGGGTTGCTTCCTCATGAAAAAACTCCTTGTCATGTTATTGTTCTGCAAATTCAAGTTTCCAGTCATCCGTCCGGAACGATGACGCCAGCAATCCTGCCACATTGAACAGATTGCATACCTCGGGATTGATATCCCAAGCATAGCGGACCCTCGCCGAACCAGTCCTTAAGGTCCGATGTGCTTCTCGCCTTCCGCCAAAGGATTGCCCCAGAAATCACGCCCGCCCGAGTTAGCAATCGGCATTCCCCTATTTCGACAGGGCGAATCCGTGCGCAACCGATATCCTGTCAGTGAATCGAGTCCCATGCCGCCAGTACCTGCTGCCACGAACCGTGGATCCTCCAGCATCGCATGGGCATCCTCCGGCAATTTGAGCCAGGGGCCGAAATAGACATTGTGGCTCAAGAGGCCAGGCTTCCGTTTGGAGATTTTGAAACGCCCCTGTCCCGTGGCGTAGAAGATGTTGTTGGTATAGACGGCGTTCGTGAAGACCTCCACCGTGCCGCAATCAACATAGAATACGTTGTTGTACAGGTGGTTGTCAGCCTCAAGCGAACTGCCTCCGCACATCAAGCGAACCTGATCATTCTCGCTGACGTTGAATCTCGCTATATTATGTTCCGCGCTCGGCATGATGAGCAGCCAGCCGCCCCGGTTGTGTCGGCTGTAGTTGTATTGCAGCACGCAATGGCGGCAGTCAAAATCAAAATCGAAAGCCTGACCGTCCTGATTGTTGCCCTGCACGTTGGTGTTGTACACTTCATTGAACTGCATGAGGGAGTGGTCGCAGGTGTGCATCCAGATCGACGCCGCACAGGCGTTGTACCCTTCCAGGCCGTCGGGCAGCACCACGTTCGGGTCACCGCAACGCAAGCCGGCATGATTGACCACGTTGTACTCCACCAGTGCTCCCTTGCTGCCGAGTATCAGGATGGCATCGCCACCAAGATTGGTCATGCGATTATGTCGCACAACTACCCGCGTGGCCGAGGCCGCCTTCGTAGGTGTCCAGACGATGATCGCACTGCGGTCAACCCGTTCGATCAGGTTGCGTTCGATGAGAACCTCATCAAAAGTTGCTACCTGTTCACCCCTTGGCGATGCCACCAGGATCGCCGTGGAGGTGTAGCTATCGATCCCCTGATCGCGACCGCCCAACAGGCCCCAGATGTCGTGAATATGGCAGTCGCTGACAACAATATGGCGGAATACGCGGCCAGTGCCCGATCCCAGCACAAGAATGCCCTGCCGGTGCTCCCGTGCCGGTGGCGCGCCGCTGGTTATCTCCAAATGGCGAATCTCCCAGAACTCCTGGTTTGACAACTGGACCGCGGCACCGGTGGTTGCTCCCATGTCGATTATCGGCAAAGGCCCCTCGCCATAGCGATCGATGCGGATCGGATGGCCTTTGCTGCCGGAGCCTTGTGATCGCAACTGGCCCTGCCAGCGACACCCCGCCTTGAACAGAACGGCATCGCCGGGGGCGAAGACTTGCTGGTTGACCCGCCCGAGCGAACGCCAGGGCCCAGCCGCTCTCCCGTCGGCTGAATCATCCCCGACCAGCGCGTCGACATAGTAAGTCGTCCCCACCGATGCGGCATGGGACATCGTGCGCTGCGAGTTCCCCATGCTGCCGTGGAGCGAGTCATATCCCGCGCCTTCCGGGATCAGCACAACCGTCGCGCCGGCTTCCGTCTTCAGCACGACCCGTTCGCCCTTCAATGTCTCAACCTTTTTGCCGTCGCGATAGACATCCATCGCCTTGCCGGGCCACGGATTGACCAGCGTGCAGGTCCGTCCCTTTTCACTATAAATCTTCACATACTTCACCTCGCCGCCCTTCAGTTCACTGGAAACCAAAAACGCGCCCGATGTGCGAAGTTGGCCGAAGCGGGCGGGCTGCTCCCTGGGCCAGACGGGGAAAAGACGTAGCACCCCTTCATGGGTTTGGAGCAACATCTCGTTGATCGTCGCGAGTACGGCAGAGCAGTTTTCGATTCCCCGGCCGCCACCAAAAACCATGAGATTCGGGAAACCCGCCACCGTGAGTTGCTTGCGAAGCTTGGCGAGAATATCCTCCGGGTCGTGCCCCACGCGCGCTGCGCCGGGGAATGTCTGGCTGAAACCGTTGTAGTGGTTAATCCACTCACGCTCCGGCCAACCGCGCGCATCGTCCTGTAATATCTTGAGGTTTGCCGGGTCGGAACTAAGTCCCAACACGCACGATGGCCAGACCATGCCCGTGAATTCGACGCGGCTGCTGTTGCGTTTCGGTCCCACGCGGCTCGCGGCCGGGCCTTCCTCCGCGCCGCGAACGCGCCGCACGCCGTCCACCACCACCGTGGGAAAATCGCTCAGGCGGTCGAGGATGTCGCGCCACTTGGTGCGTCGTTCTGCATCGACGCCCAGCTCGGAGCTCACATCAAGCATGCCCTTGAAGAACATCCGTACCAGGCCCAGCGAAAGGCAGTTATTCTTGTCGCCAATGCCGCTGGCCGTCTCGCCAAGGGCATCTCCGCTGATGACGTATCGGCCGTCCTCCAATTTAAGATAGTCCTCCCAGAAGTTCGCCACTTCGATCAGGAAAGGATACACGCGTAGCGCGTAGTCGTGGTCATACGTATGATAGAAACGCATGAACATGTTGGCCGCGCAAAACACCGCGTTGCTCTTCTGACCGTGGAACAGGCGATTGCCTTCCCCAGGAATGGAATGACCGTCTGGCATCAATGCAGCTTCCAATCCTTTCGGCCCCACGCCCACGTCATAATAGACGCCGCGAACCTTGAGATACTTTCGGGCGTTGGCTAGGCCGGTCGGCAGGTAGTCAAGGATGGGCGCGTCATACGGATCGGCCAACTCGGGGTGGTTCGAGGAGAATACGCCCCACCAAGGTGCCTGATGGTTGTAGTTGAGATGGTAATCCGACTGCCACGAAGGGCCATCGACGGTGATCCAGTTGCCAAAGAGTGTCGGTGGAAATTGCTTATTGCGACTACAGGACGCCATGAGGTAGTTTGAACCATAATAGAACTTCTCGATGAGCGGATCGCCAATCTCGACGAAGGACTTCGACCAGAACTCTCGCCACCACTGGCGGTGCGTCGTGCGAAGCGAATTGACTCGTTCCGGCGTCATTTCGGCAATGCGTCGTCGCGCTTCGTCAAGCGGCGTCTTCGATTCCTCGCTCGTGACAATCGCCGCCACGAGAATGACCGGGCGGCCCGGTGAGAGAACGAAACGGTCCGCGGACCAGCCGTCACACCGAAACCCCGGCAGCCCCGGCTTCCGATGATTGAACAGACGCATCGCCACGGCAGCTTCGCTCGACCACTTACACGGTGCTTGATCTAACGCGATAGACTTGGTCGTCGAAACGAACCGTCGTACGGCCCAATAGCCGTCGGGAAGATTCCCGGTTGCCGTTTCGGCTTCGTTGCCGGTCATGGGCCAGAGGTTCACGTCCACGCCCACCAGATCGGTACTCTTGTAGGGGTTCACCTCGGTCGGATCGCCCTCCACCGAGAGTTCGATGACCAACAGGTTTTCCGTGGCCGCAACCCACGAGCGAAAATGAATCGTGGTGCCCGCGCGGGTGAATGGCGGTGGATCGCCCGTGCGCACCGTGGTCTTGAGCGTGTGTAATACCTCGGCGGTTTCCAGAATCTGCTCAGCGTGGTACTGCCCGTTCACAAGCACGGGGATGTTCACGTCAATGCCGCCGATGGGACAAGGATGGGCGTTGGGATAAATCGTCTTGGATTTCCAGAAATCGTTCTTGGAGATCCAGAAGCGGTGTCTCTCGGGTGAGCTTGTCACAGAAATGGGACGGGCGACCCCGTCGGGACCGATGGTTTTCTGCCGCTCCAGGACGCCGCCAATCGTCACCCCCACGTCGCCATTGCCAAGCAACGGGCCGTCCGGCATTTTGCGGGTGGGCGTCGCAACGGGTGAAAAAGTGAAAACGCCCTTCTGGCGGGAAACGATGGCAAGAGCCTCGGCGGCAAGAGTCGGCGTTGTCGAGACAGTGGCCGTCGATCCCGAGAAAGAGGATGTTTGCGCAACCAAGGTACAGACATCGCCTGCCAGCATCACAACGATGGCAAAGAGGCAGACCACGAAACGACGAATGATGTGGTTTTTCATTTGAAATCTCCGGACAGAAGTTGTATGGGGCCGAGCAGGCCAGAGGGGAGCAATTCGGCAAGCTTGCCGATCTTTTTCCGATCCTCGCACTTTTTGCAGTCGAAGATGCCGGTCGTCATTGTGTCGTAGGTGCGCACATTCGTGACAGTCAGCCGTTTTTCCTTGGGCAGTGTCGCATCGCCAATCAGACGGTTGGGCCAGAGATTCGCCACGGTAATCTCCAGTTCATTCCCCACCGGCTTCAACGCGCTGGTGACGTCAACCTGCCACGGTGCCGTCCAGACAACGCCCAGATCGCAACCGTTGAGCCGAACGCGGGCGATGTTCTTTACCACTCCCAAGTTCAGGAACAACTTCTCTCCCGTGCCTTTGCCACGCTTTGCCTTGGTGTTGTCCGCAAGGTCAAAGACCTTCAGATAGGTTGCCGCTCCAGAGTAATACTTGATCCCTTCCTCCGGCCGCTTTGTCCAATCCTCGAGTTTCTCGAAAGTCACTGCTTTTGTCAGTCTGGACCACTGTGCATCGAACGACACCTTCCACTCCCCCGCAATTGCCTGCATCGGCGTCAGTTTCGGGAAATTCTTTTCTAACCTGCGACCTGCGATCTCCGACTTCTGACTATCTTGTCGGAATACGACAAAGAAGGACTGCCGCGGCGCGAACTGCATCGGCACGATTGTGCGACCGTCCTCCTCACGCCATTCGGGCAGGAAACGACTTTCACCGGTAACCGCATCCCAGAGCTCCGGTTGTTTACCACGGACTCGGAATATCATTGGGGCAGCGGCGATGCGTGTACTTTGGTTGCTGATGAAGTAGATGTCCGTCTTGCCGTCGCGGCGATGGATCCAGTCGAACTTCGTGCCCGTCGATGTGCAGGGAAATTCGATGTCCGGTGCCAATCCATCGGCACGGATTACGGAGTTCAGTGTACCTTCACGCATATTCGTGATCGATCCTGCCAGGTCTTGGGGCCGATCACTGTCACGCCGGCCGCAGCCAACGCATTGATCTTCTTCACCACCGGCGAAGAGAGAAGGGCATCGGGGTTATGCGGCAGTACCAGGTAACGATAGGACATTCCGTCTGGCAGCACCAACCGCCCGTTCGTGACGGTGGCGCGCGTGACCAGTGCTTCGGCGTTGAGTACGTCGTAATCAAACCCGGCCGGGCGGGCCGGCTGCTGATTGGGACGCGGCGCAATAAATCCGGGAATCGCCTCGTCCTGCAAGTACGCAAAATCGGCAACGAACAAACCCTGCCGAAGCATATACTGGCAGCGGGCAAGGTAGGTCAACCAGGCACCGCTCATCCGCCACCATGTCACGTTACGGTCGAAGTGTGTGCCGACATGTGCCCACTGAAAGCCCGGCTTTGCCTCCAGCCGCGGCTGATGCACCCAGAAACAGAGCACGTTGCGCGTTAGCCCCTCGCAAAACGCGGCGTCGCCGATGTCTTTCATGCTCCACGGATCGTCGATCCAGTCGCAGGCGAATGAAGTGAATGCCTCGGCCTGGCAAATCGGCTTGCCATAAATGTGCGCGGCACTGGCTGCCTGTTTCAGGCTCGGGTTGTGGTGGTGGGTGATCGGGCCATCCGGTTCGCTGTTGCGTTTCCAGAATTCGCCCATGGGCACGTCGTTGATACCCTCGCACTGGATCGCGTCGATCCAATGGACGAAAAAAGGTCCGCCGGATTCCGGGTGCGTGCCGCGCAAGCCGCCCTTCAACGTCAACTCGCGCAACCGGCCGTAGTAGTTTGCCGCGACCAGATCGGCGGCAGTGCGGCGATAGTCCTGCAAAAACCGGCGAGTCTTCTCAGGATCGTCCACGGTTTGCCCCAACACCGCCGGCAGCCATGGCAATGGATCGTAGCCTCGCCTTTTCTGAAACTCCTCGCGCATCCGTGGCGTCCATGTGGGCTGGCCCAATTCCCAACTGTCGATGTGGAAATACTGGAGTGTCTTGCCGACCAGCGGGCCGGCGTCGGCGATTAACTTGGCTCCTGTCTCGGCAAAGTGGGCGTCCATCGCCGCAGCACTCATCGTATCGATCTCCAGTCCGCCGGGACCGGAGCCGACGCACTGGGTCGAATTGCCGTGCAATGTGTAGCCGATCCGCAGGACGGACCAGTTTCCTGCCGGAATGTCCCAGGAAAGCTGCCAGGCGTCGTCCACGGATTGGGTAAGATCGATCGCGCGGGGACCAAAATTCGCCTTCAAGGTAGACGATGCATCCTCGTTCACCGGAATAGCCAACACTGCGACGTCACGATAATAATCCTGCACAATTGGCGGTCTTGGGAGCGCAATGGCAATACGTCCCGGTCCTTTCACGACCGTCCGCGAACTGACGAGCTTCTTCGCAGCGCATTCGGGAGTCACCCATGGCCCGCCGGCATTCCAGCCGCTACAGAGGTTCACGCCGATCGCGATTCCGCAGCGATCCGCCTCGCGCACGGCATGTTTGTACAGCGCGCGCCATTCATCGCTCATAAAATTTGGTCCGCAAGGCGCGTCTGGTCCGGCCTCCCCGGCATCGAACAGCAGTGCGCCGCTGATGCCTTGACTGCGCATTTCCTCGAAATCGCGAGTGATCCCCTCTTGGCTCGCCGCCCCGTTGAGCCACCACCAGTAACACCAAGGCTTTGAATCATCCGGCGGCGACCGGAAGGCTTGCGCCATGGGATTGATCGCGGTGAGCAGGGACGATGGATCTTCTGCCGCCAGTGCAGCATTGCCAACCATCAGCACCACCAGAAACAGCGTGGTTGTTCGTATCCTCATGATCATTTCCTATCTGGTTTTGTGTTTCTGTCATGCATGATTGATCTGAAGTTGTATTGTCCGGCCCCGATCGTGAATACCGCAACACCGCCCTCCATCCGCAGGAAGTGGACACCTTCCGCTTGCTTTGTCGGCTTGCCGCCCTCAGTCACCATTGCGGCATCCTTGGCCGGAACCCAAACCGTAGCCGTGCCGTTAGCGGGAATCACGACGTCCATCGCCAAATTGTCGCCCTCACGCCGCCAATTACTCACGATCAAACCATGCATGGATTTGTAGGACGCTTTGACATAGGTCAAATCTCCTATGGGCTGTGGCTTGATGATGGTGTGTTTGAAACCGGGTTGCGCCGGGTCGGGATTGATGCCTGCCAGTCCCTGGTAAAACCACGCATTCAGGTCGCCGGTCAGCATCAGGAAGCCCGAACCATTCATTCCGGGACCGTCCGTATCGTGGTTCCATTTTTCCCACATTCCCGAAGCGTCCTTCGCCACCATGTAACCCCAGCTTGGCTTGTCCTTTTGCGAGGCAAGCGCATAGGCGACATCGGCACGTCCAATGTCGTTCAAAACCCTCATCATCCATGCCATACCCACCAGTCCCACGGAAACATGCTGCTTATGGACGACCATAATGTTATTGACGAGGTTGGAGATCACCGCTTGTCGGTTCGCCCCGGGCACGAGCCCAAAAGCCAGCGGCAGGATATAGGAACATTGAGTGTCGCCCTGGTATTGACTGGTCTGCGGATTGAAGAAGCGTTTATTGAATGCCTCGCCGGTCTTTTTCGCCAGGTCAGCGAAACGCGCCTCGTCGTCCGCCTTACCCAGCAGGCCGGCGACCCGTGACAACTGCTTGCAGTTATTGTAGAGATACGCCGTACCGATCAGCGGTTTCGAGGTCTCCACGATGGGGCACCAATCCCCGTAGGGATCGAGATCCAAGGTGAGGTCTCTCTTCTGTACTCGCATCGTGTACAACACCCATTTTTTCATGACGTCGTAGTTCTCTTCGAGCACGCGCCGGTCGCCATAGTATTCGTAGAGGGCGAGCGGTATCAGGATCATGTCGGCTGGCCACACCAGGGAGCCTGACCGGATATCCCAATACGCCGGGCAGACGTCGGAGATGGAACCGTCGGCATTTTGCTCCAGTCGGGCGTCCCCAAGCCATTTGGCATAGAAGGCCGCCGAGTTCTGGTGTACGCTCTCATCCACCACGTAGGTGCCGCTGCCGCCCAGCCATCCCATCCGTTCATCGCGTTCGAGTTCCTTGGGATGGCTCTGCTTCTGTCCCAATTGGTCGTAGCGCATCAGGCGATTGAGCTGGTTGATCAGCGGGTTCGAGCATTCGAATGTTCCCGTCTCTTCGATATCGTCGTGCATGAAAAGGCCGTCAAGGTTCTCGAGTTGGGGAACGCCCGGAAAGCCTGTGACTTCCACGTAGCGCGTGCCCTGCCCGCGGAACCGCGGTCGCCAGACCTCCTGCCCGCCGCCTTTGAGGATATAGATGTCGGTCGTCTTCGCGCTGCGGTTGTTCTCGACCTTGAAGCGGCCGTTTGGAAAAAGGTCAAAGGCGGATCGCATGACGACCTTCGTACCGGCAGGGCCCGACACCTTCAGCCGCACCGTGCCATAAAATCCCTTCTCGAAATGCACGATGAAGACCCCTGGATCCGGATTGGTGATCTTTGCAGGCTTGAATGTCTCGGTAATGCGCATCGGTTCATACATCCGTGACTCGAGACGACCGCCGGGAGAAGGCAGCACCTGTGCCTTCGCCCAACGGGAGTCGTCGAATCCCACCCGATCCCATCCGGGCATTTCCATCCGAGCATCATATTCTTCGCCGTCGTATTCGTTGTTCGCGCGTAAAGGGCCCTGGTCCGTCACCTTCCAGCTTTCGTCGCTAACAAGGTTCTGCAAGGCGCCGTCTGTGTATTCGATGCGAATGACGAGAATCATCCGCGGCGAACCAAAGCCCATGTATGCTTCCGGATTGGCCCGGCGCGGTGCGAAGAATCGCCCGTTGCCGAGGATGGCGCCAACGGAATTTTGGCCTTGCTTAAGCAGGCTCTTGACGTCGAAGGACACATAGAGGCAACGCTTGCTGAACATGGTCATGCCCGGGTCGCGCTCGTGGTCGCCGACCTTCTGCCCATTCAGATAGAGGTCCGACTCGCCGAGTCCGCAGAAATAGGCCGTCGCCCGTTCCACTGCTTTTCCCACCACAAACTCACGGCGCAAATAGCGGGCAGGCAACCGCGAATGCTCTTCCAGCGGTGGGGGCGGCCCTTCCTGTCCAATCCACTTGGCCACCTGCCAGTCTTCCGGTTTGAGCAAGCCCATCGTCCACAGCGCCGGCTTACTCCAAGCCGACACGGAAGAGTTCAGGGTTGAGAGCGTCCATGCTCTCACTTTCCAAAAGCACTGCTGGCGGCTTGCCAGCGGCTTGCCGGCGTATTCCACCTGGACGCTTTGATCCGAGACCACTTTGCCGCTGTCCCAAAGATCGCCCTCATCCCTGGCCAGAAGCTCCGGCGTCGAGGCGACCACCACCTGATAGGCCGTCTGTCGCTCGCCGCGGCGGTCGGATTCGATCACCCAACTCAACCTCGGCTTCACCACGTCAATGCCCAACGGATCCTTCAGGTACTCGCATCGAAGGTTCCCTGTCGCGACATCGGCCGATGCGACGCCGACTGAAGCGTTGAACACTTCACCCTTGGTATCATTGTAGGCCTCGAACTCCGCGATCTCAGGAGTGCCGCGGCCGGTCTTCTTGATCAGCAAGCGGACCTTCGACGTGGTACGGTTGACGATCGGTGCGACAAAGTCGGGACCGATGGTCAGGCCATTGAAACTCCCAATCCATTTCGCCTCGCGATCATCCCAGTACTCGATCACGTAGCGCGTCACGGATGACGAGGCATCCTCCCGCAAGCGGAACTCGTTAATGGTCTGCGGACGGCCGAAATCGAGTTGGAGCCATTGGTCCGAGGACGAGGCGGCCTTCCACGAGGTGATTGCGCTGCCGTCGACCGCACTGGCACCCTGATGCCCTGGCTCGGCCGATGATGCCGATGCGGTTGTGGCTAGGGCCAGATTCGTCGTGCTACAGGCCTTACCCAGTGGCTTGATGAGACAATTGGTGAAAGTCAGCCCCTCGGGCCGATTGGTCAGGCGTGCGCCCTCGCTCAGGTAAAAGCGGCAAGCTTTCCAGGTAACACGATTGGCGGCAGAACAGTTCATGATCTCGACTTTGGGATAACCATTCTCCTTAACCCGCAGCGACTTGCCATTGGAAACGCAGTCCTCCAATAGGATGTCAATTTCCGGTCCCGGTCCGGAGGCGTCGTTGCAGAGCAGGAATCCCGGTCCATCCGTGTCGTGGAACAGGCATCGCCGCATGACGTGGTTTATGTTGTTGCACTCAAAATCGAAAGCCTGACCATCGCTACTGGCTTTCCCCGGCGGGCCAATGGAGATAAATCCCCACTCGCTATCCTCGAAGATGAAGTCTTTGCACCGCGCGATCATCGACCCGGCCACGCCATTCCAAGCCTGGTTGTGGCGGCCGACGTCGAGCGTGAGGCAGTTCCGCACCGCTCCGCCGGCAATTCCACGTAGGCCCAAGGGCCATTGCTTGCACTCCTCGAAGGTGCAGCCATCGATTACCATGTTGGCGAAGTTCCAGATGTTGTCGGCGGCCTGATTGAAATTGTCTGGACTGTTGGTCCAGATGCCCGATGCAAGTCGACGGAACTGGCAGCTCTTGATCGTGACGTCCGACATCACGATCTTTTGGTCGCACTCATGCGAGAACAGGCAGATGCCCAGCCCAATCTTATGCTTCGGGTAGTCTTCGTAATGCTGGTAAAGTTGCGAATCATGGAAATAGCAGCCCTCGATCCGAAGACCTTTGCGGTGCGGAGCGTCGTCGGAATACTCAGCGTAGATTCCGGTAAGGTAACGAGTGAACTCGATGCCGGTGATACGATATTCTGCGACATCCTTCAGGTGGATGCCCATGCGGTCCTGGGCATCATCCAGACCGTCAAGAATCGGCCTGTTGCCAGTTTCATAGGAGCCGATGCTGATCGGGTTGTTCGGCGTGCCAGAGCCTGTGGGCCGGAGCGTGTCGTTGGCCCAGGTATCGCCGCACTTCAAGCGGACGCTGTCACCCGGGGAGTACTCTCGGGAGGCCTTGGCCAAAGTTTTCCATGGTCCGTGGCTGCCCTCACGGCTTGACGCCAGCCCATCCCAAGCGTCGTTTCCCGAGGACTGACTGACATAGTAAGTTGTCCCCGCAGCCTGCACCTTCGGCAGACTGGCGATCGGATAAATGAATATCGCAGTCAAAATACAGGGAAACCATTTCGGTAAATGAATCTTCATTGCTTGTTCCTTTCTCTTCTTTCGTCATTCGAACCTCGTTATTCGTCAGTCTGCGGTTTTCCGACTCACGAATTGATAGTGGCGGGTTGCGAGAGTTCCGCGCCCAAAACCGCGGCCGTGGTCATGATCAACGCCATGCATGCAATCAGTGTGTTCTTCATCTTTATGATTTCCTTTTGTTTCTGATCTCCGGCTTCCCGGTTCAGCGGGATGGGGTTTGTGCCTTGTTATACTCTTGAATATTCAAGACATCCTGTCTCTCCCAGTCCACTCGCTTCCTGTAAACCTTGGTGTATATTTCCTCATCTTCAGGTGTCATGCCCTCAGTCCATTTTCCGGAATGCGGCAGTGCCAGGTCGATCCAGCAGGAGATCTTGTCCATTTCTTCCCTCGTCATCTGCACCTTCTCGTGGCCCTTCTCCAACAACAAGACCAAAGGGCTCAGTGACGAACCATGTGAATAGGGTGGTATCATCTCCGGCACGGACCAACGGCCAATCCAATTGAGATATCTGGATTTTTCCGCGATGACGCCGAGTACCTGTTGCGTGTCATTGGCAGGAGGTGCGGACCTGTCGGTGGAAATCAGCGCATGGTACGACTGGTTCCAAAACTTGCGTGCCTCCCCGTCCCAGACCGGTGTGGCCCGCAGGTCGGGTGGTTTGGTATCGGCTCCCTGGTGGCACTTTACGCACTTGGCATCGAGAATAGGCTGAATCATCTGCGGGAAACTGAAGCCCTTGCCCGTGATGTCATAAAACGGCTCAAGCGGCTTGATGCCTGTCGTTAGAGCAATCGCTGTCGGCTCGTTAGCGACGGCTTCATTCTTGTTTTCATGGCAGCCTGTGCAACTGAAGATTTCGCCGGGCATCAGTGTTGACCAGGAACGCATGGTCTGCACGACATGTCCGTTCGTATCGATAGCCTGGAAGTAGACCGGCGTGCGTGCCGGAACTTCGAAGGCGGCCGAGCCGTCTTCGAGAACCGGAGATTCTCCCAGGACACGTTTCACATCCCAAGCCGCCAGATCACTGATAGTGGATGGCCCATGTTTGCGTCCAATATCCGTGGCCATGAAATCCAATGCCACAACCCGGATCTTCTTGATTGTGCCCCGCTTGATGCCCTGTAGTCCCGGCCCGTGATAGATGTCCTGAATGGTGAAAACACCGTTCTTTTTCCTCCAGTCTGAGGAGTCGGGCAACCGTGGGGGAATCGGGCGCGGGGCCAGTGGAACAGGCTGGTTGCAGGAGATGGCCGGGTCCGAAGCCATGAGTACCCGTTCTCCCTTGATGTTCATGAAATAGATTCCAAACCGTTGCTCTCCATCGGGGCGGAATGCCCCCAGGAAGCATTGCGCATCCAAGGGGTAAGGATATTGCCATTGGTCTCCGTCCTGACCATACTGGTCGACCTTGATGATGCCCTGCAACTTCTGGACCGGCGCCACAAGGGTTACGCCGCTGGTTTCCTGCCGACCCATGGAAGGGTCGATCATGGCCAGCTTTCCACGTTGCTGGGTATGGTGGCCGGAAAGAATGGCCAGCACCTTCCCCGTGCCCGGAATCCCCCGGGCATGCAGAATGCTCGTGGGAAAATAGGAGTTGTTTCCGTAATACTCTGTCTGATGTGCGCCGTTGGGATACATCTGAAACAGCGGCTGCGGATAGATCTGGCCGCGGTCGTTGTATTCCCAGCGCGTATAGGTAATCAGGCCACTTTCCGGGTGAACCTGGGGATAGTTGGTATTGACCTGGTCGAATCCTATCCGGCGCATATATTTCCCGTCCTTGTTCATCAAATACATGTTGCTCACACTCACGTGCCAGCAATCGACGTTCTGATAACAACGCGTGGAACTGAACATGATATTGCCATCGGGCAGGTAAACCCCCTCATAATCAGCCACACCCTGACCGGAGGTCAGTTGGCGGACCTCGTGCGTTGCGAAATCCATCTCATACAAATGATAGTCATCGCCTCGCGCCGACTTTTTCCAGGCGAAGAGGATCCGCTTGCCGTCATACGACACGTCCGGGTCACGGAACACGCCGTCTTTGTCCTGGATAAGTGTTGTCTCTTTGAACTCGTAGTCATCACCGGTTTCCAGCAGGCACAGACTGGATCCAGGCGTGAAATTGAACTCCTTCACCACGCCGTTGGGATTGAGTGTGTCCTCGTCGCTCACGGCATCCGTATAGGCGTAGTGCGAGCCGCCCATGTCAAAATGCTTGGTAAAGACGATGCGCTTCAATTTATCCCGATGTGGAGCCAGCAGATTGCGCCGCAGGACGGCATCCGATTCCGAGGCCAACGTTTCACCCATGCCGTTTGTGACAGCCAGGAACACGGGTAGTAGTAGCAATAGTTTCATTTCAGTGCTGGCTCCAATTCTTGTAATCTTTCATGTTGTACTCCTTATCGTGCCTTTTCCACGCTTGCCAGGAACCGGTCCAGCTCGCGGTATTGAAGCCAAAGTTTCTGGTTCAGCGCGCTGAGTTCGCCGAGTTCGCCGCGGGAACGGACCCGGCGGGCAAATGTGCGGAACAGTTCCTCCACCGGCGCCGCCGCCAGTTCGCGGCTTGCGGTTGCGACTTGCTGCGGCAATTCGGCGTTCGACACTTCACCCCGTAGGTGCCTCTCTTTCAGCGCATAGGCAGGCTCGAGTTTGCGTCCAACCTCGTCCAGCAGCAGCGTGAAGCGGAAGTTGTCGGCCAGCCAATCGAGATTGGCGCGATGCTCCGCCGCCGGCGTCGTGCACTTGATCTGGTCGAGCAACGTGATGGCGTCACGCAGTTGCCTAGCCAGCTTCGGCTCGACGCGTCCCCACCAGCTTGGCGTGTAGGGATAAAACTCCGGCGAATCGAGGCAGCCCAGTTGTTTCTCGTTTTCAAATCGCAGCAGCAGCGGCGCAAGTTTGTCGACCGACGCAGGTCCGTAGCGAGCGACACAGTGTTGGCGGTATAGTTCTTCTACAGGCGGAGCGTGTTCGGGATCGCGAGCGGTTAGCGCCAAGGCTTCGAGGTTCGGCCGAATCTCCTCGGTGCGCCAGTGGATGCCGATCACCCCGGTGAGGTTGGCAGCGTGCGCCGCCTTGACCTGTTTGCTCACCGCTGCCGCCTGTAGTTGCAGATGCCAGAGCCAGCCGTCGTACTCGAGCCACGGGACCGCCCAGGTCGGGCGGTGCTTGGCCACCTCCCCGAGCACGGGCGAATCACTGAGGCAACTGAAGACGATGTCTCGCGGCAGCGCCCGGTCCAAACCAGGTAACACGGGAAGCAAGCCGCCCCAGCCGCCGATCACCAGCCGTGTCTTGGGTGAACGACGCGCGAGGTATTCATGGACCTGACGGACCTGTGCCAACGACCAGACCCCCGTAAATACATCGTGCTCATTGCTAGCACCGCTGAAATTGGCCTTCTCGCGATTGTAAAACTCCCTAAAGCGCCCAGAGAGTTGCGGCGGTGCCACGAAATGCGAGTGTTCATGAAGCCACAGCCACACCCAGTCGATGCCGGGATACGAGGTCACGACGTCGTCGACTGTGGCCTGCAGAATCTCGATGTTTGCCGGATGCGTCGGGTCGGGCAACATCGCGCCAGCAATGCGCGAGTCATGTGGGACGATCGACGCCAGTTCCGGCGGATGGATGCCAAACTCAAACCCCATCGCCACCTGGATGCCACGCTCGTGGGCCATCTTGATGACCTTCCGCATCAGCGACTGCGCCTGCCGATAGCGGTCCTCGTTCGAGTGCGCCGTCACCGCGCAATCGGCGCCGAACGCGTGTGTACCTGCCGGCAGATCGAACGAGTTGGCTGTTCCAAACACAAACTCTTGCACGCTCAGCGGCCGATACCCCCAGCGCGCCGTCAATGAGGTGTCGAGCCCGGCCTCCGGCAACACGTCGCGATACTTCACTTGGATCAGCGGCTCAACGTACGGCGCATACCGCTCCTCTCCGCCGGTATAGCAGTGGAACGCGACGAAGTTCAGGCCCTTTGCCGCGAGGTCATCCAGATACGCTCGGTAATCGCTTTCGTTCCACGCACTGGGGCCCGACAGAAAATTATGCCACGGCAAGGTTCCGCGAATGGCAAACGCCGGCTTGACCGTGTGTTTCTCGTCCGCCCGTGCAATGGGCAAGGTAAGTCCGGCTCCTGCGACAACGACCCCAGCGGCAGCCGCAGCCGTCTTCAAAAACTCACGACGATCGGAGAATTGCGTCTTCATAAACGAACTCCCTGCCATTCTATTGTTCTGCAAATTCCAGTTTCCAGTCATCCGTCCGGAACGGAGACGCCGGCAATCCAACGGCATTGAACAGATTGCAACCGTCGGGATTGATATCCCAAGCATAGCGGACCGCCACCGGGTGTGATACCGTCGAGCTTGAAACGGTCACCGTCTTGCCATCGATCCTGGCTCCGCCCCAGACAAACTTCCGGTCCGCGCCAGCAATCGCGAACCGTTTCAGTGATTCCCCGCCCTTTGCCACAAGTCCCGCGCCCACATGGGTAAAGTGAAGCCGGATTTTGCCGCCCTCGATCTCCATGCGCTCATACATGGGGCCGGAGTACTCAATCGGGTGGTTATATGTCTTGGCTAGTGCCACCAGCGAGAGACGACGGCCGACCTCCTCCTTGGTGAGAGGATGGATGTCGTTGGCATTACCGATATCGACGGTTACGGCCATGCCCGAATTAGTGACGGCTTTTTGAAGCATCGACTGTATCTCACGAAATGCGGCCCAATTGCTCTCGCCGGGCTGATCTCGGGGTGCCCTGTAACTGGACAGTTGTACAAAGTAGACTGGAAAATCCCCCCGAGCCCAACGAGTCCGCCAGTCACGGACCATGGCCGGGAAGAGCGTCCGATAAAGCTCCGCCTCGCTGGCATTGCCCTCGCCTTGATACCAGATAGTGCCCTTGATCCCGAATGGAATGAGGGGAGCGATCATGCCGTTGAAGAGCGATGTCGGCGCAGTAATAATGTTGTCTTCCCATGCGTCCATGCCGACCGGTTTGGCGGGCGCCGCTCCTGGCGGCTCAGGCTTTGCGGGAGACTCCTTGCCTTCCGCCCGGGCTTTGGCAGCCTCGGTTTCCCAGCGTTTCGCAGTCTCCGGCCACCGCGCGGTGTTTTCCTTCCACTTCGCCCGATCCCGAAGATAGCATTCCTTGTGCCGTGGGAAATCCGCTCTGGCCGTAAGTGCCTGATTCAGGTACATCGCGAGCACCGCTTCCGATCTGAGTCCCTCCAAGCTGGTCCACATCTGACCGGAGCTGCTCCCCCGGCAGGCATTGATCAGACCGACAGGAATCTTCTCAACTCGATGAATTTCCCTTCCGAAAGAATATCCCGTTGCAGAAAACTCCTTCACTGCACCGGGCGTGCATACCGCCCAGCTTCCCTTGCAGTCGGTCTGCGGTTCGAGAAACGTTTCCTTAGGCAGCTTGAAGAGCCGTATCTGCGGATAGTTGGCCTGGCCAAGTCCCTTGGGGTCGTTGACATCCCGCCCGAGAATTCGTCGCACCGGCAGCGCCATGTTTGACTGTCCGGAACAAACCCAGATATCGCCGATCAGCACATCCTTGAAAGTCAGGATGTTCTTTCCGGCAATAGACACTGTCACCGGCGTAGCCGTGGCCTTCAGGTCCGTGAATACGACTTTCCATCTCCCGTTCGCCCCCGTCGTTGTTTTCGCGCTGGCATCACCCACGGTTACGGTTACCGGTTCACCCGGGTCCGCCCACCCGAAGAGCGGCGTATTGGTGCCGGACTGCAATATCATATATTCGCCGATGATGGATGGTACGCGCACGTCGGCGCGTCCCACCCCGCACACGGCACAAAGAACGCCGACGACAACGAACCCTGTCTTTCGATTCATGGAACTCTTTCTTTTCTAATCCCTAATCCCCACCTCCCTCGCCTTCCGGAACCAACACAACCGTCGCGCCGGCTTCCGTCTTCAGCACGACCCGTTCGCCCTTCAGCGTCTCAGCCTTTTTGCCGCCGCGATAGACATCCATCGCCTTGCTGGGCCATGGATTGACCAGCATACAGTCGCGGCCCTTCTCGCTTGTGATCTTCACATACTGCACGACGCCGGCCTTGAGCGAACTGGAAACCAGGAAGGCACCCCACGCGCGGATATTTCGGAAACTCGCGTCCTTATTTTTCGGCCACACGGGAAAAACTCGTAAGACGTGCCCGTGCCCCATGCAAAGCATCTCGTTGATGGCATTGGGTACAATGCTACAGTTCTCGACACCGTGAACATTGTCACGCGTGAAACCGTTGACATCCCCCACTTTCTCGATCATCCCACGCATCTCCTTGAGGATGATTTCGGGATCGTATCCCACACGAGCCGCCGCAGCGTAGATGCTGCTCATTCCGTTGCCGTCGATCCAGCGGTTCATGACGCGGATCGTGTTGCGGGAGATTTCAAGCAGCTTGGGGTCGCTGTCCAGACCGATCGCCCCTGCCGGATAGATATGCTGAATCCCTACGGTATTGCCCTCACACCAGGCCATGCCCTTCTCGGTGTAGCGAAAAACCGTCGCGCCATCATGCTCCTGAGTGGCAAACTTGCTCAGGTTCTTCAGGATGTGCTGCCATTTCTCCTGCCGGGCGGCATCGACGCCCAACTCAGTACTCATGTCCATGGCCAGTTCAAGCGTCGTGCGCACCAAGCCCAGCGACACGATGGAGTTAAAGTCCGGGCCAGAACCCTCATGCACGGAATCGTCATAAATTACGTAGCGGCCATTTTCAAACTTCAGATAGTCTTCCCAGAAGTTCGCGACTTCGAGTACGAACGGGTAGACCTTCGTCGCGTATTCTTTATCATAGGTGTGATACCAGCGCATTGCCATGTTCGCCAAGCAGTATGCCGCATTGCTCTTCTGTCCAAGAAAGGTGCCTGGCTTGCAGGTTTCGATCCCCTTGGCGCCGATCCCCACGGAATAGTACACGCCGCGGATTTTCAGCAGATCCTTCGCGTAGGCTCGGCCGCGATCCATGAAGGCCAGAACCGGTGCTTCGAAGGTGTCCGCCTGCTCAAGGTGATTGCAGGAATAGAGGCCATAGAAGTGCGCCTGGTAGTTGTAGTTGAGATGGTAATCACCGGCCCAGCGCGGATCGTCATCCGTGACCCATAGTCCGAAAAGGCCCTGGGGGAAGTCCGGATTCCGGCTGCCGCTCCCCAGGACGTAATTGGAGAGGTAATAACGCTGCTCCAGGATCGGATCGCCGATTGTGACCAGCGACTTTGCCCAAAACTCCCGCCACCAGCGGGCGTGTTTCTGCTCGATATCGCTGACCTTCTCCTTGGTCAAAGCGGTGGCCATCTCCTGCGCGGCCAGCAACGGATCCTTGGCATCCAAAGAGCTTTGCATTGCCACCGCGACCGTGACTTTCTGCCCCGGCAGCAGCGTAAACTTCGGGCCCGGTTGCGATTGGGCCTTCCGTGGCTTCGGTCTCTTCGGCGGCGGATTGAGTATGGTTTCCTCGACCACCGGCTCCAATTCCGGGATCGTCACCTTACCGCCGATGACCGTCAGGGCGCAGGCTGCCGCGGTGGGGATTTTCTCTTCGGCAAACGCCTTCGTGGCCCAGAGAACCCTGCCCTTGCGGCCGAGACTTTCCTTCGAGCCTCGCCCCGGTGCCGACCATAACCTGGTTTCCACCTCGACAGGCTTGCCCGTCACGGAAAGCTCGACAAGCAGAACGTCTTCCGTGGCCGCGACCAAGGAACGCATGGTTACCGTACTTTCACCCTTGACAAATCGGGACGTTGTGATGGCCGGGTAGAGTTGCTGTTCGATCAGATACGTACCGTCGGCCAGCGAGGGAATGTTGATTTCTATGCCGCCGAAAAGACGCGGGCCGCCCATGCGATGGCCGTCTTTCATCCGCCAGAAATTGTTCTTGCTGATCCAGAACCGCTGGGATTCCGGTTTGCCGCTGATCACGGCACCGAGATCGCCATTGCCTAGAAGAGGCCCCCTGGCTGAATCCCGGGAAGGGACTCCGCCCGGCGGCGCATTGAAGACGGTTTTGTACTGCGAAACGATCCGCTCGGCCTCCGCCTGCATTTGCTTGTCAGCCCGCGCACTGTGCGCCTGTCCGAACGCCAAAGCAATAATTCCGACACTGACGGTCAGGTACAAACCAATTCTCGTTATGCTCATGTTCTTTTTCTTATTTCCCTTTGTTTTCAAACCACACCGGGCCGCCGAACTTGCCAGTCACGATGATGTCGATCGCGCCCACGCCGCGGAAATCGCCCGCCCAGATGGCCAGCCCGGCACCGATCCCCTCGTCGTACGATATCACGTACTTTTTCCACTCGACCATCTTGTCCGGCTTGCGAATCAGTTTGTAGTAGTAGACACCCAGCTTACCATACTCGTCGGGGTCGCCGCCGTTGTGGGCCATGAATCTCTTGCCGGTGATCAGCTCGGGCACGCCGCAGCCGTCCAGGTCGGCCAGCACGAGCGAATGAGCCTGCGTCCACGTAGCGTCGATCATGTGCTGTTTCCAGGTGATTTTTTCGCCGTCGCGGACCTGCTCGTACCAGAAGATACCGTAGCCATGTGCGTTGGCAGTGATGAGGTCGTTCAGGCCGTCGCCGTTGACATCGTAGACGAGGATCTGCGGCGTGTGAGCGAGGTGGCCTTCCTTGTCACCCAGTGAGAGCGGATGCTCTTTCCATTGGCCGTTGCGGATATCGGCCGGGGCCTCGAACCAGGCGTTGGGGCGGATAATGTCGGGTCGGCCGTCGCCATTGACGTCGCCCACGCCAGCACCGAACTCCATCTTCTTCGTCGAGACCACGTGCTTGACGAGACCCGGCTTGCCATCCTTTAAGCCCACCTCGAACCAGATGGTGCCGGTGGTGTGCGTCAGGATGACGTTGGCTTTGCCCTTGCCTTCGAGGTCCACCAGGTCGCCGCACTCGTAGTTGTCGGCCGTATCGACCTTCGTCTCAGGCCAATCGCCCGGCGCGCCGAGCGTGTTGCGGTAGTAGTAGACGCTCTTGGTGAACCAATCGACGCTGACAATGCCGGGCTGGCCCTTGCCCTCAATGTCCACGGGGCCGTTCATGAAGTCATTGTAGTAGCCCTTGCCTTGCTCGTCCACCTTGCCCTTGATCGAGCGGATCTTCAGCGGCTTGAACTCGGGGGCTAGGTAGAGGAAATCGCCGGCAACGATGTCGAGCTTTCCATCGCCATTGAAGTCGGCCACGCCGAACGCCTCGCTGCGGAAGCTGCCGATCCGGTGCTGGACAAACTTGATGGGCGACGTCTCCGGCAGCACTGGTTTCTTCGGCTGAGGCCGATCAGCGCTGACCGCAGGAATCTTCATGACGGCGGAATTGAACTTCAGAGCAACCACCGTGTTGCTGGTATTGCGATGGGCGGGTGCAACGAAGATTTCAATTCCGTTTTCCGTCTGGCGAACGTCCGCCTTGCCGCCCTCGAGCAATTCCGCCTTGACCAT
>JBAWVO010000069.1:0-24826 GCA_037147235.1 Planctomycetota bacterium | reverse complement strand
TTCACCATCCGGCAAGCCGGATGGGGTCCAAACGATGTGGGTAACAACGAGGGCGGTGCGCGAGTAGCGCGGGGCAGCGAAATCAGCACCCTTGCCGTCAATCCTTATCAAAACCGCTGAAATGGCCTAATCCGATAGCGGGATGGTCTCATCGCCTTCTCGCCCCCCCACGAAACAGGGGACCACGAAACACACCACGAAACACACAGGACCACGAAACACACGAAACACACGAAAGGGGAGGCCATTGGATTGGGAATGAATGACAAGAAGATGAATGACAGGAAGATGGGAAAAGATATGGATTTTATCTTCTTGTCGTCGATGTTCCTGTCAGACTACTTGGTCTTTTTTCGTGTGTTTCGTGTATTTCGTGGTTATCCCTTTGCAGTAATCCAGCAGAACACAACGGTCAAGTCGTCCAAGAATCGAACTCGCCGGGCTGTCTTTGCGAACAGCTCGGCGAGTCGTGCGGCACTTGGTTGATTCAGGAGACCGGATGCAACCCGGCCGCTGCTTAGAAATCCAACTCGACGCGGCCCACGAAACCGTCGAAGGTCAACGTATCGTGCATGCCGGTGAAATCGTTCCCCTGCACGCCCTTGATGAACTGATCGGTACGGACGACGTTGAACCAGCCGCTGAACGAGTAGCCGGCCGTGATCCGTAATCGGTCGTTCAACAGCGACACTCCGGTACCCAATTCGGCGTCGATAATCGGCACCACGCGGTCGGCACGATAACCGGTATCGACCGGGGGACCGATGCCTTCGCCGGTGTTGCCTGCCGTCTGCGTGTAGCTGCATCGGGCAGTGCCGGCGATGAGGCTGGCCGCCGCGCGGCCGTAGAACATGAGTCCAAACGGGGTGCGACGCTGGCCGTCGAAACCGACACGGAGACCGGCACCTTCAAAGTTGATCTGGCTATGCACGTTCTGTGCGTCAACCCCCCCCTGATACGTGAAGTCGACGTTCAGCCGCTGATCGAGTACGGCGTACCGCGTACCTGCGAACAGGCTCAGTCGCGTATCGTTCTGGTTCTCAAAGGTCCAGCGGAAATCCACATCGGCGAGATCAAATCGCATGCGATAGAAGGAATCGGCCTGCGACCAGGGGATGGGGGCATAAACTGGATGCGAGACCATGGGCAGGATATTATCCGCCGGACTCGAAATGCTGTCTTGGTTCTCACCCTCGTAGTGCGAATAGGTCGCCACCACGGCATTGCAATCATCCAACGTCTTGGCAAAGCCGGCCCGAAATCCCGGGTGGAAATCGATGCTGGCAATTCCCGGCTGCGCGATCTGGATCGGAGTAGGTGCGGCGGGCGCGGCTGCGACGCCGTATGCCACATTTGCATTCCGCGGCCGAATATAAAGGAAATCGCCAAAGAACTCCCATTCCGGGATGCCTTGGTTACATGCGCAACTCGGTTGATTTCCCCCAGCACACGGATCCCCCGTCGCCATCGCTTCGCCCGCCGACTGAGGCATCGGCCCTGGCATCATTGGTCCCTGTTGCATTGGTCCCTGTTGCATTGGTCCCTGCCCCCATGCCGTGGCGTGGACGCTCAAAAATAGACACGCGATCGCAAAGAAAGCTCTCTTCGCCATGATTTCCCCCTTGGATACCCTAAACTTCCGACCCTGAGTTAGAACTGTAAATGCCGTAAGCCAGGTAATGTTTTCCTGACCTGATCGAGGGTATCGACGCGTTGTAATCCGAATACTAAGAAAATCCGATATTTAGGGAAAAGTCTTCGCATGTCGCGTAGCTTACGCAAGCTGCTTATTTTTACGCATATCGCCGGACGAAGATAGAGCGAAGGAATAAGGCTCTTCCAGTTTTGTGTGCAGAAGTAGGGTGGGGAGAGTGAAACGAGCCCCCATACGCACGAAGTTAAGGATTTTGGGGTTCATTGTCCCAAGCAAAACTTCCTGCGGATTTCGTAGGTTGTCGCCTTCCGTGCGGAGGGAGTTCGGGACCTGGTGGCCTCCGTTGCCATACACAAGTTCTTGAGCGACCCCATCCAGCTTGCTGGATGGTGAAGAAGGTTGGTCAGCTAGCAACGAAAGCAATCTAACCTAGACCCCATCCAGCTTGCTGGATGGTGAATCAGGTTATCTAGCTAGCCCATGTTCGCGATCTAGCCAAGCAACCTCCTTCACCATCCACCAAGGTGGATGGGGTCGTGTTGGTCTTTGTTCTCCAATTTAGCCATTCAACCTTGTTCACCATCCGGCAAGCCGGATGGGGTCCAAACGATGTGTGTAACAACGAGGTGGCCCCGGGCGGTTTCCTGCCTGAGGCTCTCACAGACCCAAACGAGTGAATTCCTTAACTTCGTGCGTATGGGGGCTCGCTGCGCTCTCCCCACCCTACAATTATTGGCTCTTGCGACCCATACCGGAAGATTCCCTACCCCACCACCCAGGGTTTCCGATAGGAGCGGCGGAAGAGTTTCATGGCCTCGGGGCTATCGACGGCCTCGGTCTTCGGATCAACCTGAAGCTTCTGTCCCTCGGTACGATAGCTCATGTTGGCGTAATGGACCAGCAGGGTACTTCGATGCGCCTCCTCGACATCGGCACTGGACCGCTTGCGATTGCGGACGCTATCAACAAAATTCTGCTGGTGCTCCAAATCGACCGGTTTGCCCCAGCCGCGCTCTACGAGCGTCGCTTGCTCGTGCCGAGGCCGGGCGAAGACCTGCCACCCCGCGCCGTGGGCTCCGACAATCATCATGCCTTCACTGCCATAGATTTCCACCCGCGATCCACACTGCGGCCAATGGGGAAACACGTCGCCATTGCGAACCGCCTGAGAAATCCGCGTCATGTAAGGCGTGGTCAGCGTCAACTCGAAGCTCAGCAGCAGACGGTCAAACTCAAACAGGCTGACCATGGTGTCGGGCGTTTCGTTCGCCCCGGACGTATCGAACCGCGTACCTCGCGCGGTGACCGACTTGGGATAGTCCAAACTGCATAGCCAGCGTGCCAGATCAAGCTGATGGATGCCCTCAACTGCGGTGTTCCCGCCGGAGTATTGCCAGTAGCCGTGCCAGTTGTTTTGGCAGTTGGCGTTATACGGGGTTTGGGGAGCCGGACCATTCCATGTGTTCCAATCGAGGCATTCAGGCACGGCGGCGGCGGGCAAAACGGGAAAATTGCCCTGGCCGGACTGCTCACAAACACGGCAGAAGTGGATCTTGCCAAGCTTGCCGGAGTCGATGTACTTCTTGGCACTTGCGCCATAGGAGGAACTACGGCATGCCAAGTCGGCGACGACAATTCGTTCGTGCTTTCTCGCTGCCTCAACCGCCCGCCGCCCTTCCCACGGATTGTGACTCAGGGGGGCGGTCACGAAGACATCTTTCTTGGCCTCACATGCCCAAATCGTCGCCAGGCAATGCCAGTGATCGGGCGTGGCGATAACTACGGCATCGACGGACGTGTCGTCCAGTGCTTTACGGAAATCTTGGACGAATTTCGGGGCAACGCCTCCCTGCACCTTCGCCACGCTATCGGTCCGTGAATCTTTCAAGCTGCTATCCGCGTCGCACAGGTAGGCAATACGGCAATCAGCCCGTTGGGCAAAGGCAGTGGCCAGCACCAGCCCACGATTTCGCAGCCCCACGATGGCCAGTGAAAGCCTCTCATTGGCGGGTGCCCCAAAAACGGACGCCGCATTAGGCAAAATCGCCAGCCCGGCGGCGATACCCAGGCCGGCCGACTTTGAGCGAGATAAAAAATTTCGCCGATCCATAATATACTCCTCAAAATGGGGGTTTCTTCGTGCTTCGTAGAACGGAATTTATTCCGTCGCCTTGATTTTTTGGGCTACGTTGTGCCGATACGCTGTTGTTGGGATTATAATGCATCGGCCGCCTCCTGCCCACGTTAAATTTCTCATTCCGCCCCCCTTGTATGGAACCGCCGGCCGCAGTACACTATAAGGCTTGACACTCGAAATCGACGTAGGATTACTTATGTACGCAATTATTGAAGACGGCAGCCGCCAACTCAAGGTGGAAGAGGGCCAGGAGCTCGACATCGATTTTCGCGATCTCGAGGCCGGCGAAGAAATTAAGTTCGAGCGGGTGCTGGCCTTTCGCGACGATTCCGGCCTGAAGATCGGCCGTCCAGCGTTGCCTGCGGCCGTAGTCACCGCCAAAGTGGTATCCGTCGTGCAGGGGCCAAAGCTGGTTGTCCAGAAGTTCCGTCGGCGCAAAAACTACCGACGTCGCACTGGCCACCGTCAGCTTCACACCCGCGTGCTGATCGAAAAGATAACGATCGGGTAGCCCCGAAGAATCGGTATTGTGCCCTGGTGAGTGATTGCAACGCCGTGCCGGCTCCGATATAACGAAGCTGGAAAGGCACAATCGTCATGTCTCTTGTTCGTCGTTTCTTGCCGGCCGCCGAGGCTCGGCCGCCATTTTATGCCGGAATAGACCTGGGCGGAACCAATATCAAGCTCGGCATCGTCGATGACCTTGGCCGGCCGCTCTCTTGGATGAGCATTCCCACGGAGATGGAACGCGGTCCGGAGGATGCTGCCGAGCGGATAGGCAGCGCGGTGCGCGGGACGATCGAAGCGGCCGGATTGAGCCTCGATGCGGTCGCCGGCGTCAGCCTGGGATTGCCCGGCATCCTCGATATTCCGGGCGGGCGAATTATCAAAGTCGTCAATCTAAAAGGCTGGGATGGGTTTGCTATTCGTGAAGGTATTGGCCGGCACTGCGGCCTGCCGGCCGTGATCGCCAACGATGCCGACGCGGCCGCCTTTGGCGAATTTTGGGCTGGCTCGGGCCGCGGCTTTCGCAGCATGGCCTTGATCACACTGGGTACGGGCATCGGCTGCGGCATCGTGCTGGGCGACCGCGTTCTTAGCGGCGAACATGGCTTTGGCGGCGAGTGCGGGCACCTCCTCATCGATTGCAACGCGACCGCACGGATGTGCGGGTGCGGACTTCGCGGCCACTTGGAGGCCTACGCCAGCGCAACGGCCGTCGTGCAGCGAACGCGCGAGGCCCTATCGAGCGGCCGGACAAGCTCGCTTGCCCAGCAGATCGCCGCCGGTGCCGTACTGACGCCGGAACTGCTCTGTCACGAAAGCGAGAAGGGCGATGCGCTTGCGGCTGAGTTGATCGCCGAGACGGCCGACTACCTGGCCGCAGGCATCGTCAACATCATGCACACCATCGACCCTAGCGGCATTCTGCTAGGTGGAGCGATGACGTTCGGCGGTGCGGCGAGCGAAGTCGGGCGAAATTTTCTCGATCGCATCCGCGGTCAGGTGCAGATACGATCGTTCAAAATACTCTCCGACCAAACCGTCATCGATTTTGCGACTCTTGGTAGCGATGCTGGTTTCATCGGTGCCGCGGGATTGGCTCGACTAAAGCGGGGGAACCTATCGTGCAATTAATTTTCGCGGCCACAATCCTGCTCAGTGCTGCGCTGATGTTCATCGTCGAGCCGATGTTTGCCAAAATGGTGCTGCGCCTGCTGGGTGGGTCGCCCTCGGTCTGGAATACGTGCCTGGTGTTTTACCAGGCCGTCTTGATGGCCGGCTATATCTATGCCCACCTCTCGCTGAAGTGGCTTGGCCCGCGGCGGCAGCCCGTGCTGCATATTGCGCTTTTGTGCATGGCGTGGATCTGCTTGCCGATCAGCGTGGCTCAAGGCTGGACGCCGCCGGGCGAGAGCAATCCCGCTCCCTGGCTCTTGCTGCTGCTGACGGTTTGCGTGGGGCTGCCGTTTTTCTGCATTTCGGCCAGTGCGCCGGTATTGCAAGCCTGGTTTGCCCACTGCGGCGGGCGGTCGGCGAAAGACCCCTATTTCCTCTACGCGGCAAGCAATCTCGGCAGCCTTGCCGGATTGGCGGCCTATCCGCTGCTGATCGAGCCGCGCCTGCCGCTCGCCTTGCAAACGCAGTGGTGGACCGCCGGCTACGGGCTTTTCATGGCCTTCTTTGGACTCTGTGCGGCCGCGCTGTGGATCGCCGGAAGGCGTCCAACGGCGGTCACCGAACCAGCCACTCGGTCCGCGGCCGAGGATTCCGATCCATCGCAAAAGGAGGATCTACTTCCTGCCGGCTTTCATGCGCCGATCACGCTGCTCCGCCGTCTCCACTGGCTGGCGTTGGCGCTCGTGCCCTCGGCGTTGTTGATGGGTGTCACGGCGCACCTTTCCGTCGATATCGCGTCGATGCCGCTGCTTTGGGCCATTCCGCTGGGGCTTTACCTACTCTCGTTCATCCTGGTGTTCGCTCGCTGGCCGATCTTAAAGTGGCTTTGGCTGTTGCGGATATTTCAGGCCGCGGGACTCGCCGGTTCGGCGGCCACGATCTACGTTGGAGGACTGCAAACCTTCGGCATCGTCTCCGTGGGCATGCTGCATTTGGCGGCATTCTTTCTTACCGCGCTGGTATGTCACGGGGCGATGGCCGCCGACCGCCCGGCGAGCAAGCACCTGACCGAGTTTTATCTCTGGATGTCCGCCGGCGGTGTCGTCGGCGGCCTGCTCTGCGCGCTCGTGGCCCCGCTGATCTTCAATAGCGTTCTGGAGTACCCGCTGATGCTCGTGGCGGCGTGCCTGCTCCGTCCGCTGCCGCGATCGCGCCGATACGATTGGTTCTGGCGACCATGCGATCTATTGCTGATGTTGGTGCAAGGTTGCGTCTTCGCCTTTGCCGTTTGCGCCCTTTCGCACGGACGTCTTGCCGACATGGCCGCGACGTGGAGTTCGGGGTCGCTGAAGACATTCGCTCTGGCGATCACCAACCCGACGGCGCAAATCTGCTGGGTTGTCTTGGCGGGAGTTCTGGCCTTCCTGCTTCAGCGCCGCCGCGTCCGCTTTGCCACGTCCATTGCGACGCTCTTGGTTATCTGTGCGATCAGTGGCGACCAGGAACGCGTCCTTTATTCCGCGCGGAGTTTCTTTGGCGTCCTCCGTGTCCAGATCGATCACTACGATCGCGATGGAGAACAGATCGACTCTCACACGCTGATGCACGGTTCGACCATGCACGGCCAACAGAGCCGCGACCCGGAAGACTCCCTTGAGCCTTGGACCTATTACTACCGTACCGGACCGGTGGGCGAGGTGTTCGACGCCCTGAAAGAACGCGTTCCATTTCTGCGAGGCCACATCGGCGTCGTGGGCCTGGGAACCGGTACCGTTGCGGCCTACGCCCAGCCCGGGCAGAGACTCACCTATTTCGAGATCGACGCAGTCGTGCGGCGAATCGCGGAGAACCCCGACTACTTCACTTATCTCTCCCGTAGCCGCGTGCGGCCGCAGATCCGCATGGGCGATGCCCGGCTGACGCTTGCCCGCGAACCCAACGGCCAGTTCGACGTGCTGCTGATCGACGCCTTCAGCTCCGACGCGATTCCCGTCCATCTCATCACGTATGAGGCCGTGAAAATGTATTTCCAGAAGCTCGCTCCACACGGATTACTGATGGTGCATGTCTCGAACCGGCATTTGCGGCTGGAGCCGGTCTTAGCCGGCACGGCCAAAAAATTGGGCGTTGTGGCCCGACTACGCGAAGATGACGATGAAACGGGCAATGGCAAGACTTCGTCGACGTGGGCCGTACTGGCCCGAATGCCGGAGGATCTGGGGCAGCTCAACGACAACGAAGACTGGCAACCGCTCGAACCCGAGGAAGGCGTGGCGCTCTGGACCGACGACTATTCGAGCATCGTCAGCGTAATGAACTGGAACTGGCTGCCCAAGTGGATGCGCAGAGCGGATGCGGACGAGTGAGCGGCTTTAGGGTAATTGATATTTGTGGGGTGGGCTTTAGCCCGCCTTTGCAGGCTTTTTTGGAGGAGGCGGGCTAAAGCCCGCCCTACTGCTGCGCCCATAACCGGAAGAGCCCTATTTTGGCGGTTGGTTGTATTTATTGGCAGAATACTTGCAAATTTCCGCTCAAGCTGCGCATAATAGAGGTTTGTTTACCCTTTCCGGTTCTTTCCGACAATTTTTCCCTATTAGGCCTTTCCAATGCCCACGGAACACAAAATCCAGATTCTTATCGCCGACGACCATGAAATGGTTCGATCGGGCGTCAAAACCCTCCTTGCAGGTACAGAAATTAAAGTCGTGGCGGAAGCCACGTCCGGCCAGGCTGCCATCAAGCTCGCCCTGGAAAAGACAGTTGATCTTGTGCTGCTGGACGTCCGGATGCCCGACGGCGACGGGTTGACCGTCCTGGGCCGCATCAAGCTCGATAAGCCAAATCTGCCGGTACTCATGTTCTCTGCATTCGACAATCCCGCCAATATCGCCCGAGCGATTGCTCTGGGTGCCAGCGGCTTCTTGTTGAAGAGTTGCACTCGGGACGAGTTCCTGAACACCCTTCGCACCGCAGCCACCGGCGCGAGCGCATGGAGCCAAGAAAAGCTTCGCAGCGTGAGCGGTGCCCTGAGAACGCCGCGGCTTACCAACTGTCTCGAAGCCTCCTTGAGCCAACGTGAAGGTGAGGTGCTGCGGCATATCGCCCGGGGACTGTCCAATAAGCAGGTCGCCGAGGAGATGAAGATCAGCTACGAGACCGTCAAAGAGCACGTGCAGCACATTTTTCGGAAGATCGGTCTCACGGATCGCACGCAGGCGGCATTGTGGGCAGTCAGGAATGATTTGGCGTGAGGGACCTTCAATGACATTCCTACGTATTGTTGTTGCCGTCGTTTTATCGATGGCCTGGGAAAAAATAGGTCTTTGCGAGGAGAAACGCACGGCACCCAACTTCGTCATTATCTTTATTGACGACATGGGTTACGGTGACATCGGGCCTTATGGCTCGAAGGTCAATCGCACTCCCCATCTCGACCGCATGGCGGCAGAAGGGATGAAACTCACCAGTTTTTATGCTGCCCCCGTCTGTACGCCGTCGCGGGCGCAGATGATGACCGGCTGCTATGCCAAGCGGGTTTCACTGCCCAATGTCATTTTCCCGGCGTGTCCCATCGGGCTGAGCACCAAAGAGCAGACGGTGGCGAGCCTCCTCAAGCAACAGGGCTACGCCACAATGGCCATCGGCAAGTGGCACCTGGGCGACCAGCCGGAATTCCTGCCAACCCAACATGGTTTCGACCACTACCTTGGCCTGCCCTATTCCAACGACATGGGCGGCAATGCCTCGCCAGGATCCAAGGGGCGTCCGCCCTTACCATTACTGCGCGATGCCAAGGTGATCGAGGCCCCGGCCGAGCAGGACAAACTCACCGAGTTGTACACCGAGGAAGCCGTCAAGTTCATCACGGCCAACCAAGACCGGCCCTTCTTCCTCTACCTGCCCCATACGGCGGTACATGTGCCTCTGCACCCAGGTAAGGCGTTCCAGGGCAAGTCAACCAACGGCAAGTTCGGCGACTGGGTCGAGGAGGTGGATTGGAGCGTCGGCCGGGTGCTCGACACCCTGAAGAAGCTCAAACTCAATGAACGGACGCTCGTACTTTTCACCAGCGATAATGGCCCCTGGCACGTGAAAGGCAAGGACTCCGGGGTTGCCGGTCCGTTGCGAGGTCACAAAGGTTCCACGTGGGAAGGCGGCATGCGAGAGCCGACAATTGCCTGGTGGCCTGGCAAAATCGCCCCCGGTTCACTTTGTGACGCCCCCCTAAGCGAGATCGACGTCTTGCCTACGCTGGTCAAACTGGCTGGCGGCCAAGTGCCGGCCGATCGCAAAATCGACGGCAAGGACTTCTGGCCGCTGCTGTCAGGGCAGAATAAGGAGTCGCCGCACGAGGCCCTGTTCTACTTCAACGGAAATCGCCTGGAGGCTGTCCGCTCAGGCCCGTGGAAACTGGCCCTTGTTCACCAAGCCGAATTGGACCAAAAGTTTAGCAAGGCCCAACTGCGATCTTTCACGCCCGCGCTGTATAATCTCGATGCAGACATCGGCGAAAAGACGAATGTCGCCGCCGAGCATCCCGAGGTGGTGGCCCGGTTGCAGGGGTTCGTCAAGCAGATGGACACCGACCTGGGCGCGACAGGCATCGGCCCCGGCGTCCGGCCCTCCGGCCGCACGGCGGCCCCTAAGCCATTGTGGAAGCGGAGCGCAAAAGAATACGATTAAATGGATACCAAAATGTTTCGTGACGCCCTCGAACTATTTGTGATCGCCCTAACCGTGGCGATACTGTCGATCCCGGCAACTGCGGCCCGAGGGGCCGAGGAGCCGGCGAAAGACGCAACCGCTACAAAATCTTCCACCCCAGCGCAGCGAAGGCCAAACTTGGTGTTCGTGTTCAGCGACCAGCAGTCGTCCGATATGCTGGGCTGTTACGGCAACAAGCAGATCATCACGCCGCACCTCGACGCCTTTGCCACGGAGGGGGTCCGCTTCAACCACTGCGTTTCCAGCCAACCGGTTTGCACGCCCTATCGCGGCATGTTGCTGACGGGCCAGCATCCGCTCCGCTGTGGCGCAATCAAGAATGACGTCCGCATCGTCCCTGGCGAAGGGCACTACTTTGGTGAAGTGCTGCGGGATGCCGGCTATCGGCTGGGCTACTTCGGCAAGTGGCATATCTACGGCGGGGACCGCAACCGGCCCATCCCGCCCGGGCCGTTCCGTTATGGCTTTGACCATGATTTTCTCTCGAACAACTGCACGCTCCTCTACGATCCCCAGCACGCCTATTACTGGGACGATCACGGCCAGAAACAACTCTACGGCGATTGGGAACCTTATGGGCAAACGCGGCAGGCCATGCGGTTTATCGAGGAAAACGCCGCCAAGCCGTTCGCGCTGGTTCTCTCCTGGCATCCGCCACACAACTGGCCGTCGGGGCACGGGGGCTACGAGGCACCGAAGGATCTGCTGAAGTTGTACGATCCCAGCAAGCTCACGCTGCGCACCAACGTCAAGGACACGCCGCGACACCGCCAGATGTATCAAGGTCACATGGCCATGTGTACGGGGCTGGATCGCGCTTTCGGCGATCTGATGGAGCGGCTGAAAACTCTGGGGCTGGCCGAGAATACGATTGTCGTGTATACCTCGGACCACGGCGATACGCTCATGTCGCACGCATGGCCCGGCAACAAAGGTGTGCCGGAAGTTGAGTCGTGCCGCGTCCCGCTTCTTATCCGCTGCCCAGGCAGGCTCGCGCCGCGGTCGAGCAATCTGCTCTTCGGCACGCTCGATTTCATGCCCACGCTGCTGGGGTTGATGGGGTTGACGGTGCCGGAGACCTGTCAGGGGCGGAACCTGGCCGACGCAATCCGCTCAGGCGACGACGACGCGGTGAAGTCGGTGCCGCTTTTTTACTTCGCAGGCAACTGGCGCGGCGTCTATACGCGCGAACACACCTTTGCCTTCGATTTGCCCGGCGGCGAGGTCGACGATTATGCCAAGGCAATCGGCTGGAAGCACTATGCGTGTCTCTACGATCATGCGGCCGACCCGAGAGAGTTGCGTAACCTTTTTGATGCGCCGGAGCATCACGCACTGCGTGAGAAACTCCACGCGCAGACGCTTGCCTGGATGAAGCAATTTGGCGACACCGGCATGCCCTTCAAGGATCTGCTGAAACGGGTAATGGTTACAGAGGACATCGGCCCGGACCCGGGCCGTGGCGATGGACCGTTCGGACAGGGCCGTCTCAAAGGCCGCCCGCTGGATGTGTTGTCAGGTTTGGACCATGCCTGGCGATCCGAACCGCCGGCGGATTGCCCTTTTGAACCGACCAAGTCGATCGCGCCCTTCGTCTTCACGGGCCGTCATGCGGAATACACGAAAGCCGATACCTGGTATCCTTCATGGGCCGCCGATGGCAACCTCTATTCGCCGTGGACGGATGGGGAGGTCAATCGGCTGGTATCCAACTCGGCGGGAAAGAACGCCACCACCGGTTACGCGAAGATCCTCGGCGACGATCCACTTAGCCTGAAGGTGGTGGAGCAGGCAGTTTACAAGTCGGATCCTTCGCCTTACGGCAGCCGCTACCCTTCCGGCAGTCTGGTTCATAATGGCGTCTGGTATTATGGCACGTATTGTCTGGGTGGCGGGCAGGTCACGCAGAAGAATGGGATTACCTACAACTGGCCATGGATGGGACCGTTTGTCGGGTTTCGTTGGTCCACCGATCTAGGAAAGACCTGGACGCAGACCCCCTGTACACCCGCCAAACCGTTGTTTGGCGAACAGGGGTTGAAAGGGGAACCGGTCAAGATCGGTGCTCCGCATTTCGTGGACTTCGGCAAGAACATGGAACACTCGCCCGATGGCAAAGCCTATCTGGTCGCCCACGGGACATCCGATGGCAACAATCGCCGCTTCGGTTACGACAGTTGGATCACCGGCGACGAGATCTACCTCATGCGAGTGACCCCAAGCATTGAGAACATGAACGACGCCTCAAAATACGAGTTCTTCGATGGCCGGGGATGGACGAAGGATTTCAGCATGATCAAACCGATCGCCGCCTGGCGCGACCACATGGGCTGCGTGACCATGACCTACAATGCGCCGTTGAAAAAATTCCTGATGTGCGTGACCGACGGTGTCACGACCGGTGCCGCGATGCATACCTATATTCTGGAATCCGATCAAATCACCGGCCCTTGGAAACTGGTAACCTTCCTGCGCAAGTTTGGTGAGCAGGGCTACTTTGCCAATTTTCCGTCGAAATTCATCAGTGCCGACGGCCGAACGCTTTGGCTCTCCTATTCGGCAAACTTTTTCAAATTCCCTTCCAATCCGCCCGGCAGCCGCTATTCCATGTGCCTTCAGGAGATCAAACTGCCGTGCCCCGGAATCCCAAAGAGGGATGCCGGCAATTAGCCGGTGGTTGCGGAGCGTCAGCGACGCCACCACTGGTATCGAGGCTCGACGCGCATTCCGACCCCGAAGGGGTCGCAGCGCGGCCCGTCCGTGACCTCTCAAATCCGGTCCAACATGTCGATCCAACGCACGAGTTCGGCGAGTTCCTGGGGCGTGAGATCGCGGGCATCTTTGCCGAGATCTTTCTCCGTAACGGGTATCTTCGCCGCCCTGAGCCGGTCGAGCGTAATCTTGACCAACTGGGCCTGCATCGAACTTTTCGCCCTGCCGAAATAAATAGCCAAGCGGTGGCCTGGATCGATCTCCGGCGGTGGGAGCATGGAGCCGGCGTCGATCACCGCGGCGGCACGAATCAGTTCTCGGTTGCGGAAGGCAGAGACCATGGCCAGGGATGCACCCGTATCGCGGCCATAAACGACGACGCGCGTGAGATCGACCGTGTAGGCCGCCTTCACTTGGCCTAGAAGTTTTTCAATATAATTGGCCTCATCGGCCTGCCAGCCGTTGGACAGACTGGGACGAGGCACCACGAACACCAAATTATTGGCTTCGCAGAGCGGCTTCCACCGGGCCAAGAGGGCTGCGGCGTCCGGCGCACTGGACCCGTGCAACCAAACGACCACGCCGTGCGGCACGGCCGGATCGTAACTTTCGGGCACATAGGCCCAAGCCTCGTTCTTGAATTCGGGCACGGTCAACGCAATCCGGCCAACCTTGTGCTTTTGTCCCCGGCCCGGCTCGGACTTGGATCGCGAAGGCGGAAGGGTCTGTGGCGGCAGGTCGGTGGGCAATTCGGCCATCTTGAGACTCACCTTCCGAGTCTGATCTTTGTGGCGGACCTCCAGTTCCAGGCTCATGCCGGGCTCAAGACCGGAAAGCGCGCTCCGCAGCTCGTCGGGATCGACCACCGCATCGCCGGCTGCGGAAACAATCCTGTCGCCGGGTTCGAGCTTGACCTCGTCCGCAGGACTGCCGGGATAAACGTAGCGCACGGTTATGCCCGCTTCGTCTCCGTTACGCGAGGGAAGAATGCCGAGAAAGCCATGCTGGAACGCATCGAGTTTTGAGATCAACTCCAGGTCGGCCTCGATGCGCTTCTCGCCTCGCAAGATGACGAAATGCACCTTGTCTCCGGCATAGCGGCGGCTGATTTCCTGCTTGACTTCGGCCGAGCGGGTAACCTTGCGGCCGCCGATCTCGACGATGCGGTCACCGGCCTTGAACTGAGCCTTGGCAGCGGGCGAGTTCGGCCGACAGGAGGCGATCACGGTGTCGCCCGTGTAAGAGTTCTTCGATTGTATGAAGATACCAGCAATGCCCGAGTAGAGATCCTCCCCCTTGCACAGTTTGGGGAGAACCTTCTGGATTGCCTCCAACGGCACGGCGAAACCAATGCCCGAATCGTACCATTCAAAACCAGCGATTTCCTCGGCCGAAAGCGGCGAAAGCGGCACCAGCAGGCCCATCACGCGGCCGCGGATATCGATCAGCGGACCCCCGTAATTGTTGGGCGAGGTGGGGGCATCGGTCTGCAATGCCTTGCCCCATACTCGGCCCACCGCACTGAGAATGCCCACGGTCCGGTTGGGCCGCGATTCTTCAAACGTCCGGCCGACGGCCACGCACCACTGGCCGACGCGCATTTCCGACTGTGGGGCCACCTCGGGCACCGGCAACGGATGATCGGGTTCGATCTTCAGAAGCACGAACTGGCAGTTGTGGTCCCGTGCGACCAACTTGGCGGGCTTGCGGGTGCCATCGGGGAGCCGCACGAGAATGGAAGCCGGCCTGTTCACGAAGTTGAACGAGCTGGAGACGATATACCCACGGGAATCAACGACCAGTCCCGTGGTCGGTCCCGCGCCGAAGAGTACTCGATCGACCCGCTCCAGGCCACCGATCGTTTCGATGCGGACCACCGACGGGGCCACGCGATCAACCGCGTCGCACAGGGCATTTTGCTCCAGCGTGTTGAGGTCTTCCCCCAGTGCTGTGTGACCGAAGATGAGGAGGGAAAGAAGGAGAAGCAAAGGGGAAAAGCGGAATGCAGGGTGGTCGCCTTCGGCTCGCGACCACAATCCGGTAATCTCAAATCTAAATTCGCTCATTCAAAATCTCACTTGATCGTTGCGACCACGTTTATGCCGAAACAGACGTCAAGTACCTGGTAGCCGATCAGCTACCCAAGTCAAGCCAACCGACCGGCACGCGCTTCAATGCGTACCCTACCTCGCGCAGGTAGTCGCCGTAGCAGGTCATCCAGTGGAAGCCGGGCATGTTCTCCGCTAAACGCGCGTCGGGGAACTTGTAGGCAACGTCGATTTGCGAGCGGCAGATCGGCAGGAAGGGCGTGTCCACGATCTCGCCGACGAATCCGGTCCAATGCTCGGCCTTGAAATCGGGAATGATATTCGTGACCTTCTGGCCCTTGCGCATTTCGACCTTGGGTGCTGCGCCGTAGTCCGACTCGAAGTGCGTCACGATCCGCGCGGGATCGAGCGTTTTGCCGTCCATGCGCCGCGGGCCGGTGCAGTGGGCCAGCGTGATGATGCCTTGATGTGGATAGGTCGGATCATTGAGGAACTGCGGTCGGCCGGAGATGCCCGCCAAAAGAATGCCGGAGGGAATTACCACGAAATCCGACTCGCAGAAGGCCAGGAATCCGGCATCGTTCAACAGCGAGAGCGTCAGGCAAGCCGTGGTCTGCGCCATCGGCATGATCGTACCCATGCAAGCGTTGATGGTCATCATCCGGGCATCGGCCTTGGCCATCACCGCGCGGAAAACCTGCTCCAAAAGAAAAGCGTTCTCGACATACTTCTTCTCGGTTTCCAACTTGACGCCTGCATCGCCCAGGTACGCCGCTGCACGCTGTTGAGCCGAATCGACAGCCGCCTTGTCGGCCCGCGCCTGCTTGATCAATTCTCCCAGATCGGGATAGGAGAGCGTCTGGATGTCGAGCTTAAATTTATCGCGAGCTAATTGCGGGGCATTCGGAGTTGACCAACCATCGGGGCCTCCGACCGCGATGATCCGCGCGCCCAGCGTGTTCTTCAGCCCGCACAAGGAACGCAACCGCCAGGACAATTCATCCAGGGCATCGACCACGATGTCGCCGTTGTCGATCCCTTTGACAGCCAGCGCGTCGGTGTGCTGGTGCAAGTAGCGAGGACTGATGATCTCGTACCAGAGGGAGACGGGTCCCGATCGGTGTCGCAAAAAGATAATGGTCGGTTTGCCCAGTTTGGCCACGGCATCGAAGATGCCTTGGGGACCGCCCGCACCATAGACGATCACCACATCGGCCGTGGCAAGGTCTCCTGCATTTGAGATCTGCCTCGGATTGCGCACGGACAAGACGGGAAGGAAAGTGACTGGAAAATCGGCCTCGGCCTGGAGCTTGTCAAGTTCCTTGCGGATGTTCGCCGTCTCTTGATCGGCATCGGCCTGGGTTTGAATGCCGCCCCAACCCCGCCAACTCGTCTGTTCGCGACGGTGAGGGATCTCGTACATGAAGACTGGCTTGACGACCAAAGGCTGGCGCGACGGGGCCATGGGAGCTGCCGCCTCGGCTGCCGCCAGGGTACTCCATGCCATGCCGGTCAGAGCCGCGCCGCCGAGCACGAGTCCGCTGGTTTTCAAGAAATCTCGCCGGCCAATCCCGGACGAGTCCTCCTGGGAATGCCTTCCACAGGGACAGCAACGCGGGTGGATTGTTTGCAAATCGTGTTCTTGATCGTTGGTCATGGCGCCATCTCCTGTCGGCTATATCGCACACTTAGGATCGGCGCATCAATAATTGTCGCAAGAAAAGTAGCAGGCACACTCCGTGTGCCGTCTGCCCATGCTCGGCGAATGTGCAAAATACGACAGTTATTGGTACGCCGGTCCTTAACGGAATATACACACTAGCATCGATTGTACTTGTCGGCGAGGAGAACGTCAAACGGTTTACGGAATTATTGGTTAGAATTTCAATAATTTGTAAACTCAGGCCAGAATAAGGTGCTATCAACCCGAGGTGCCCTTGTCATTCGCTCCCGCTCGGTTCAAAATAGGGGTTTCCCGGTTACTTTCAGCAACAACGGAATGAATTCCGTTCTACGAACAACAAAGAGATTCTCATGCCTACCTGTGTTCTGGCTTATTCGGGCGGATTGGATACCTCGGTCATTCTCGGCTGGCTCATGGAAGAGGGCTATGATGTTCACGCCGTCTATGTCGATCTGGGGCAACCCTGTGAAGATCGCGAGGCCATCCTGCAAAAGGCACGGAACATCGGTGCCCGCTCGTCGCAAATCATCGACGCTCAGGAAGAACTTTGCCGCGACTTTGCCTTTCCGGTCTTGCAGTGGCAGGCAAAATACGAAGGCTTGTATCTCCTGGGCACGTCGATCGCCCGCCCGCTGATCTCAAAAGTCTGCTTGCAGGTCGCCCGCGAGGTTGGGGCCGATGCCTACGCCCACGGTGCCACCGGCAAGGGCAACGACCAATGCCGCTTCCAGTTGGCCGCCGAGGCCCTCCGTCCGGCTATCCGCATGATCGCCCCGTGGCGGATCGAGAAATTCCGCCAGCTCTTCCCCGGCCGCAGCCAGATGATCGCCTATTGCAACGAGCGAAACATCCCCGTCAAGGCAACCTCGACCAAGCCCTATAGCTCGGACGAAAACTGCTTGCACATCAGCTACGAGGCCGGCAAACTGGAAGACCTGAACGTCAACGGCGTTGAACTGGTCGATTTCGGCATGACCGTCTCGCCGCAAAAGGCTCCCGACAAGAGCGAGCAGGTCACGATCGGCTTCGAGTCGGGTATTCCCGTAAGCGTGAACGGCCAGCGGCTCAGTGCCTTCCAGATTGTCGCCGAGTTGAATCAGATCGGCGGACGCAACGGCGTCGGCCGGATCGACATGGTCGAGAATCGTTTCGTGGGCATGAAGAGTCGTGGCGTCTATGAGGCCCCCGGCATGACGATCCTCTACACAGCCCACCGACTGGTCGAGCAACTGACGATGGACCGCGACCTGATGCACCTCCGCGACCGACTGGCACCGGAAGTGGCCGAGATGGTTTACTACGGGTTCTGGTATCACGCCAAGCTGGACGCCCTGATGGCCTTGATTCGTCAGGCCCAGGAGCCGGTCACCGGCGAGGTCGTGCTCAATCTTTACAAGGGCAACCTTGACGTGGCCGGCCGCAGCAGCCCCAACAACTTGTATGACGAAGGCATCGCCACGATGGAAGGCGGCGGCTCGTACAACCAAACCGACGCCGAGGGTTTCTTGCGTATTCAAGGGCTGCCGGGGCGCGTACAGGGGCGGATGCGAACGAGAAAGTATTGATCGCAATCATGGACAATTCATCGCTACTGACGTGTTTCACAAGTTCGAGGAGCAACTCATCGCCTCCGAACCGGTTGATTTCCAGCGCAATCTTCAGCTTGCAGACAGCCTCTACGCTCGCCGACTTGGAAAGATTCCGGGGCCAGACCCGCTAGAAGTTTTGGACATCCCTATCCGCATGTTGAAGGTCTTTCACAGTGTTCACAGAACTCCTTAAAAAGCTTGCACTGGGAAGCCGACGCGAAGACGGTTGTTCTCTCAAATCCCGCATTCGACCGCAGTAACAATGAGCAACACCACCTACAAGACCAGCCACCTGCTTATCGACCTCCCCCAGCAAGAGCTTATCGACTTGCACCGCGACTCGAACGAGATGGGGAGCTACCTCACCAAGTTCTTCCTCGCGGCCCTCGGTCGCCCGGTGGACAACTCGATTGTCCTCCCGCCAGAACTGGCTGATCTGTACTTCCAATTCGCCAATGGAATCCTGCCCGTGGACAAAGGCCCTGGATCGGATGACCCCTCGTGGCTGCACTCGGAGAATTGCTATTCGATGTTCTTTGAGAAGGACAGCATGAGTGGTAACTGCACCAACAAGATCAAGCAGTATCAGGAACTCAAAACAGCACTTTGCGGCCAGAAAGTCAAGGGTCAAAAAGGCCTGGTAGGAAAGAAGACCTGGGCTCAGTTGAAGAAGGTACTCACCGCACTACCCCAGAAATACCAAATCCTGTCGCCGAAAATCTGTCAGAAGTATTTTAAGTCAGGCAACCTGGAGGGTTTCGGCAAGCTGGCCTTGGCTGGCAAGAACCGACCGAGCATGTCCGCCGGTCTACAACTCCGCGAACTCGGCCTCCTCCCCTTGGACTCCCGTGGAATCGACAAGAACAAGTTGCTGGGCATCCTCGTGGGAATCACCGGCCGGCTGAAAAGCTGGCGAGACCGGGACTGGGCCTGCAAGACCGTCAAGGAGGAGTTGCGCGTGACATTCGAGAAGGGCCTTGGCGAAGTGGACCCAACCGCCTATCCACAATTCAAGCAATTCGCCGACCAACTCTTCAAGCAGGAGGGTTACAAAATCAGCGGGCGCGTACTGCGTGCAGTCGAAGGGAAAGACGCAGACTACCAACCCGTCTTGAGCTTGCTGACACAATACCCTGACCTGCAAGGCGACTTTGAGGAGTTAGGGCGGGTCTATCTGGCCGAGGCGGAATACCTGCGGAAGAAGGTTGATGCCCGCGTGACCGTGTGCGATGCCGAGACCTCGCCTTTGCAATTCCCCTTCGGGCTGACCGGCAACGGCTATTCAATCACGCTCACCGTGGTGAAGGGTCAGATCGCGGCCACGCTCCACTTGCCGGGCGGGGATATTACCCCGCGCCTGCGGCGGAGCAAGTATTTCCAGAACCCCGAGATCGCGCCCGTCAAGGATGGTAAAGGCAAGGTCAACGGGTTCCAGATTTCCTTCAAACGGGGCAAGACGCCGCTGGTCGGCATCATCAAGGAACCGAAGCTGCTCAAGAAGAACGGCAACTACTATCTGAGTCTGGCAGTGGGGATTAACAAGACTGAGATTCCGAAAGAAATCTGCGACGCGCGGGCCTACTATTCCAGCACCAGCCGGACGGACACGCCGCCGGCCGTCAAGGCCATGTCGATTGATCTCGGCGTCACCACGCTGGCCGACTATTCAATAATCGACACCGGCCTGCCGGGAGACTGCGGGGTCTTTGGCGGCAGCACGGCCGCCTTCACGGAACACGGCAAGATTGGCCGGTGCGGCTCCAAGTCGCTCCGGGACGGCCTCTATAAGAATACGGAAGCCGGTTACTTCCTGGCCAAGTATATTCGCCTCAGCAAGAACTTGCGGGGTGGCGTGGGACTCAACAAGTTGGAGAAAGAAAAACTGCTTGAGCATGTCGAGCGGCTCGGCATCGAGCACTGTGCCGACGACTTCGCCCGCAAGGACGAAATCCACCGCAAGTTCAGTGAGATCAAGTCGAAGCTGGAAAAGTCGATCAGCGAGTTCGCCCTGCGGGACCGCCCGGACAAGAAGGGGGCATCCTGGGAAGGGATTTGTGCCGAGACCGTGCAGGTGCTCGGGGCAGTCAAGCGGTGGCAAAGTCTGGCCAAGTCCTGGACCTATTACTCTTGGACCGCCGAGGACTACGTTCTGGCCCTGACCGGCGAAGGGCGCACCCGTGTCAGCGATGAACACGTCGAGTCGGTCGTCAAAACCGGCCGCCGCCAGTTCGCCCCCTGTGGCAAGGCGGCCCTGCTCCGCTTGCTTGAAAAGGGAAAGATCGTGGAAGTCTGCCCCGGCCAGTTTCAATTGGCCGAGGGCGTGGATTACAAGCGTCACCCCACCGAGTTCCTCGCGGCCCACATTCGTCACTTCAATGGTCTGCGGCGCGATCTCACCAATAAGCTAGTCCGCGCGATCGTCGAGAAGGCACAGCAACACCGTGTCCAAATCGTGATCGTGGAGGATTTTGGGATACCGGATATTGAGGGCCGGATCATGGATCATTACGATAACTATCGCTGGAACCTCTTCGCCCCAGCAAAGGTCATCGAGAAACTTGAGGAGGCCCTGTCAGAGGTCGGGATCGCGATGGCCGAGGTCGATCCTCGTCACACGAGCCAGCTTGCCCCTACAGGCGACTTTGGATTCCGCGACCACGAGAACTTATACTTCTGGGAGAAGGGACTCTGCCGCACCGACGCGAACACAAACGCATCCATGAGAATCGCGGAACGATTCTTCACCCGCCACAGTGTCCTGAGCCAGCTTCGCGCAGTGAAGATCAGCGAGACAGAATTTCTGATTCCAGTCTCGACAGGCAAGCGAGAAAACGCTTTTATCAAGAGCCAGACCGGCAAGTTGTTCGCCAAGTTGGTAGCCGATTCCAATGGGTTCGTGATGGTGGGCCTGACCGAGAAACAGCACGGGGCAACCGTGACTGTCGGTAAGAAAGTGAGTTTCTACAATCACGCCGGCCGCTGGTTGGGCAAGGCCCACCACATTGCTCACCGAGACCGGATCAAGAATGAGGTAAATCAAGTATTGACGAGTGGGCGAGGGCGAATTCGGAATATAGCACCGGAACTCAGCCCGAAGACCTGACGGCAAAACAAGTTGCGAAGACCGCTGTGCCTAATTTCAGCGGTGGCGGTACATGAATAGTTGCAAAACTTGTAGCCACAATGAGTTGCAGTGACAGAAGGAACCTGCGGAAGAGATTTTGGAGACTTTGAAACCTGATTTTTGCAGTTGCTTGAATTGGCCTACCTTAACCGGTTGCCAGAAAAGACTTTAGAGATACACCTGTGCCAACCTCACCGGAGACGAGTGGGGCACCAGCACTCCCTGCTGCCTCACGACACCCAAGGTGCTGTTGAGTGCCAACCTCACCGGAGACGAGTGGGGCACCAGCACCCAGCTTTGTCTTGCCGATACCTCCGCTTCCGTACGTGCCAACCTCACCGGAGACGAGTGGGGCACCAGCACCTTATCGAGTAGGTTAAAAAGCGGCTGTGGATTGGTTGTGCCAACCTCACCGGAGACGAGTGGGGCACCAGCACGTGGCTAGTTCAATCGCCTCGACAACAGGCGGGGCGTGCCAACCTCACCGGAGACGAGTGGGGCACCAGCACGCAAAAAAAGAAGTACAAAAGCAGGCCGGAGAAAAAAGTGCCAACCTCACCGGAGACGAGTGGGGCACCAGCACTCACCCCGCCGGACGAGCTGCCCGCCAAGTTCCGAGTGCCAACCTCACCGGAGACGAGTGGGGCACCAGCACCAGCGGCTTACGGGCCTTTATGGCAAGTTGCTAAAGTGCCAACCTCACCGGAGACGAGTGGGGCACCAGCACACGGCAAAGTGTTCCGATGATGCCGTTCGCCAACCGTGCCAACCTCACCGGAGACGAGTGGGGCACCAGCACTCATATCTCTCATTTTCTCCCCTCCCCGCCAGCGGGTGCCAACCTCACCGGAGACGAGTGGGGCACCAGCACAAGCTCGTCGTACTGCCTGAACAGTCCACATGGACAACGAGTGCCAACCTCACCGGAGACGAGTGGGGCACCAGCACACGATAATTACTGCCGCCGTACCCAAGCTGCTGGCGTGCCAACCTCACCGGAGACGAGTGGGGCACCAGCACAATTATCAGGCCGGTGTTCGTACCGTGGCGATGGGCGTGCCAACCTCACCGGAGACGAGTGGGGCACCAGCACCTGGGCCGTCCGTACCAAGTCATGCGTGGCGGCAAAGTGCCAACCTCACCGGAGACGAGTGGGGCACCAGCACATGTACTGGCATCAGCAGTTTGCTGTCTTGGCGGGTGCCAACCTCACCGGAGACGAGTGGGGCACCAGCACAGCATCTACACCCCGCAAACCCTCGCCGACTGCCTGTGCCAACCTCACCGGAGACGAGTGGGGCACCAGCACGGATACCCTATACCACATGATCGTTTGCCGAGTGTGTCAACCTCATTTGGCGGGACATTCTCCAGGGCACCGTAGCGGGAGGGCCTTTCTCTGGGGTCGATCTGTGCCGACTAATCTGGAATATCGAGAGACTGGACGAGGGACAACACATCCTGCCAAGCTTCATCGAATGGAATGAAGTCGCGGGGAGCTTCTTCCCGAATACGCTGCTCGTACTCCTTTGCAGCCATGTCGCGGATCTCGTCGTCAAACGAAGATTTGCGTGCCTCAATGCCGCGAATACGTGACTTCTGTTGCAAGTAGGTTGCGATCTTTCTGCGGTCGATAGCAGACTTGCGCACGTATTCGGCAATATCGTAAACGTCTTGACTGCGGTATCTGTTACGGGGCTTTTGCTGGAGAAGCGAGCGGAGTTTTTCTGCTAAGATGTCCATTGTCTCGACTCCATTGAGCGATACTTTCCAGTGACGTTGGATACAACGATTGACCATTCATAAGTCATCCTGGAGTTCGGAGAGGATGGTATCCGGAATGTTGATTGAGAGGTTCCAGCGTTCGGAGAAGGTTGGGGAGAAATCAGCATTGGCAATGAGCTTTGCTGAACTGCCCCGAACGCTGTTCTTGGCCCAATCTTGTAGAATTGGGTGAGTCAATCGGAGATGTTCGAGGATGAAACCGACTCTCTGCCGGAGCAAAGTCTGGTCGAATCGCCCCGCATAGTCGATTAGTAAGTCAAGTCGCAATCTCGGGGCGGCACGCTTCCACATGCGCAGAACTTGCATGGCACCTCCGCTCCTGTCTGGGAAGCGAAGAATGTCGAGTAGCGTTCGTTCTAGATCGGTAATGTATATTGGGTTGCCCTGCACATATCCAACAACGTGTCCAAAATCCCACTCTGCCTTTGTTTGAAACCACTGGATTTGCGCGCCATCGATTGCTTCGGGGGTTCTTCGTCGGGGTTCGGGGATATCGGTCCAGTCTTCCGGTGTTGTTCCCAACGGCAAGCGGCTGGAGCTAGTCCTGAAGTGAGACAGGTGAATGGTATTGGGTATCTCGTTGGTGAGGTCGTGGTACGCCGCCGCAGTAAAATGGCTGAAGACGGCAATTGGATTCGCCTCTTGAATGATGACTTCCTGGGGCGACGGAAGAACCGAGGCGTAGGGGACGGTGATCCGAAAAACGCCAGAGATCCCGGCAATGGGCGCAATGTCGCGCGCGGAATGAAGTGCCTTAATTAGGTGATTCAGTTTGACTATATCCGGCAGAGCATAGCCGTGCGTTCGGGCCATGCGCATGTACATAACGTGGAATCGCCAGTCAGCCGCGATTATTCGGCGTTCCTGGGCCAGATATTCAAGAACTTGGGACGCTATTGTGGTTCTCGGCATGATATATTGCGGTGTGCTATAAGCATCGTCCTAAGGACGATGCTTATAGCATACCACGCTTCTATCAAGAAGTCAAGCCCTGCCTCAGAATAATTTTAGCCAGCCACAAGAGGAGTGGCTTCAAGACGGTCGCCGGAGTAGTAATGTACTGCTATGGAACCGATAATGTCCTTAGGACATTATCGGTTCCATAGTGCATTTGTCAATAGCAATTCTTGAAATTTTGTCCTAATCGAGGAAACCAAATGGGTCTGGGTGCGCCGGCCAAAACCGGCAAGGAGTAACGGATGAAAGAGCCGTACGGGAAAGAGCTAGAGCAAGCCATCCTGGCCTCGATTCATGCGCCCGTCATGGTAACATGACGGGTAAAGCGTTGACAGGGTATACGCAGGCCAGCCACTGAGCTTCACCCACCAGGTCGGGAGTCTTAAATGAGAGTAACAAAGACTCCCGCCCCCCCTTTGTATCATTCGGCATTTGCCGATCAGCGGTGATGCTGTCAGGCTCCGCAAGTCGATAGCTTGTACTTCGCCCACCGCTGGGGTTTTGCACAAGGATGCCTCGGCTGAGCAGTTCTCGGATATCGCGAAGGGCGGTATCCGATGAGCACTTGGCAAGCTTCGCATATTTCGAGGTTGTGAGATACCCCTTGAAGTCGTTTAACAGGCGGTTGATGACAAGCCGCTGCCGCTCATTCACGGGCTTTGGATTAATGCGCTGCCAGAGTTTCGCCTTGTGCAGCACCGCGGCAAGCACCTGGTCCGAACTGTCAATCGCACGGCCTAAGCGACCGCGCAAAAATAACTTGAACAAATTCCTATTGGTCGTTTTGATGG